>NZ_ATVV01000013.1:0-119042 GCF_000420905.1 Butyrivibrio sp. AD3002 | reverse complement strand
ACAGTGAAAAAATATATAGAAAGCCAGCGCACGGATGACCACAAAAGAAAATATGAAAGAACAGGACGATACAGCAAAGCGAAACGCTGAGGGCCAGCGATTCATCCCCCACCGACTATGTCGGAAGGAGTTTTCTCGCTGATACATCATAATCACAAGTAATAGGATAATATTGTTATTTATGAGACACCTTTTATAGAAAAAAGATTATTATTCTTTTCCCTGTGATATTTAAATATTATTATTTATAAACTGTCTGTCTCACCGTCTCACTGTCTCAATTTATTAGACTTCATTATCATAAATTATAGCTGCGCAAAGAGTTGCTAAGTATTCTTCATCGCTTGATGCCTCTTCATATTCTGAATCATTAAGTCCATTAAGTAATGCATCAAATATTCCATATTTAAACATTCTGTCAGCAATATATCTAGACTCTCCTTCAAGATTAGTGTAATCAATCTTAAAACCATCATCTCCAAAAGATATACTTGCAATTTCTTTAGCTATTTTTACATCATACTGATTAGCATTCACATAACCAGAGCCTCCTAATCCAAGTTCATAGCCATGATCAAACCCTCCAATTCTCATCTGGTCTTTTATATAGTAAACATATGACTCTAGTCCATCAAAATGAATTGGTAACTCATAATCATCATTCAAACAATCAATATTTTTTTTTCATAGCAAACTGCTCCTTTCCATAAATATTTCTATATCCATAATATCACTGTTATATGGCTTTTAGTGTGTTGTTCCGTTTTAGGCGCTGAATACTTGGAAGCGCCGAAAAAGGTTGTTCAGCGATAAAAATTTTCCCCACAGAGCTGTAAGGCTCCATGGGGATGTCGATACAAGAATCGGATGATTCGGTATTGGCTTAGTTACTTTTTGCTTTTCTTGGAAGATTTCTTTTTGGTTTCCTGGATAGTATCAGCGGTGCTGTTACCCTGAACACCAAGTTTAAGCTTTGTTTCCTTCTTGGCATTACCCTTACTGTGGATATCTTTGGCAAATTTATTCGTCCACTTATTCTTGTTATAAGTCTTCACAGTGATGGTCTTTTTGTCTTTGCCAAAAGCATTCTTGGCAACTTTGATTTGTGCATACGCGCCGTAAAGATTGAATGTCTTGAGCTTTTTACACTTATAGAAAGCGTTCTTGGCTATTGATTTCTTAGCTTTAGCTTTTGGCATTCCACTGTTGACGCACAGACTGTCCTTTTCTGTAATCTTGAGAGAGTTTGAACCCCATGTTACTTCTTGTAGATTTTTACATCCGCTAAAGCAGTCTTTGGGTATTTCTGTAACAGATTCAGGAAGATACGCTTTCTTTAAATCGGTATCACCCTTAAAAGCGCCTTGTGCTATACTTGTGATTACAAAGTATTCGGGTGCAAGAACTGAAGTTCCACTTGAAAGTTCTGCACTGTAGGCGTTGACAAACATACTGCCTGCATTTACAACTTTATTGTCATCAACCTTGCTGCCAAATCTGTTAAGACCGTTTCTCCATGCTTGGAAAGCGTCTTCTCCTTGTTTGTGTGCACGCTTTTTATCATCATAACTTGATGTTACACCATAAAGTTCACCAATTTCATTAAATTGTACAGTGTTAGGAAGTAAAATGTCTTTCTTTGGCGCTGTCATTGCCAGATACTGACTGTCTTGAGCTCTTCCATGATATTCTAATCCAACTGTATCATAACCGATTATCTGAACCTGTCCAAGGCTCCTGTATCCGCCTTCTTTGGTAACTTTATAGATGATACCATCAAGAGCTCTGAAAGTGCTTCCTGCAGGAATGTGTGCATATATATTCCAACCTGGAATTGTGTCATAGCCATATTCGCTGGGGTTATGCACGGTATATCCTTGAACATTTGAATAATTTTCAAGTTCAGACCGCGTATCAGTTGTCTGATTGTTATCGGACGTGTTTGCGGTATTATTGGAAGAACTGTTACTTGAAGTATCCTGTATAGGATTTACTATTGCATCAGCCCAGCCCTGTGTGGTTGTTCCCAGTATAGGGTCTTCAAAATGCATCCATGCATTATCCCATAAAGTTTGGAGCTGATTAGGATATGTCGAATAATATCCTGTTCTGACATCTTTATATTTTGTCTTAAGTTCCTCCAATTCTGCTTCAGTAACAGTAATGAAGTTTTCCTTATAATCAGCTTCTTTTTCGACAGTATCAAAAAGAGATGCCGCTTCGGTCTTGGTGTATTCTTCGACATGGTCACCATAATCTACGGTATTTGTTGTTGTTGTACCAGCAGCAACGTTGGCGTCGAGCTTCTCGACCATCCAGTCGTAGCCTTTAGAGTGGGTTTCGCTTGCTTTTACTGTAAGTGTGGATACAGCAGCGATTGAAAAGACCATGGCTACTGCAAGCGTAAGCGCCAAAATCTTCTTAAGTTTGATATTGATATTCGTCATAATATCACGCTCCTTTCGGTGTAGATTTTGTTTACTTCTTGTATCAAAGATAGAGTCGAACGAGCGCATCTGCGCGAGTACTTAATTAGAAACTAATCTGATACAGTGCTAATGTTAGATGCATTTGACTGTATTTAAGATGTTTTTTACTTTTAAATTCTTATTGTCGGTGGTGGATTTTTGTGTCTGATGATCACGCGCTGTATTTCTTTATTATTTCTTGACACTGCTTCAAGATTCTTATGAATTCTCATAGATATATGCTTCCCTCATAAAACACTTATCATTAGCGCCGTTATTTACAATAACATATTGATGCTATATTTACAATATTAATATTAGTTATGATTGAATATTTATAAATGGCACTATATAGCTATATTTTTTTTGCCATATTTTTATCATATATCAGCACTGTTACTCATAATAAACTTACTAATGAAAGGTGTTAAATATGTTAAATACAGGTGATAAAAATGGCAAATGAAAAACTGATTATAAAAAAAAGAGGAGAAGATGGCTATAAGAACTTTTCAATAAGGATATCGAACGAGACCGTCCAGAAACTTGATGATATATCCAAATCAGCTAATTTAAGCCGGAACGAGCTCATACAAATCATGTTAGACTACGCAATTGAAAACTGCGAAATAAAACTTATTCTGTGTTGCTGACAGGGCTTACATACTTGGACATAAAATACAGACTAATTAATCTAACTATTCCCTGACCGATATGAGAAGGTTATCTGAAATGAAGGATATGCTTATAGGTGAGTGACAATTTAAGTAAATCTGGTGACAATAATATATAAAAAAGAAACCAACTTCGTCGGAAGCCAGTTTCTTTCAACGTTCCCGATGTGATTCGAACACACGACCTTCCGCTTAGGAGGCGGACGCTCTATCCAGCTGAGCTACGAGAACACTTATGCTTTTTTCGCACTAAAATATAGTATCATAGCCGTCAGCTAACTTCAAGACTTCACGAAGTAGTGTCTTCCAAGCCAGCGTGAAAGACCGTCCAGTCCCGGATAAACAATTCTTTCCGAAATGTTCTGATGGTCCAGCATGTCCCTGACCTGCCAGCGAAGTTTTTTGTCCAATACATACTTATAAGTGTTGGAGGTATTTTTATTAAGAAAGCCTTCGATATCCTCCATGTCACTTGGAATCACGGAAAAGAAAGAATACTGATTAACTATGCGCCTGTCAACTGAAGGCGGCTCTATAACTACCATCGATTGGTTACCCATATCCTTATCATACTGATCCAGGCTGTCGCATACATCCTGCATCATATCAACTGAGAAAACAGTATTGTTAACTCGCTTGGATTCCTGCCTGTATTTTTCGGGAAGAAGATCATGAAGCTCATGGATATCTATTCTCCAAACTGCACTGTCATGCATATCCATCTGATCCATGTCCCCTTCAGCTGTGGAAAAATGAAGTGCGATCAGAGGTGAGAACGACCAGTCAAGGAGCCTTGTGGGAAGTCCGTGATGCTGCCCGAATATCATCTGTCTCCATATGGATCTTTCTATCGATGGTTCCTCTATAGCAGCATACTTAGTAAAATTCCTTAATATACAAGGCTCGAGCTCTCTTCTCTTGTCCTTGCAGTTTCTCATAAGACTTGTTACCAGTTCAAAATCCGCATCGGGCTGTCCTCTGTACACAAAGAGATTCCTGTGTCTTCCAAGGTCATCCCTGTACTCCTGCTCTGATATCATTCGGAAAAGTGAATCCATGTTATCAATTCTTACGGTATTGATCATCTGTCACCTCACAAGTTTTATGCCAGCTCTTTTTTCCAAAAAAATTATTTCAGCACATCCAGGGTAAGTATCTCAAACCCTTCAGCTTTTCCTTTTAATTTAATACTGTCTCCAAGAGATGTTACCTCCGCCCTGTCTCCAAGTATGTCGGCAACTGCTCTTGATATCAGGATCTTACCTCCCGGAGCGTTGGCTTCAAGTCTCGCTGCCGTATTAACGGTATCGCCTATGGCAGTGTAGTCCATTCTGAGTGGTGCTCCGATATTACCTACAACCGCAGGTCCGTAATTAACTCCTATTCCGAAGGATACACTTCTTCCAAATCTCTCATTCAATTTTTCACCAAGAGCTATTGATTCTTCAACCATGTCCATTGCCGCACGACATGCCATATAAACTGCGTCGTCCTGTGCAACCGGAGCATTCCAGAAGGCCATGGTACAATCTCCGACAAACTTGTCCAGCGTTCCGTGGTTTTTCATTATGCACTCTGTTGTCAGCGTCAGGTACTGATTTATTATTTCTACGACTGTTGGCGGATCCAGCGCCTCACTCATAGTAGTAAAGCCTCTTACATCCACAAAAAGAACCGCTATGTCGTAAGTCTTTCCTCCAAGCTCCAGGGCACTCTCACCCTGTTCAAGAAGCTGCTTCATAACCGCCGGGTCTACATATTTTCCGAAAGTATTGGTGACCTTTTTTCTTTCTCTTGCAGCCTTAATATAGTTCATAGCAACTGAACCAATGAATAATATTGATACAAAAAGCGGTATCCACAAAACGTGCAGAACAATACCCGATGTCTTATAAAGAAGAAGGCAAAGCAAGATATACCCGCCGCATACCAGTACTTCTCCGATAATAGATGGGATTACATTTCTATCATAGAAAAACAGACACATGACTATGCATATGATAAATAGAATTATCAGCTGAACATTTCGTGATGCCTCTGACGGATAAAAACCTCTTCTGAAAAAATCCACAAGATTGGCCTGTATTTCCACTCCATAGGTAGGAGCAGCATGATCAATGGCTGTTCTGTATTCATCCTGAAGTCCTGCTGCGTAAGGTCCTATAAGAACAGCCTTTCCGGAGAAAAACTCAGGATCAACTTCACCATAATACAGATCCGCTACAGAGATAAAATCATAGTATCCCCCAGCATTTGTAAAATAGGATATATAGAAAAATCCGTCATTTTCCTTTGGAAGAGGATTTTTCTCTATTCCATTGTTTTCACAGAATTTTTCATAGATTGTTCTGGAAAAAGAATATACCTTTCCTTCTCCCGGAACATCCACATATAAGATTCCATGACGGATGATACCGTCGCTGTCAGCCATGGTGTTTATGTGGCCATAGCCCGCTGCTGCCTTTAACTGATCATAGGGTTCATCAAAAGCGAGCACAGCTCTCTCATCCATATAGAAGCCGGCGTCTTCAATCTGAAGTTCGCTCCCGAAGGTTGCCGCAGAAGCTACAACCACATTTTGTCCATTTTCACAAACTGCTGCCAGATAGTCATCAGCGTCAGGGTCTGCACTTTCTCCGACATACAAAATGTCAAGTCCGATTACGGCAGGTTTTTCCTGCGCACTGTTTAAGTAACTGACACAATCTGCAATTACACTCCTGGACCAGGGAAAAGGGCCCAAAGCATCAAGTGCTTTCTGATCAATTCCGACAACAACTATTTGTCCGTCGGTTGCTATCCTTTTCTGGTAGATTGCATCAGAAACAACTCCGTCTGCGGAATCTGTAATCCCGCTTATGGAGATTAAAACAAAGATAATTGAAATTAGTAATGCTATAAAATATTTGCCATACTTATTCCATTTCAAATTCATAGATTTTACCATTGAAATTGTCGCAAACGTAAAGCACATTATCTTTTATGCAAAGACCTGTAGGTGTTACAGGGTAAGCATTGATCTCTCCGGTATTTCCTTCTACAACAGTTGAAACCTCTCCGTCTTTTATACATCTGATTGCGGAATTAACTGTATCTGCCACATAAACTGATCCATCCTCTGTTACAAAAAGTGTTTTCGGAGATGAGAAAAGTGCCTCTTTTGCATCGCCGTCCTTCATTCCTTCTTCTCCGCTTCCTGCAACCTCTTCGATTACTCCCGCCTTATCTTCCTTCATGGAAGCCTTCACTATGCGGTTTGCTCCTGTCTCAGCTATGTAAAGAAATCCATCAAAAATGTACAATCCCATGGGTTCATTCAGATTAACAAGAACCTTATCCGCTTTTCCGTCACCTGTAATTCTAATAATTTCTCCTTCTCCGGTATTTGATACATAAAGGTTTCCATCATTATCAGTTGCAAGTCCTGTAGGATTATTAAACTCACAAGGCTTTTCCTTGCCACCTGAGGAAATAGCTGCATTTAGTGTCTCTACTATTCCATCATGTATGTACCTTACAACATCGTTTTTTGTATCGGAAACTGCATAACCATTCTGGAATTTGGTAATCTCAAAAGGATCCGTGAACAGAGCTTCCTCAGTTTTTCCGTCATTGTATCCGCCAAGTGGCACACCATAGATATCCTCTACGCTGTCAGCTCCTGCGATCTTTGTGAATTCTTCCCCATCATATTTCCAGACTGCATCATAATATGTATCGGATATGATAAAGTCATCACCATCCAAGAAAATTGTGCAGGGCTTAAATTTCTCATTTTCAAGATAGCCTTTTTCATCCTTATCTACACTCTTCTCATCAACAGTCTCTGATGATTTCTCCAGATTCTGCTCAGGAGTTTTTTCTTTTGCTTCAACTTCTCCCCTTGCATCTACGGCGCCTTCCTGCGCAGTGTCAGTTGTGACGTCACTGCTCTTTGTTCCACAGCCTCCTATAGTGAGCACAGTGATGAAAATGCTACATAGTATGCTCATTTTTCTTCGTAATGAATTTACTTTTTTCATACATCTTTACTCCTCTGCGTTAACTATAGCTCCATTTCCACGATTTATAATTTGTCCCCCTGCTTCAACAATAGAACCATTCCATTCTTCAGTTTCCATACTTACTATGCATTTTATTGTTCCATAATTGATAATACTTGCATTAGAACCGACTTTTATCTTAGTGCGTTCTCCGATCGTTAGAGTAGCTCCAGGAAAAATAATTAGCATAGTATCAGTCATAGGATCTAATTCTTCATCCATTGTGGTGCCTACAAAAATGCTTCCTTCATGATCATTCGTACTAAATTTCACATCACCCTTTATTGAAGTTACACTCATCATCCATCCGTCACTGTCATAGCCTGTAATTGCTGTAGGAGTAACATATGTTACATCCACCTGAGCATTAGCAGTACCCATAGTAAATTCATAATCAAGAGTCCAAGGTTCTTCTCCCGTATTTGCACTGACATAGGTTGCTGTTTCTGAATTGCCGTTAACACTTATTGTTTTAGGATAATAATTATCATCCATCTTTACTCTGACTGTAACTTTCTGTCCGTAGGCTGCACTGGTTGCTGCCTCTCCGTTTACCAGTACACTCACAAACGAAGCATCTGCACCGCTCACAGATGTTGCAATATCATAGGTATTAAGTTTAAATATAGCGCTAACCTTTACATTACCTTCCGGCATCGTGAATGATTTTGTATTTCCATCTCCGGATGCTGTGACTGCACTGTTATCTGAAGTGTTTGTAATAGTCATCGAATCAAAAGAGTATCCTTCATTCGGAACGGCCGTTGCTGTAACCGAAGTTCCTGCTGTAAGTTCCCCTGAAGGACTGATACTAATGCTTCCCTGGCTGGTATCACATTCTGTTGTAACTGTGTACTTAGTCGGCTCTGGTTCAGGTTCAGGCTGAGGTGTATCCTCCTCCACCTTTTCAAATTTAACCGTTATTGTTACATCCTTAGCAGGCATATCAAACGTATATTTTCCATCATCTTCTTCTAAGTCCACCTGCTTAGAAGATACGCTCTTAACCTTATATCCATCCTTAGGACTAACTTTTATTGTTACACTCTTTCCCTCTTCTGCCTCAGATACCGTTGACTTTACTTTTCCGTCATCACTATCGAAATTTAGCGTAATCTTATACTTCTTTTTCTGCTGACTTCCTCCATCATTATTTTCAGCAGGAGGATCTTCTTCGGAAGGCTGCTCAACAACCGGGTTAGTATTTTCTGGTGTTGCCGGCTCCTGCGGGGTTTCAGGTTGTACAGTATTCCCCTGTCCCTGAGGTGTTACTGCCTGGGGAGGTGTGTTTGTATTAGTAACAGTTTGTGCCTGTGTAGAATTTCCGCCCCAATATGCATCATTATTTGAATTATTATCCTGGTCTTCTTTATTCTTATTTACTTTGTCCTGTAAATCTGAATTCGCTTGTTCTTCCTTATTTTGTCTATCTTTTGCGGACTCAGGAGTTACTCCTTCTGTGTCAAAACCGGCACCTTCCGCTTTATCTCTGGCATCAGGATCATTTGCAATCTCAATCCAGACAAAACCTCCTAAATCTTCGATAGTGGCTTTATCAGTATTAATTTTCACACTTCCGTCCTGGTCGCCTTGTACAGTAACCTTTTCACCGGGTCCTGCCTCTATATGCTGTCCATCGCTGGTTTCACCCTCTCCATTTCCATCGATGAAGACAATTTCTGTTGTATCACCGTTTTGCCTGGTTTGAATGATGGTTCCTCTGATACCCATCACCATGTTTGAGGTGCGAACATTCACGTTTTGTCCGCTTTTCAGTTTTTCAGAGACATTAAAATACATGTTTCCCGATAATACAAGGACCTCAAGATTATCACCCTTTTTATGTATTTCCGTTTCGCTTATGGCATCAAGCTTTACAGCCTTTTTATCATCAAGATTAAAATAGGCATAGCTTGCCTTATCAGTGCCAACATGATTACCGTTAAATAGTCTCATGTTATCGGTGGTCTTGAGCTCTGTCCCCGAACTATCGGTTACTTTTACTTCTCCCTCAGTTTTTGTCATTCTGATTGTGGATGCAACCGCTTCCTCAGCCATAACTTTATGCCCTGCAAAAATGGCTGTCATGGTTATGCTCAAGCACATTGCAAAAACTAATATTCTTTCTCCGGTAGATTTCATAGTGAAATTTTTACCTCCCCAAAAACTTCTTTCATAAAATATCTATTTTCATTCCTTTTTTTGCGTAGCTAATGTCAGTTTCTTTTAAACTGTCCTCCATTTTTTTGAGATCACTGTCATTATGCTTCGGATCGTGGTGAATAAGAATCATTTTCTTAGAGTTCGTAAGTTCTTTAAACTCTTTAGCCATCTTTAAAGTCGAATGACCGAATCCTTTTTTTGTTTCATACTCTTTTTCCGTATACTGTGCATCAAAAAGAATTAGATCTGCGTCTTTTGCAAAGCCCGTCAAATTACTTTCCGGCTTTGATTGCAGCTCGCAGTCAGTCATATAAACAAGCTTTTTCCCCAAATAGGTAATCTTGAATGAAAGACATCCCCCCGGATGATTTACTTCAGCTGCTTCTACAAGTATCTTTTCTTCTCCGTTTTGCAATTCAAGAGGAATTTCAAGATCCTTATAAATTATATTGGAAGGATATTCCGCAATGGTAAGTGGCCAGTAGGGTTTTGAAAATGCCTTTTCTATTTGATGTTCAATTGATTTTTCTTTTAATCTTTTTCCGAATAGTGTTATTGTCTTATCCTTTTTAGATAGTTCCGGAAAAAAGGGAAGTCCAATTATGTGGTCAAGATGTGGATGAGAAAGAATAATATAAACATTATCCTTATCCTTTAAATCAGGCGCATTAATTATTCCGGTTCCGGCATCCAGAAAAATAACCTGTTTTCCAAGTTCAACCATATAACATGAAGTTTCACCACCGTACAAGTTATATTCCTTTCCACTTACAGGAATAGAACCCCTTGCACCAAGAATAGTAACTGAAAAAATTTTTTCCCCCATATTTTCCCCTTATGAGTCTACCTTCTCATAGCCTTCTATCGTTTCCTTGATAACCTGATTTCGACCTGTTTCCTTGGCAATATACAATCTGGTATCTGCAACCTTGATATTATCTTCTACAGGTACTGCCGGATCCATTTCAGCACAGCCAAAACTCATGGTAATTTTGATATCAGTTCCTTCAAAGGTACATACTGAAGCTTCGATTCTTTTCCTGATTCTCTCTGCTACAAATGCACTCTGATCAAGATCTGCCTTAGCAAGGAAAATGATGAATTCCTCTCCTCCCCATCTGTAAACAGTATCTGATTCTCTGACACTTTCTCTTAAATTCTTCGCAACGTGCTCCAGTACGGCATCTCCCGCATTATGTCCGTAAGTATCATTTACCCTTTTGAAGTGGTCGATGTCACACATAATTACTGAAACAGTTACTTTATCATCGTCAGACCTCTGCATGAGTTTGAGATATTTAGATTTATAATCGCTATGAAGACCCATACGATTTCTAAGCTTTGTCAGCTTATCTGTCTGCGAGTCATCGAGGAAGGTATCCGCCTCAAGAGTAATCCCACAAACAACTGCTGCCAGAGATAGTCTTCTGACATCATGTTCAAGATCAAAGCCCTTGTCATCAAGCTTATTTATAGCCTGATAAGCGCCTATCATTTCTCCTTTGCAATTAAAACATGGAATTACTAGAATTGATTTTGTGGTATATCCTGTGGATTTATCCACTGAAGAATTGAAATCCGGACAATTGTACGGATCATTTGTTACGATTGGTTTTTTCTCTCTGATGGCACGTCCCACAAGACCTGTGTTCTCATCGATGATGATCTGATCTGTGCCAACAGCAGCATTGGTTATCAGCTTATGATTTATCTTATCCCATTTCCAAAAGCTGCATCTGTCTGCTTCTACAAGTGTTCTTCCAAGCTCAGCAAAAATAGAGAACAGTCCGAAATGATCGTTCCATCCTCCTTCTGCTTCTGCCGTACTCATCTTATTATACAAATCCTGTGTAATATCGAGAGTTCTGTTAAAAAGTGCACTTTGATCACTTTTATCACTATTCATATTATTATCCCTCATAATGCAACAAAACGATGTTACAGGAATATTTTACCATATTTTTATGAGGCAATACATGACATTAGTTTTTCATGCATCAGGATAATTGACAAATCCCTGCATCCATATAGTTCCTTTGAATCTTCTTCCCGGCATTGGTTCGCCCAGAAGATCCTTTTTATTTATACAAACATCAAATATAAGCTCATTGCAGTTGATAGTCATAATCTCAAGTGTCTGTCCTGTCAGGGAATTGGTTTCTTCATGGCATTCCATGATTTCTCCCATAACATTGTACTGATCACATTCAACACCGTGGGGCATGAAGTAGTTATCAACAAGCGTATAGATGTCAGTTGTCTTTATCTGCTTGGAAAGAGCACTATATGTATCCATATCATCTATGGAAAGAGTCTCCATAGCTGTTTCATCGCCTTTTCTGGCTTTATGCATCAGCTTTTCTCTTTCCCTGGTTCTCTTTTTTGCAAAACTTTTATCACTATCGGTTTTGGCGATAGGCATCATTATAGTTCCTTTAAGAGAAAGGGCTGACATCGTAAGCGTAGTTCCTCTTATGGGGAATCTGTTTTCATTCTGAACCTTGATATAAGGAATCATGTTCTGTAAATAAAAAATTACAGTTACTCCTACTCGAAGGTCATCACAAACTCCGGCATAGGATTCTCTACTTGCGTGTCTGGATACTGTTATATCTTCCTCCGTAGTGATACGGGTTCCTCTGATATATGGATAGTAATAGTCATAAAGGAATTTGTCCTGCTCATTAAATTCTCCGCAGACGCAAATTCCGATTCCGTCGGCGAAATCCTTGCAGAATTCCCCCAATAATTTTTCACCATCCTTAGTAACATAGGATCTTGAATCTGCCTGCTGAACAGTCATAGCTATAAGCTGCTGAATATCATCTCTGCTTTTGAAATTTTCAAAACCGATTGCTCTTAGGTAATTATGCATGGATTTCACCTCCTTTCCATTCCTTCATTTTTTCTCATTTATGAAGGCTATATTTTTATTTATTATTTTACAGGTATAAGTTTTTCCTTGCCGCCCATATAAGGTCTGAGTGCTACAGGCACATTAACAGATCCATCTGCATTGAGATTGTTCTCAAGAAATGCAATAAGCATACGCGGAGGTGCCACTACTGTATTGTTAAGTGTATGAGCAAGATAATTTCCATCCTTACCCTTGATTCTGATTTTCAGTCTTCTAGCCTGAGCATCTCCAAGGTTAGAGCAGCTTCCAACTTCGAAGTACTTCTTCTGTCTCGGAGACCATGCCTCTACGTCACAGGACTTACATTTAAGATCCGCAAGATCACCTGAACAGCACTCAAGTGTACGAACCGGAATATCCATGGAGCGGAAAAGATCAACTGTGTTCTGCCAAAGCTTGTCATACCACATTTTTGATTCTTCAGGCTTACATACAACGATCATCTCCTGTTTCTCAAACTGATGAATTCTATATACGCCTCTCTCCTCTATACCATGAGCACCTTTTTCTTTTCTGAAGCAAGGTGAATAGCTTGTAAGGGTCTGAGGAAGGTCTGCCTCTTCAATCTGCTGTTCCTTGAATTTTCCGATCATTGAGTGTTCACTTGTTCCAATAAGGTAAAGATCTTCTCCTTCAATCTTATACATCATAGCTTCCATCTCAGGGAAACTCATAACACCTTCAACAACATTTCCATGAATCATGAAAGGAGGAATGCAATAAGTAAATCCTCTGTCAATCATGAAGTCTCTTGCATAAGAAATAACAGCTGAGTGAAGTCTTGCTATATCTCCCATGAGGTAATAGAAACCGTTTCCTGCAACTCTTCTTGCAGCATCAAAATCGATTCCGTTAAATCTCTCCATAATGTCTGTGTGATAAGGAATTTCAAAATCCGGCACCACAGGCTCTCCGAATTTTTCAATCTCAACATTTTCGGAATCATCCTTACCAATCGGAACACTCTCATCAATGATCTGAGGAATGACCATCATGATTTTAAGAACTTTATCATCAACAATTTTCTGATTTTCTTCAAGGTCTGCAAGTCTCTTTGCATTAGCAGCAACCTCTGCCTTTTTCGCTTCAGCTTCCTCTTTCTTGCCCTGAGCCATCAATGCTCCGATTTCTTTGGAAATCTTGTTTCTGCTTGCACGAAGATCATCTGCTTCCTGCTGATTTTTTCTTCTCTCATTGTCGAGTTCTATAACTTCATCAACAAGCGGGAGTTTTTCATCCTGGAATTTCTTTTTTATGTTTTCTTTAACTACATCAGGATTTTCTCTTAAGAATTTAATATCTATCATTTTATTTTCCCCTTTTATTATTCTGCAGTTAATCGCAGATTATTATTTTCCATATTCCATCGCTTCATTCAAAGCAATCTGTTCTTCATCTCCAAGTTCCAGTTTACATTTTCCGTTTACTATTTCCTTGGAGTATGAGTAGCAACCATCTGTACTGTGTACTGAATTTAATAAGAAACCATTGTTATCTTCATCCAGAAGAGCTATTGAATATGAAAGCTGTCCACCCATTTGGTTGAAAGCATCATACTTGATTATTCCGACCTTTTGGAAACATGAAGCCAGGCGATCATATAATCTATTTATGTCTTTTTGATTCTTTTCTGTCGTTTTTCTGATAACTTGATTTTCTTCAAATAAAGCTACTATTTCATCTTCAAGGGAAGCTGCTTCCTTTCCCTTCATGAATCTTGAAATTTGATTCTTAATTGCTTTTATCTTATTACCCTGAATTATAACAATTATTAGCAGCACTATTATAATCACAAGCAGTGCCAAAAGTATATAAGCAATATCTATGTTTAGTCCTAACTGGTCAAAAAGATTACTGTTCATATTGCCACTCCTACCTGTAAAGTTTTTCTGTTATTTTTTCAAGATCATCTGTACTGTAAAACTCGATTTCAATTTTACCGGTTCCATCTCCCTTAGGTGATATTGATACCTTTGTTCCGATAGCCTGTGTACATTTTTCTTCAAGTTCTCTGTATGCAGATTCGACACTTGAATTAAGCTTATTTAGTTCTTTCTTTTTCTTAGGTTCTTTACCAAGATTCTTAACAAGCTTTTCTGTGTCTCTTACACTCATCTTTTGATCAAAGATTTGCTCGGCGATTTTTAATTGTTCTTCCTTATTTTCTATTGAAATAAGTGCTCTGGCATGACCGGTTGAAAGTTTACCGTCTATTACCATCTGACGAACTTCTTCACAGAGTTTCAAAAGTCTAAGTGAGTTAGTAATGGCAACTCTGCTCTTAGATACTTTTTCAGCAACAACATCCTGTGTATAGCCAAAGTCATCTATAAGCTTTTTATATGCAAAAGCTTCATCGATAGGATTAAGATCATCTCTTTGAATATTATCGATAAGAGCATATTCGGCAATTTCTTGCTCTGTGAGATTTTTAATAATTACCGGAACTTCTTTAAGTCCTGCCTTCTTAGCTGCGCGCCATCTTCTCTCACCACCGATTATTTCATAATGATCTTTTCTATCCTGAACTATCAGAGGATTTATAATTCCATGTTGTTTAATAGAATCTGAAAGCTCTAATAATTTATCTTCATCGAATGTTTTTCTGGGCTGATCTCTATTTGGTTCAACTTTAGTAATATTTACAATTACTACCTGTCCTTCTTCATTATCAGCTTCAACTTTTTTCTTAGATGCAGGTGCCGGAGCAATCAGTGCATCAAGACCTTTACCTAAACCTCTCTTGGTATTTTTCGGTGCCATTTATTTACCTCTTTCTATATATAATGTATCTTATGTTTCACGTGATACATCATATTGTAGTTACATTAAAATTTTCTTCCTATTACTTCATCTGCAAGAAGTCTGTATGCTTCTGCTCCTGCAGACTTTGTATCATATAGATTAATCGGAAGTCCATAGCTGGGTGCTTCTGCTAAGCGAATATTTCTCGGAATAATTGTTTTATAAACATTTTCTGAAATATGATCCTTAACATTTTCAACTACCTGCATTGAGAGATTAGTTCTGGAATCATACATTGTAAATATAACTCCCTCCATCTGCAATGAATTGTTCAATCTCTCTTTCACCAGATTAACTGTGTGAACTAACTGGCTTAATCCTTCAAGAGCATAATACTCACATTGAATGGGAACAAGTACTGTATCTGCTGTTGTCATTGCATTGATTGTGAGCATGCTAAGTGAAGGAGGGCAATCAATAATAATAAAGTCGTAATGATCTCTTATTTTCTCAATTGCTTTTCTCAAAATAAATTCCTTTTCTTCCATATCTATCAGTTCAATCTCAACAGCTGCAAGATTTACATTGGAAGGAATTATATCTACGCCATCTACAACATTTATATATAGTGCATCATCTACCTTGCAATCACCAATAAGTAATTCATATATTGTATTCTCTAATTGATTTTTGTTAAGGCCAAATCCACTTGTAGTATTACCCTGGGGATCTGTATCGATGACTAGTACTTTCTTTCCTTTTTCAGCAAGAGTTGCCGACAGATTAATTGATGTTGTTGTCTTACCCACGCCACCTTTTTGGTTTGCAATCGCAATCGCACGTCCCATACTTTTCTCTCCCTCTTCAGTTTTCTTTCTTAATCAACTTTTAAATTATAGCACAGTTTTATAGACACAGTTTCAAAATTATAATGTAAATTATCTTTATTTTTTATACAATATTCATCTAATTAATGTTTCACGAGATTTTTTTACTATATATTGGGTCTCTATGTTTCACGTGAAACTATTTATTGTGGGAATAAATTTTCATATAAAAATGTTTCACGTGAAACAAATAGTTGTCTTCCAAATCTGTAATACAATATATTGTATTATAAAATATATTTATGTTTCTAATGCTTATAAAGGTTTCTTTTGAGGGGTACCTGCTTTTCTTGGATACTTTGAAGAAGTCTTTTGAACTTTATCTATAATACATATCGTTCTCTTAATATCTGTATCAGGAAGACAAAATTCTTCTACAAGTTTTGTCTTGCCCCCTAAAAGAAAAATAGCATTTTTTGCATCAGCTACTTCCTCTACACCTTTATCACCTTTGTATGCAATGAAAGATCCTCCAACTTTCACATATGGAAGATCATATTCGCAAAGCGTTGATAATCCAGCTACTGCTCTTGAAACTGCAATATCAAATTTTTCTCTTAGCTCTCCATTTTTTGAATCCGAATAATCTTCTGCCCTGCCATGAACAGTTTTAATAGATCCTGATTCATTTAAGTTTAAACTATCTATTACTGTATCAAGAAATGTAATTCGCTTTTGAAGTGAATCTAGTAATGTAACATTCAATTTAGGAAACACTATCTTTAAAACAATACCGGGAAATCCAGCTCCGGTACCAACATCAATTAAAGATAAAGCTTCTTTCGAAAAATCAAAATATTTTGATGATGCTATAGAGTCAACAAAGTGTAACTTACAGACATCATCAAATTCGGTTATTGCAGTAAGATTAATTTTATTATTCCAATCAATAAGAAGTTCATAATAATCTTCAAATTGTTTTATCTGCTTATCAGATAATTTAATATTTAAACTATTAAAGTCTTTTATCATAGAATCAAAATTGTGATTCATAAAATAATCCTTTCAAATAACCATATATTGTGTTTCACGTGAAACAATTAGCAGAATTAGTGGTTTGAATTTTTTCTGTAGTTTTCAAGGTAAACTAATAATACAGAAATATCCGCAGGATTTACTCCACTAATTCTTGATGCCTGACCCACATTAACAGGTTTGAATTTTTTAAGGTTAGCACGTGCTTCAAGACGTAGACTTATTACATCGTCATAATCGATGTCAGCAGGAATCTTTTTATCTTCCATTTTCTTGAATTTATCTACCTGCCTCTGCTGTCTCTCAATATAACCTTCATACTTAATATTTATTTCAACTTGTTCTATAACATCCTTACTAAGTTCGGGCCTTTCCGGATCAAGTTCTGCAATATTGTAATAATTCAGCTCCGGTCTGCATATAAGTTCAGCTATAGATGCTGCAGTCTTAAGTCTTGGTGAATCATGTCTGTCCATAAAATCTTGAACATCCTTTGAAGCACCAACCTTGAGCTCTTTTAATCTTGCTGTTTCTTTTTCAATAAGTTCCTCTTTTAATAAAAGTGCTTTATATTTATCTTCTGGAATAAGACCAACTTCATAGCCTTTTTTCCTAAGTCTGATATCTGCATTGTCCTGACGCAGAAGTAATCTATATTCAGCTCTTGAAGTCATCATCCTGTAAGGTTCGAGATTATCCTTTGTAACAATGTCATCAACAAGAACTCCGATATAACCTTCTGATCTGTCTATGGAAAGGTATGGCTTTCCTAAGATTTGCATACATGCATTTATACCTGCATACAAACCTTGAGCCGCAGCTTCTTCATAGCCACTACTTCCGTTAAACTGACCAGCACTAAAAAGACCTCTTATTTTCTTTATTTCAAGAGTAGGATAAAGTTGTCCCGAACATAAACAATCATATTCGATGGCATAAGCGTTTTTTACAATTACACAATTTTCAAGTCCCGGAACAGATCTATACATTTGTATCTGAACATCTTCCGGCATAGAAGAAGACATACCATCAACATACATCTCATTTGTATGTGTTCCTTCCGGTTCTATAAAAACTTGATGTCTTATCTTGTCTGGAAATTTTACAACTTTGTCTTCTATTGAAGGGCAATACCTAGGACCTATGCCCTCTATAATGCCAGCATAAATAGGTGATCTATCTATGTTATTTCGTATAATTTCATGTGTTTTTTCATTTGTATATGTGAGATAACAATTATGTTGCTGCTTCTGTATATCATCAGGATTTGTATCAAACGAAAAAGGAACAACCGGTGTATCACCTGTCTGAATTTCCATTTTGGAATAATCTATTGTATTTCCATCCATTCTTGCAGGAGTACCTGTTTTAAATCTTCTGAGTTCAACACCACCATCAATAAGTGATTGTGATAAAAGATTAGAAGGCTGTAATCCATTAGGACCTGTATATGAAATAGACTCACCGCAAAGACATCTGCTTTTAAGATATGTTCCAGTGCATAATACTACTGCCTTACTTTTATAAGTAAGACCTGTTACAGTTTTTACTCCGGAAATCTTTTTTTCGTAACCTTCTTCAATTAAGTCTTTATCAGTAGAAATGTCATCATAAAGGATTTCCTTTATCTCAGCCTGCTTTACAGTAAGATTTTTCTGAGCCTGCAAAATCATTCTCATAGATTTTGAGTATTCAAGCTTATCTGCCTGAGCACGTAATGAATGTATTGCTGGACCCTTGGATTTATTAAGCATTTTGGATTGAAGATAGGTCTTATCAATGTTTTTTCCCATCTCACCACCAAGAGCATCAATCTCACGAACAAGATGTCCTTTCGAAGAACCACCTATATGAGGATTACAGGGCATGAAAGCAATATTATCAACACTTAAAGTGAAGATAATTGTCTTTAATCCCAGTCTTGCAGCTGCAAGTCCTGCCTCACATCCGGCATGTCCTCCACCTATTACTATCACATCATAATTATCAACTATCATTTTTTATTTACCCATACAGAATTTTGAAAAAATTTCTTCAACAAGATCATCATCAACTTCCTGTCCGATTATTTCCCCTAAGAAAGAATAAGCATTCATAAGGTCAATTGAATAAAAGTCTTCTGACATTGCTGCTTCGATACTTGACTGAACTTTTTTCAAACTGTCACATGTATTTAATAATGCTTCTTTTTGTCTAATATTTGTAATATATATTTCTTCTTTGGGAGCAATGTTCCCATTAAAAAACATATCAGTAATTATTTTCTTTAAATCTTCTATTCCTGTATCATCCACCATTGAAGTTTTGATTACAGGAATATCATTGCCGTATATTTTATGTATATCATTTTCGAGTATAGATATTCTGTCACTGATATCATTTTTATTAAGTAATACAATTGCATGATTATTGCTTATAATTTCTGATATTCTCTCATCGTTTGATATCTCATCATCTGTAGAATCAATGATATACAAAATAAGATCTGCACTTTGTGCCGACTGTACCGCCCTCTCAACACCAATCTTTTCTACTTTGTCATCTGTGTCTCTTATGCCGGCTGTGTCAAGAACTCTTAAAATAATATCATCGAGTCTAATAGTTTCTTCTATAATATCTCTGGTTGTTCCTTCTATATCAGTTACAATTGCTTTCTCTTCTCCGGCGAGTTTATTTAAAAGAGATGATTTTCCGGCATTTGGCTTTCCTATAATAACTGTTTTAATTCCTTCTTTTCTAATAATGCCTTCTTCGGAAGTACCTATCAGATAATTAAGGCGACTAATCCAGTCTTCATTCTTTTCTTTTAATCTTTCATCATATCCAGTCAGATCATAATTTTCAGGGTCATCTATTGCAGATTCAATGTATGCCATTTCATAAAGAATTTCTTTTCTTATTTCTTCTATTTTATTAAAAAGAATTCCACCAAGCTGCCTCTCTGAATTTTTCATTGAAAATTCATTTTGAGCATGGATGAGATCCATTACAGCCTCTGCTCTTGTAAGATCAATTCTACCATTCAAAAAAGCTCGCTTTGTAAACTCACCGGGTTCGGCAAGTCTACATCCATTTTTTATAAGAAGATTCAAAATGGATTCCATAATAAGTCGTCCACCATGAGAATTGATTTCAACCACATCCTCTTTGGTATAGCTTTTGGGTGCTTTCATTAATGAAACCATTACTTCATCAACTTTATTTTCATTCTCATCTACAATAAAACCATAGCTTATAGTATGAGAATCTTTATTTAATAATGAATGATTTCCCTTTGCATCAACATACAATTTACTTGCTATGCTAAGTGCCTTTTCACCACTAATTCTTATAATACCTATACCTGCATCTATCATAGCAGTGGCTATTGCACAAATAGTATCTTCCTTGAAGAACATATTATTATCCTCAAAAAGTAACAAGAGCTGCCAATTGAAATTATTTTAAATTCAATGGCAGCTCTAAGCATACAAATTATTTCTTAAGAGTTACAACAACTCTTCTAAAAGGTTCCTCACCTTCACTGTGAGTTGTTACATACTTATCAGCCTGAAGAGCCGAATGAATAATTCTTCTTTCATAAGGATTCATAGGCTCAAGTGAAACTGACTGTCTGTTTTTACGAACCTTGTAAGCAATGTTCTTAGCAAGATTCTCAAGAGTTGCTTTTCTTCTGCTTCTGTAATTTTCTGTATCTACCTTAACATGAATATAATCTTCACTGCCTCTGTTTACAACAAGAGAAATAAGATACTGAAGAGAATCGAGTGTCTGTCCTCTCTTACCGATAAGAACACCCATCTCATCTCCGGAAAGTTCAACTTCAAGAACTTTATCTGTCTCATTATACTTGGCATCAACAGTAACCTTCATGTTCATTGCGCCAAAAACATTTGCAAGGAATTCCTTAGCTCTGTTAATAAATTCATGATCATAAACATAAGAAATCTGTTTTTCTTCTGTTTTTTCTTCCTTCTTAACTTCAGGAGCTTTTTCTTCCTTAACTTCTTTTTTCTTAGGCTTTTCTTCTTTTTTAACTTCTACTTTCTTCTCTTCTACTGTTTCTTTTACTTCCTGCGTTTTTTCTTCAGAAGCACTCTTTACTCTTGCTCTTATTACAGCAGGTTTAACATTTAAACCAAGAAATCCTGTGGATCCTGTAGAAATTACTTCATATTCAAGATTGTCGCTTGTTACCATAAGCTGTGCGCATGCTTCAGTTATGCATTCATCAACAGTCTTTTTTGAAATCTCGATATATTCCATTTTTTTTATCCCCTATCAATTATTTTTCTGATCAAATTCTTTAACCATATTTGCTCTGGCAAGAAGACTTTTTTTGTTAGCCTTGCCGGACTTATAAATCTCGTCAGCTTTTTTCAAACCCTCTTCCTTCTCCTGTTCAGAACGAGTTGAAGTATAAGAATTCATTGTTCTTGTATTTACATTTGCAAAGCGATTCATCTGAGGAGTAGATTTCATTTCCTCAAGTTTTTTATTATACTTTTCCGTATTCTTTGCAATCTCAGCATCTATGTCCATCTTATCAATATGCTTGTTAATGAATATCTGCTGAATTGTACGTACTACAGCACCTGCAATCCAGTAAATACCAAGACCTGCAGGGAATGAAAATGTAAAGAACAGAGACATCAAAGGCATCATCATGTTCATTGTCTTCATGGAATTTGCCATCTGAGCTGCCTGATCATTAGGGTCATTAGACTGCTGTGCAGGCTGAGGCATAAGTTTAATGCTTATCCACTGTGTAAGACAAGAAAGAACAGGAATAATAAGAGCAACAATAAATAACCCAAATGACTTATTATGCCATGCATTCTGAACCATGAAAGTAGGTGAATCACCTATATTAAGACCTAAAAAGCTATTGTACTTATTAAGTAATGTATGAGTACTTGTTATTGAATCAGAAAGATTGCCAAATTTTTCAGTAAGTGAAGCCCAATCAGCAGAAGATGCTTTATAAAGGACATCAATAAATGTATTCTCAATGTGAGATACATCACCTGATAAAAATGCATCTGCCTTAAACTGCTTTGAGTACTGTGAAGCACTTGAAAGAGTCTGCAGGAAATCGCTTGCACCTGCAGTATTTCTGAGCTGCTCTACTAAAGGATAGAAAGAATTCTTAATCTGACCAACATAAGCAGGCATTGAATAAATTACACGATAAAGAGCAACCATTATAGGAAGCTGAATAACAAGCTGAACACAGCTACCTGTCTGTGAAACACCATACTTAGCATAAAGAGCTTTTATCTCTTCCTGCTGAGCAAGCATGGAATCATTATCTTTTTTTCCTTTGTACTTAGCCTGAATAGCCTGAAGCTCAGGATTCATTCTGGCCTGAAGCTTAGAAAACTTCTGCTGCTTATAGGTAAGCGGCATAAGAAAAAGATACATTATAATAGTAAATAAAATAATAGCAAGACCGGTACTTGGAATACCAATCTTATCAAGAACTATGAAAATCCAATTCATTATGTGACCAAGGACCCATGCGATAGGACCGACAATTTTTCCCTGGTACTGTGTTAACGCAACAATGTTCAAAACCAACCCTCCGATACTTACGGTACAGGATCATAACCACCGTTGGAAAAAGGATTACATCTTATAATTCTCCAGGCAGCAAGCAAACTTCCTTTAATAGCACCGTATTTTTCTATTGCTTCTAATCCGTACTGCGAACAAGTCGGAATATACGGACATTTTGTTCTCTTCATTGGAGAAACATACTTTTGATATAGTTTAATCAGTAATATCAGTATTTTCTTCATCTTGCACCTCATCGTTTTTTCTTAGATGAGACTTTCCGGCCAAATATAAAAAGGATTTTTCAATATCAAAATAACTTGCATCCTTTGCACGGGATCTGGCCACGACTACTATATCTAAACCACTATTAAATATATTTTCGTGTAGTCGGTAAACTTCTCGAACTAGTCTTGCAAACCTGTGCCTTACAATACTGTTCCCAACTTTCTTGCTAACTGAAATTCCGAGTCTGTTCATATCGGTTTGATTCTCTCTGAGATAAACAACAATATTCTTATCTGCGTAGCTTTTACCGGTTTTATAAACAAGCTGAAAATCAGCAGTCTTTTTTAAACTTTCTGTTTTTTGCATTTAATCAATCCATTTAATGTGCTCTTCTATGAGCAACATAATTCGTAGAAATATGAAAATACGCGAATATGCATCTATGCACATTCGCGTAACAAGACCACAACATTATGTGGTCCTTATTATGCAGATATTTTCTTTCTACCCTTAAGTCTTCTGGCAGCAAGTACCTTTCTGCCTCCCTTAGTTGCCATTCTTGCTCTAAAGCCGTGAACACGAGCTCTCTGAAGCTTATGCGGCTGATAAGTTCTCTTCATAGTCGAAATACACCTCCTTTTACTATCTATTTAGCAAATAAAATAATTGTCTGAATCAGAAAAAATCGTTGTTATTATAATAAAATTAAGCATTTCCGTCAAGTAAAAAAAATATTGTGGATAACTTATAAAAAAGTTTTAAAAAAAATGAATCAACATATGGTGTAAAAAAAAGTTATCCACATCTAAATGTTGATTTTGTGGATAAATTGTTATTATCTGTAAATTTATTTTTTTTATCCACAAAATGTGGATTAGATGTGGAAAACATTTCCGATAAAAAAATCACAATTTTAAAAAAGTCAGTAATAATGCGCCTTAAAGGAAGTGAATAATTAATAGCTACTTTTCCACTTTTCCACTCTATGCATGATTATTATTATCATGAAAAATTTTTTTATAAAAAGTTATCCACAATTTCTGCCTGTTTGATATTTATTTTTCCATAGGATAAAATAAACTCTAAACTTACTATGGGAGAAAGTTATGGAAAAAGCTACAGAAATAACACAAAAACTGGCTGATAATTTTGAAAGCCTGAAAGAAGAAATCAGAGTGGAGCTTGGTATGACAGCTATTTCTTTTGATACCTGGATCAAGCCCCTGTCATTTTATAAATATGATAACGGTACTGTTATTATTCTAATCCCCTTTGATGATACCAACTTTTTAAGTTATATAGAGAGAAAATATCAGAAATTCTTTAAGGTAACTCTCTCTGAGTTTCTAAATGAAAATGTTGAGATAGAATTTCTTTTGGAAAAAGATGCTCATATTAATAATGAAGAAACTACTTCAAAAAATGAAAATGAGACTAAAATAAATCAGAACAACTACGAATTTTCAGGACTTAATTCAAAATACATTTTTGATACATATGTAGTAGGTGGAAATAACAGATTTGCTTACAATGCATCTCTTGCAGTAGCTGAATCACCGGGAGAAGCTTATAATCCTCTTTTCCTTTACGGAGGACCCGGTCTTGGTAAGACTCACCTTATGCATGCAATCGGACATTTCATTATTGAAAACCATCCTAATTTTAAGGTTTTATATGTTACTTCAGAGCAATTTACAAATGAAGTTATTGAATCTATCAGAAGTGGTAAAGCTGAAGCAATGAGCAGACTTCGTGATAAATATCGCACAGTGGATGTTCTGATGGTTGATGATGTTCAGTTTATTATAGGAAAAGAAAGTACTCAGGAAGAATTTTTTCACACCTTCAATGTACTCCATCAGTCCGGTAAGCAGATCATTATTTCATCAGATAAACCTCCGAAGGAAATGGAGACTCTTGAAGAAAGATTCAGATCCAGATTCGAGATGGGACTCATTTCAGATATTCAGGCTCCCGATTATGAAACAAGAATGGCAATCCTTAAAAAGAATGCTGAAAGCTATTCAAAACACATAGACGATGAGATATTTGAATACATTGCTACCAATATCAAATCTAACATCAGAGAACTTGAAGGTGCTTATAACAAAATAATCGCCTTTTCACGTTTAAATAATGTAGAGATTACTTTAGACAATGCAAAAGAAGCTCTTAAGGATATTATTTATCCAGATGTATCCAAGGTTATAACAATTCCTCTTATTATAAGTACTGTTTGCGAACAATACGGAGTTAAGCAGGAAGATATCGCTTCAAAGAAAAGAAATAAAGAAATAGTTCTTCCAAGACAGATTGCTATGTATCTTGCCAGAGAACTTACAGATTCTCCGCTTGAAGAGATAGGAAAATCCTTGGGCAAAAAAGATCATACTACTGTAATGAGCGGTATTAATAAGATAAAGGATCTTTTATCCGTGGATGAAGATCTAAGAAGAAACCTTGATATTATTAATAAGAAACTAAACCCTTCAGTGTGATAAAGTGGATAACTCAGTTTATAAATACTTTATAAATTGTTTATAAACTGGGGATAGGAGTGGAAAACTATTTTATAGTCTCAAATCGCAAAATTTGGCTTGTGTACAACAATTTACTTTTCAACATTAAATTTTTATTTATCAACTATTAAAAATTTGTAAATAAGCCAGATAAATTGTATAATAGATAAGGATTTCCACATATCAACACCTATTATTATTTATATTATTAAATATTATTAATTTATTATATATATGGAGATATGTGCATAATTTTATCTCGTTGAAGGGAGTTTTTAATTCATGAAGTTCGTTTGTTCCAAATCAAATCTTATTGCAGGATTGCAGATTGTATCCAAGGCTGTTCCCAATAAGACAACAATGTCAATTTTGGAGTGCATTCTTGTAGATGCAACAGAGGGAGTAATTAAGTTCATCGCTAATGATATTGATCTTGGAATTCAGACAGAGCTTGATGGTAATATTATCGAGAGAGGTTATATCGCTATTGATGCAAAGATATTCTTTGATATCATCAGGAAGCTTCCTGACAGTGATGTTACCATAGAAGCTGATGCAAACGGTAAGGTTACCATAAGCTGTGAAAAGGCAAAATTCAGTATTGTAGGAAGAAATGCCGATGATTTCACCTATCTTCCCAATATAGAGAGAATAGACGGAATATCAGTATCTCAATATACTCTGAAAAATATTATTCAACAGACTATATTTTCTATTGCGGAAAACGATGCCAATAAAATGATGAGCGGAGAGCTTTTTGAGATAAATCAGGATACACTCAAACTGGTTTCTCTTGACGGACATCGTATTTCTATCCGAAAAATTAAACTTCAAAACAGTTATGAATCAAAGAAAGTAGTAGTTCCCGGTAAAACTTTGTCTGATATAAGCAAGATTATATCTGATAGCACAGAGAACAATGTTGATATCTTCTTTACAGATAAGCACATTTTGTTTGAGTTTGACAGAACTATTGTGGTTTCAAGACTTCTTGAGGGTGAGTATTTCAATATTGATCAGATGCTTTCAAGTGATTATGAGACCAAGATGACAATATCAAGAAAAGAAATGCTTGATTGCATCGACAGAGCTACTCTTCTCGTAAAAGAAGGTGATAAAAAGCCGGTTATCATCTCTATTACTGACGAAAAAATGGAATTGAAGATAAATTCAACCATTGGAAGTATGGATGAAGAGATTGATATAGAAAAGCAGGGTAAAGATCTTATTATAGGCTTTAATCCTAAGTTTTTGATTGATGCCCTCAGAGCAATTGATGACGAAAGTATTGATATTTATATGGTTAATCCCAAAGCTCCCTGCTTCATAAGGGATAAGGATTCAAATTATATTTATCTTGTACTTCCTATTAACTTTACAACAGTGAGCTAAGAAAATGGAAAAGATAACAGTTAATTTAAGAGATGGAGACGAATTTATAAAGCTTGGACAGGCTATGAAAAAGGCCGGTCTTGAGGAATCCGGTGTTGATGCAAAAATTGATATTCAAAACGGTCTTGTGAAAGTAAACGGTGAAGTTGAAACAAGACGTGGACGTAAGCTTTATAGCGGGGACACTGTTGAGTACGAAGGTGTTCAGGTACAAATTGAGAAATGATAATAAAATCATTAGAACTTACAGATTTTAGAAATTACGAGAATTTAAAAATTGAATTCAGCAGCGGAACCAACATTCTTTATGGTGATAATGCTCAGGGAAAAACAAATATTCTTGAAGCAATTTTTCTTGCTGCTACTACTAAGTCTCATAAGGGAAGCAAAGACAAAGAGATAATTTCCTTCGGTAAGGAAGAGGGACATATAAGAACCATTATTGAAAGAGATGGCGCTTCGTACCGTGTGGATATGCACCTTAGAAAAAGTAAATCCAAAGCGATTGCTATAGATTCACAAAAAATAAGAAAAGCTTCCGATCTGGTAGGAAGATGCAATGTTGTATTTTTTTCTCCAGAAGATCTTAGTATCATAAAAGATGGTCCGGCAGAGAGGCGAAGATTTATGGATATGGAGCTTTGCCAGCTGGATCAAATTTATTTAGAGAATCTTGCAAAATACAATAAGCTTATAACAGAAAGAAATAAAGTATTAAAAGATATGTTTGAACATCCTGAAAACAGTGTTTTACTAGATGTTCAGGATAAGCAGCTTCTTGAATACGGATCTGTAATAATTAAATCCAGGGAAAAATTCATAAAGGATTTATGCGAAATAATAGATCCAATTCACAATAAGCTTACCGGTGGAAGAGAAAAACTGAAAATTTACTATGAACCCAATGTAACTGCTTCGGAATATGAAAATAAACTGGCTTCATCGAGACAAAAAGATATTTATCTGAAGCAGACGACAGTAGGACCTCATAAAGATGATTTTTCATTTAATGTAATTACAGAAAATGTTCCCGAAGAAATAGATATCAGAAAATACGGATCACAGGGACAACAGAGGACAGCCTCGTTGTCGCTTAAGCTTTCGGAAATTGAAATTGTAAAAAAATCAAAAAAAGAAAATCCTGTTCTCTTACTTGATGATGTTTTATCGGAGCTTGACAGCAACAGACAAAATTATCTTTTAAACACAATTGGAGATATTCAGACAATCATTACTTGTACAGGATTAGATGAATTTGTTAACAACCGTTTTGAAATAGATAAGGTATTCAGAGTTGTGAACGGAAGTATACCTGAAGAATAAGAGGATAAAAATGAGTAACGAAGGAAACAATTACGGTGCGGATCAAATACAGATACTTGAAGGACTTGAGGCAGTAAGAAAAAGACCCGGAATGTACATTGGTACAACTGCAGCAAGAGGACTTCATCATCTGGTATATGAGATTGTTGATAACTCAGTAGATGAGGCACTTGCCGGATTCTGTGATCATATTGAAGTTAATATAAATGCAGATAATACTATCACTGTCATGGATAACGGACGTGGTATTCCTGTTGATGTTAACCATAAATCAGGACTTACCGGAGTTGAAGTAGTATTTACAATTCTTCATGCCGGCGGTAAGTTCGGCGGTGGCGGTTATAAAGTATCCGGAGGACTTCATGGAGTTGGAGCTTCTGTAGTTAATGCCCTCTCCGAGTGGCTTGAAGTTGAGGTAATGAGAGGCGGAAAAATATATCAGCAGCGATATGAGAGAGGAAAAGTTTGTTTTCCTCTTAAAGAGATCGGAACCACAGAAGCAGAAAAGTCAGGAACAAAGGTATCTTTTAAACCTGATGCCCTCATTTTCAAAGAGACAACTGTCTTTGATTTTAATGTATTAAAACAAAGGCTTAGAGAAATGGCGTTTCTTACAAAGGGACTCAGTATTACTTTAAGAGATTATCGCGTAGCTGAAGGAGAAGAAATTATCGAGCAGAACTTCTGCTACGAAGGCGGTATCAAGGAATTTGTGCAGTATCTCAATAAGAGTAAGACTGTTCTTTATGATCAGATTATGTATTTTGAGGGAAATAAAAACAATGTTCAGGTGGAAGTTTCTCTCCAGCATAATGATTCATTTAATGAGAGCACATATACATTCGTTAATAATATAAATACTCCTGAGGGAGGAACTCATCTTGAGGGCTTCAAGGTTGCACTTACGAAGACCTTTAATGATTATGCAAGAGAAAAGAAGATGCTCAAGGATAATGAGGAAAATCTCACAGGTGATGATATCCGTGAGGGTCTTACCTCAATTATCAGCGTAAAAATTGAAGATCCTCAGTTTGAGGGACAGACCAAACAAAAGCTTGGAAATTCTGAGGCAAGAGGTGCAGTTAACAGTATTGTTTCTGAACAGCTTACGTATTTCCTTGAACAGAATCCTCAGGTTGCCAAGGTTATACTCGAGAAAGCTATTCTTGCTCAGCATGCAAGAGATGCTGCAAGAAAGGCAAGAGATCTTACAAGAAGAAAATCAGCCCTTGATGGACTTGGACTTCCCGGAAAGCTTGCGGATTGTTCCGATAAGGATCCCAAAAATTGTGAGATTTTCATAGTTGAGGGAGATTCCGCGGGCGGATCCGCAAAGACTGCAAGATCAAGAGCAACACAGGCTATTCTTCCGCTTAGAGGTAAAATTCTGAACGTTGAAAAAGCAAGAATAGACAAAATATACGGAAATGCTGAAATTAAGGCAATGATTACTGCCTTTGGTACAGGTATTCATGATGATTTTGATATCGAAAAGCTTCGTTACAACAAAATCATTATTATGACTGATGCCGATGTTGACGGTGCTCATATTGCAACACTTATGCTCACTTTCCTTTACAGATTTATGCCTGAGCTTATTAAAACAGGCCATGTTTATCTTGCTCAGCCTCCGCTTTACAAGCTTGAGAAGAACAAAAAGATCTGGTATGCATACAGTGATGAAGAATTAAATAAAATCCTCAACGATGTAGGACGAGATCAGAATAATAAGATTCAGAGATATAAGGGACTTGGAGAGATGGATCCCGAACAGCTTTGGGAGACAACCATGGATCCCGACAGACGAGTACTTCTTCGTGTAAATATTGATGAGGAAGCTGAATCTGATATTGATGTTACGTTTACAACACTTATGGGTGACAAAGTAGAACCCAGGCGTGAATTTATTGAGAAAAACGCGAAATTTGTTAAAAACCTTGATATTTAAGAGGATAAAAAATGGCTGATAACAATAACAACAATAATAATGGTGAAAACCTTTCGGATGATGTATTCGATCAGGTGACCACCGACAGAATAAAGGAAGTAGATCTTCAGAAAACCATGGAGTCGGACTATATCGACTATGCCATGAGTGTTATCGCATCCCGTGCACTTCCGGATGTAAGAGACGGACTTAAGCCTGTTCAGAGAAGAATTCTCTACTCCATGATCGAACTTAATAACGGTCCCGATAAGCCTCATCGTAAATGTGCACGTATTGTCGGTGATACAATGGGTAAATTCCACCCCCATGGTGACAGCTCTATTTATGGATCTTTGGTAAATATGGCTCAGCCCTGGTCAATGAGATACTGCCTGGTCGACGGACACGGTAACTTCGGATCTGTAGATGGTGATGGTGCAGCTGCCATGCGATATACAGAGGCAAGACTTACCAAGATATCAATGGAGATGACGGCTGATATCAATAAAGATACGGTCGATTTTACACCTAACTTTGATGAGACAGAAAAAGAGCCTGCTGTACTTCCCGCAAGATTTCCGAATCTTCTTGTAAACGGAACTACAGGTATCGCCGTTGGTATGGCAACAAATATTCCACCTCACAATCTTCGTGAGGTTATTGCTGCTGTTGTAAAGATGATCGACAACAGAGTAAATGAGGATAGAGCTACAGATATAGAGGAGCTTCTTCCGATTGTTAAAGCACCCGATTTTCCTACAGGTGGTATAATTCTCGGCACCAGAGGTGCAGAGGAGGCTTATAGAACAGGAAGAGGAAAAGTAGTTGTTCGTGCGGTTACAGATATTGAGGCAATGCCCAATGGTAAGAGCAGAATCATTGTTACTGAGCTGCCTTATCTTGTTAATAAGGCCAATCTTATAGCAAAAATAGCCGAGCTTGTAAAACTTAAAAAGCTAGATGGTATAACAGCTCTTCGCGATGAATCAGACCGTGAGGGTATGAGAGTTGTTATTGAACTGCGACATGACGTAAATGCAAACGTTATGCTCAACAGACTGTTTAAGCATACACAGCTTCAGGATTCCTTTGGAATCATTATGCTTTCACTTGTAAATAATGAGCCCAAGATACTTGGACTTGTTGATATGCTTCATCACTATATCGTCCATCAGGAAGAAGTAGTGACAAGAAGAACCAGATATGATCTAAACAAGGCTGAGGAAAGAAATCATATTGTTGAGGGATTGCTCATAGCCCTTGATAATATCGATGAAGTAATCAAGATTATTCGCGGAAGCAAGACTGTTCAGATAGCAAAAGAACAGTTGATGGAACGCTTTGGATTATCTGATGCTCAGGCACAGGCTATCGTTGATATGCGTCTTCGTACTCTCACCGGCTTGGAGAGAGACAAGCTTGAGCAGGAGCACGCAGAACTCTTAAAGAGAATCGAAGAATTGAAGCTTATTCTTTCAGATAAAAAGGTTCTCCTTGGAGTAATAAGAAAAGAAATCACAGAAATTTCCGATAAATACGGTGATGATCGTAAGACACAGATCGGACATGATGATTCCGATATCAACATTGAGGACATGATTCCAAATGTTAATACGGTTATTGCTATGACAAACGTAGGATATATCAAACGTATGTCTATTGATAACTTCCGTGCGCAAAACCGCGGAGGTAAGGGAATAAAGGGAATATCCACAATTGAGAACGATTATGTGGAAGACCTTCTTATGACTACAACCCACAATTACATTATGTTCTTTACTAACAAGGGTCGTGCATACAGACTTAAGGCTTATCAGATTCCAGAAGCATCAAGAACATCAAGGGGAACAGCTATTGTTAATTTACTCCAGCTTTCTCCCGAAGAAAAGATAACTGCGACTATTCCGATAAAAGAGTATACAGAAGAAAAGAATCTGTTTATGGTTACCAAAAAGGGAACTGTAAAAAAGACTCCTATAATGGAATTTGCAAATGTAAGAAAGAACGGCCTTACAGCAATTAATCTCGATGATGATGACGAACTTATAGAGGTTAAGACCACAAAGTCCGATTCTGAGATATTCCTTATTACCAGAAACGGAATGTGCATTAGATTTAAGGAGACAGATGTTAGACCTACCGGAAGAACATCAATGGGTGTAAGAGGAATTATGCTCGGCGACCAGGATGAGGTTGTTGGAATGCAGCTTAATTCCCAGGGTGATTCACTTCTTATAGTTTCTGAAAAAGGATTTGGAAAGAGAACCGAGCTTTCAGAATTCCACATCCAGCTTCGCGGTGGAAAAGGTGTAAAGTGCTACAAGATTACTGAGAAGACCGGTAATGTAATAGGTGTAAAGGCTGTTAAGGATGAACATGAGATCATGATGATAACTGACAGCGGAATACTTATTCAGCTTCGAATGGAGGAAATAACCATTCACGGAAGAGTGACCTCCGGTGTTAAGATGATAAATCTAGATAAGGGTGTCAGTGTAGTAGCAATTGCGAAGGTACGTGAAAAGGTATCAAACGGTGACGAAGAATTTGAAAATATCGAAGACGCCATGGAAGAGATACCCGAAGGCGAAGAAATAGTCCCGGATGATGATTTTGATGATGAAGAGATAGAAGAATCCGAAGATAGTGCTGAAGATACAGATGAAGAGTAAATCTTATGAGAGTTGGACTTTTAATATCCGAATTTAAAGACAATAATACATGTGATATTTGTCTTGGAGCAGATGCGGCTGCCAGGGACTTAGGGGTAGAGCTTGTCATTTTTCCCGGTAAAGTAATGATTACTGATAAGAATTATAGCGAAGAAAGAGCTTATGATTATCAGTATCAGGCAGTTTATGACTATATCTATGAAGCCGGTTTTGACGGACTTATTGTGGATATAGAGCATATCGGAAATAAAGCTCCTATTCTCAAAAAAGAAGCATTTTTGAAGCAATTCGGTAAAAAACCGCTTCTTACTTTTTCGAATATGGAAGGCTTCGAGTGCGTATCCTATGCAAAGGATACAGATTCCTATGAAAAGGGTTTTCTTGCAATTGAACAGATTATCAGGAAAATATCCGGTAATGAAGTAAAAGCAAAAAGGCAGAAAATAAGCAGCCTTTCAAAGGAATCCATAATTAATATTATAGGAAAAACGGCACGTTTCTCAGAGATTGCATCACAGGCTAATTACTCTAAAGAGAATTATGATGAATCTGTAAAGAAAATGGAAAAGTGCTTTGATAACATAGAAGTATTTTTCCTTGAAAATCCTCAGATATGTTCCTTAAAAAAGGGATGGAATGTGCCTAAGCACTGTAAAAGAATAATAATTATCAAAGACGGAAAGGCCGGAAAAAAAGAGAAAATCAAGGATATGGAGACATCTGATATTTTTGATCTATCGGAAATAAAAGGCACTAAGGTCATTAGAAACATATTCAGAAAAGATAAGCAGTACGGATTCTTTATTATGGGATTTGATGACTCTTTCAGAATAGAGAATTACGATGATCTTATTACCGGAATTATTCTTAGCTCGATAAGAATAAATTTCCTTAAAAAATTCCTATATGACACAGAGAAAGAGCTCACACAGTGTCAGGAAGAACTTGCAAGGGACGGATCGGTCCTCGATCATATCGGCGATGAAGATTATCTTACAGATCTTCCGAACAGAAGAGGATTTTTTGCAAAGGCTTATGATCTTCTTAAATCCGATTTCAAAGAAGGAACCTATGCCGTTGTTGCATATATTGATATGGATTCACTTAAAAATATCAACACTATTCACGGGCATGATGAGGGAGACAATGCTGTTAAAAGGGTTGCCGAAATCCTTAAGGAAGTGTTCGGTGAAAACAGTGTTTGCGGAAGAATAAGAGGAGATGAATTCGCTGTAATAGAAGTTACGACAGAGGAAGACAAAGCTGAAGAACTTCGTACAGAGATGGCCAGACAGAATAACAAGCTTCTTATGGATAATACTAAATATCTGAATCATCTGATTTATTCAATCTGCGAATTCGATTATGAGGAAAGCCTGTCTCTTAGAGAAATGCTGAAGGAAACGGATGACAATTTAAAGAATATGCGCCGTATGGAGACCATAGGAAAATAAAAAAACAGTTAAGTATATTTTTAGAATTTACAAGGTTGTGAAAATAACAAAAACAAGATAAAATGTGCTTAATTGGAGTACTACGGACAATTATTTACGAGGATAAACTATGGGAACAGATGCAAATGGATTAGATCCTGAACAGCAGGCATTATTAGCAAGCATAATGGGAAAATCTTCACAGCAAGGTGCGGGGAATTTTAGTATGCCTGCAGCTACTCCTGCAGCGGCAGCAGCTCCTCCGGATCCTGCAAACAGCAGTAAAATGCTTAGTCAGTCAGAGATAGATGCACTTATTGCGTCAATGAATAAATAATACAGGTTAAGCCTCTCTTTTTAGAGAGGCTTATTAGATATAGTGGAGTATTAAAATGTCTAACCAAATACCAAATACAGAAGAACCTCATTATAAGCACCAGATACGAAGATTCACCGGCACAATTAAATGGCTGGTGCTTGGTGTTATAGTGGGAATTATTATAGGGGCAGTCGGGGCTGCCTTTTTCCATGGAATAAGGATTGTTACGCAGTTCAGAAAAGCACATAGCTTTATGATTTTTCTCTTGCCTCTGGCAGGTCTTATAATTGTTTTCCTATACAGACTGTCAAAAGAGTATGAGGACACAGGTACAAATCTTGTTATAACTACTATCTCAGCGGGAGACCATCTTCCGAAAAGAAAGATACCTCTTATTTTTATTGCAACTATACTGACTCATCTGTGCGGTGGTAGTGCCGGAAGAGAAAGCGCTGCCTTGCAGCTTGGAGGAAGTATAGGTCACAATTTTGGTGAGCTTATCGGACTTGATGAGGATGACTGTAAAATAATTACAATGTGCGGAATGAGTGCGGCTTTTGCAGCACTTTTCGGGACACCAATGGCGGCAGCATTTCTTGCTATGGAAATTGAGGCTGTTGGAGTAATGTATTATGCAGCTCTTATACCATGTGTATTATCTGCTCTTGTTTCCAGTAGTCTTGCTTCATATCTTGGTACAGTACCGGATGTTTTTACTGTGAGCATAGTTCCGGAGTTTACTGTGGGTAATGCTGTAAAGGGATCTGTACTTGCAGTTCTATGTGCACTTATAAGTATTCTGTTTTGTATAGTTATGAAAAAGAGCGGAGATCTCTACAAAAAATACTTTAAGAATCCATATCTTAGAATTTTTGTAGGTGGATGTCTCGTAGTATTATTAACACTCCTTGTAGGAAATAATAACTATAACGGTGCGGGAATGGATGTTATAGAGCTTGCAACCAAGGGAGAAGCGCCATATCCGGCATTTGCGCTTAAGATGCTATTTACGGCAGTCACTATGGGAGCCGGATATAAGGGTGGTGAGATAATTCCGGCACTTTATATAGGTGCAACCTTCGGATGCCTGTATTCTCAGATATTCGGATTTAATTCTGCACTTTGCTCAGCAATAGGAATGGGAGCACTTTTCTGCGGAATTACAAATTGCCCTATTTCATCTCTTCTTTTGTGCTTTGAAATGTTTGGATATAACGGAATGCCATATTTCCTTCTAACAATAGCTCTAAGCTATACCTTTTCAGGCTATTACGGAGTTTACGGATCACAGAAAATTATGTATTCTAAGTTCCATAACAAGTATATTAATCACAAGACCAAATAAAAAAATAATAGGGGTATGAGTATGTCAAAAAAGTTAGTGTCCTGGAATGTAAACGGACTTCGCGCCTGCGTATCCAAGGGAGAATTTCAAAAGTTTATGGAAGAGGAAAAGCCTGATGTAATAGGTCTTCAGGAGACAAAACTTCAGGAGGGACAGATAGAGCTTGATCTTCCCGGCTATCACCAGTACTGGAATTATGCCGAGAAAAAAGGATATTCCGGAACAGCTCTCTTCACAAAGGAAGAGCCGATAAACGTAACCTACGGAATACGAATAGAAGAACATGACCATGAGGGCAGAGTAATTACTGCCGAATATCCGGACTACTATTTTATAACAGTCTATGTTCCAAATGCCAAGGATGATCTCTCAAGACTCGAATACAGATGTGCTTGGGAGGATGATTTCCTTAAATATATAAAAACTCTTGAGGAAAAAAAGCCGGTAATATACTGCGGTGACCTTAATGTTGCTCATAAGGAGATAGACCTTAAGAATCCCAAACCCAATAGAGGACATGCCGGATTTACTGATGAGGAGCGCGAGAAATTTGATAACGTTGTAGCTTCTGATTTAATTGATACTTTCAGATATTTTTATCCGGATCTGGAGGGAGCTTATTCCTGGTGGTCTTACAGATTTCAGGCAAGAGCTAAGAATGCGGGATGGCGTATAGACTATTTTGTGACATCCAAGTCGCTCGAAAACAAGCTTGAAGATGCAATTATCTATAAAAATCAGATGGGATCGGATCATTGTCCTGTGGGATTATTACTGAAGTAATTATAAACTCTGCGGAGAAATCCGCGGAGTTTTTGACCTTAAACCTAAAACACCCTATAATTAGAACATGTCATTTAATTCATTTTCATTTATTTTAATATTTTTACCCGTAGTCCTTATTATTTGGTACGGATTAAACTATTTTGAGAAACGGAAGCTGGCGGATTTATCCCTTATTGCGGCTTCTTTAATTTTGTATGGAATTTTTTCGACTAATTTTGTCATTATTCTTTTAATATCCTGCATCGGTACATTTGGTATTACAAAGCTGATGATAAAATATGAAGGAGCTTCCAAGGCTTTTTTAGCTACGGGAATAATCGGAAACCTGTTACTTCTCGGATATTTTAAGTATACAAACTTTTTTCTTACAAACATTTTTGCAGTATTAGGAAAAGAATTGTCCGAACTGAAGATTATTTTACCAATTGGAATAAGCTTTTATGTCTTTTCTCAGATAGCATTTTTGATAGATTTATATAGATATAGTAAAGGAACTGACAACAGAGAGTCTTTTGACATGGAATCTGTATCACTATCCGAATACATTCTTTACATCACTTATTTTCCCAAAATAATTCAGGGACCTATTGCCCTTCCGGGAGAAATGATATCCCAGTTCAGAAGCGCCGAAAAGAGAAAACCCTCAGCTAAAAATTTTAGAAAAGGAATAGAACTTTTTACTATAGGTCTTTCAAAAAAGGTACTGCTTGGAGATAATCTTTCTAAGATAGCGGATTATGGATTTCAGTATACCTACTACATGGATACACTGACGGGACTTCTGGTTCTTATATCTTATTCATTGCAGTTGTACTTTGACTTTTCGGGATACTGCGACATGGCAGAGGGTGTCAGTATGATGCTTGGAATAGAACTTCCAAGAAATTTCAACTCACCCTATAAAGCAATAAGTGTAAGAAATCTCTGGCAGAGATGGCATATGACACTTACAAGATTTTTTGTTAGATATGTTTATATACCGCTTGGTGGTTCAAAAAAAGGAAAGCTAAGAACAGCTCTTAACGTCCTGATAGTATTCGTTTTAAGCGGGTTCTGGCACGGAGCTGGATGGACTTATATATGCTGGGGACTTGTAATGGGAATTATGGTCGTCTTTGATGATCTTGGAATAATTGCCACAAAAGGAGATATAAAAAAGCATTATCTTTTACGAGAAAAGCCAATGTTTATAATACCTCAGAAAATAGGACAGATATTAACTTATATTATATTCCTTGTATCGCTGGTATTTTTCAGATCTCAGAATATGACTTATGCCCTGCAATATTTTAAGCAGTTGTTTATACCTACCTGGCCGGGATTTATGTATAAGACTTCGGCAGTGCTTGATATACCTGAGAATTATCTTGCGACAACTGCGACGAACCTGTGTGCAAAAAACATGACAAATATGGTTTATCTGGTGAGCTGGATCATCCTTCTTATAATTTCATTTATCGTTATAAGAAGCAAAAATGCAAAAGAAATTGTGGATAGCGGAGCAACATCAAAGAGATTTACAGCGTTTCTTGTGATACTTTTTGTCTGGTCCTTTATTTCATTATCACAGGTTAGTACCTTTATATACTTCCAGTTCTGAGTGCGAGCTGAATTTATTGAGTAATAACATGAATAAAAACAAAGATGTAAACTTCATAAAAAATTTTATAAGAGCTGTTATCATTATTGTCTTATTGATAGGAGTAATGGTTTTTCTTATCGATCCCTTTTTCCATTATCATAAGCCGTGGTTTGGCTTGAAGGCTGTTCTCAATGATAAGGAATATCAGTGCATCGGAACGCTGAGACATTTTGATTACGATGCGCTTATTGTGGGATCTTCGGTTGCCGAGAACAATGACAACAGCTGGTATGATGAAGCTTTTAATTGTAAATCCATAAAGGCAATCCGTTCGTACGGTGCGACGGCGGATCTGTGCTATCTTTTGGATGAAGCATTTTCATCAGGCAATGACATAAAGAAAATATTTTATAATATAGACCCTTCATCACTTAATGCGGATGTGGCTCCTACCTTTGAATCGACGGGATGTCCGATGTATCTATATGATAAAAATCCCTTAAATGACATCAGATATTTATATAACAAGGGTGTCATTTTTGAGAAGATACCATATATGCTGGTTAATTCATATCTTGTGGACTACGATGAAAATCTCTCATATAACTGGGCTAAGTGGAAAAACTTTGGAAGTGAGAGTGCCCTTGGTTTATATTTCAGGCCAAAGACAAAAAAGTCCATGATGGATGAAACAGTTTATGATGATAAACTTTTGGGCAATATCGAACTACTTACAACCGAAGTAGAAAATCATCCTGATACGGAGTTTTATTTCTTTTTCCCTGCTTACTCTATGCTCTGGTGGGACGGAATATACAGAACCGGAGAAAGAGATGCGTTTATCCACTGTGAAAAGGAGATGGTTAAAGCTCTTTTAAAATATGAAAATGTAAGAGTTTTCTGTTTTCAGGATGAGGAAGAGATAATAACAAATCTGGATAATTATATGGATTCCATCCACTTTTCACCGGAAATAAATAAATATATGATGGATAAGATGGTAGGGGATGAAAATAGGATGACAGAGGCAAATTATGAAGATATACTTGATAATATGAAAAACCTGTCAGACAGAATAGTTAATGAACTCATAGTACCTTATGAGGAAAACGGCCAGATTACTTACGAGCAATGATAGCAGAGACTAAATTATCGAATTTAATAAAATGGGGGAAAGCTGTAGTGTTATTATGCACTATGGCTTTTCTGTGCTCTTGCGCAAATTTTGGCGATGATGATGACAGAGCACAGAAAACCGGTGCGGATGTTTATGTCTATGATTTTGAGGATCTGGGAATAGAACTTTTAAAAAACAATGAGTATATATCCCTGAATTACGACAGCAGCGGGATTTACGGGTTAAAGAAAAGCAACAATGACGGTCACATTAATTACAGTTTTTCCCGTATAAAGAATGGACAGACAAGAGCGGAAGAAATTCTTATAGGCTCGGGTAATACCAGATTTGATTATCTTTGCACAGATAATAATGATAATTTTTATGTTTTAAGGACAATTTATCCCGATAAAAAGGGCGTTGATAATATTAATGATGACTATGAGTATAGCGGAAAAGGAGAGAAGAAGCTTGTAAAGTATTCTCCTTCAGGTGATCAAATCTGGGCAGCAGCGTTAACTACTCAGGATGCTGCGGGTTACATCAGAGATATGGCTTATGTCAAAGAAATAGGAATACTTACCTGTTCCACAGAAGGTTTATCTTTGTATGATGAGTTGACAGGAGAAGGAAAGGCTATTGTCTCCAAAGATAAAGGGGACATACATGGTGACCGCGAACTACTTGTATCTCCGGACGGGACAGTATATGCAGCTGAGACTGACAGTAGTTGGAAGTATATAGTTTATGAATTTGATACAAAGAAAATGAATCTTGGGAAAAAGTATAATATTCCCAAGGAAGTTCCGATGGGAGCCAAGTTTTTCACAGGTACAGATAATGATTTTTATTACATTGATAAAAACTGTATATATGCCTTCAATAAGGGTGATGAAAAGACAAGAAAAATATGCGACCTGATTGATTCTGCTTTTTATGCGGATAATATAGTTCTCTTGTTTGAAAAATCCGAAGATGAGTATGAAATAATAGCTGATTATAACACGGCAAGCAGTCGTGCTTTTTCCATGAGAAAAAAAGACAGCCAAAGTGATGAAAAAAAGTCCATCACCATCGGAATTACCACCAGTGATTCTTATGTGAGACAACAGGTAAATATATTCAATCAGGAAAACAGGGAATATAACATAATACTGACGGATTATACAGAGAACAGTCTCCTCGGTTATCATTCGGCATACGGAAGATTACTGGAGGATATGCAAAAAGGAAAAGGTCCTGATATTCTGATCCTCAGTTCTTATTCGGACATGTGCGATCTTCGTTCAAAGGGATTCCTTGAACCGATTGATTCATATCTTAGAAATGATGTTGAAATTTCATCAAATAAGTATATTGAGAATATTGCAGGGGCAATTAAAGAAAACGGAAAGCAGTTTGCAATAATGCCGTATTTTTCTATAAATACCTGCGCTGCTTCAAGTGAATTTCTTGGAGACGAGGCGGTCAGTCTGTCTAATTACAGGAATCTGTGTAATAAGCATAATGTCAAAATTCAGAATGTAATGGGAACAATGAATTTTGCAGGAGCTGACATATTGTATGAGACATCAGGCTTTGACTTTATTGACATAAAAGAAAAAACCTGCGATTTTCAGAATTACAATTTTATCAATCTGATAAGTTTAATCAGAGAAGTAAAAAGAGCGGAAGATAGCGATATTTACAAACCTCTTGATTCAAACTGCTATATTGAAAACAAATCGATGCTTCTTCCCTATGTCATTTCAAGTTTTGAGGATTATCGTATAATTCGTGACGGATATTTTAAATCGGATATCTTTTTCAACGGTTATCCTTCCATAGGTGGAGGAATATCATATATTGAACCCGGGATGATGCTTTCAATTAACAGCAGAAGCGAGTACAAAGAAAAAGCATATGAATTTATAAGATATTTTCTTCTTGATGAGTATCAGTACAGCATAGAATGGGGCTTTCCGGTATATGAAAATGCTCTGGATCTCCTTATGGATAAATCGACCAGAGCACGGTATTACATAGACGATTCAGGAAAAAGGGTAGATACAAACAGTACAATAACTATAGGAAAAAGAGAATTTGTGATCACACCGCTGACGACGAGTGAAGCATCATATATGAAAGAATTCATTTGTTCTTTGAATAAGCTGCAATATAGAGACCCCGAGATAGTAAGCCTTATCTCAGAATCCGTAAAGCCTTACTACATCGGGGACATAACCGCAGAAAAAGCATCTTCACTTGTTCAGCACAGAATAGAAAAATACTTAAAAGATAATAATTCTTAATAAGATCCCATATCATGGAACAAATCGTAGGAATCCTGAAGAAGCTGTCTTATATTGGTAAAATCTTTGTTTGCAACAGCTGTATAAAGAGTATCAACAAGGAAAAGCTGCGCAAATCTTGAACTTGTTACACCGCTTTTTTTATCGATTTCAGGAGATGTTGTAAAGAGAACATGGTTACATCCCTGAGCCAGAGGGCTGTTTCCGAGCTTTGTAATTGCTACTGTCTCGGAATGTTTGTCATTTGCGATTTTAAGAAGCTGCATAATTTCATCGCTTTTTCCGGAGTCGCAGAAGAAGATAGCAACATCATTCTCCTGAAGCTGGGCTGCGTTCATAAGGCTGTTATGAAAATCCTCGTTGTAGGTCACATTGTAGGAAAGTCTCTGAAATTTGGTGAAAAGATCGGAGGCTGCCAGAGAACTGCTTCCAACTCCGAATATTCTGATCATTCTGGCACCGACAATAGCATCTACGGCGCCTTCGAAGGATTGAGTATCAAAGAGCCTGTAGGTTGTCTGAATAGCCTGAGAGCTTGTAGCACAGATATTATCAGCTATAGCCTGCATTGAGGTATATTGATTGATATCCTTGAATTCAATATGAGGACCCGCTTTTTCAGCCTTTTTGGCATCTGAGAAAATTTCTCTTTTAAGGCCCTTTAGTCCTGAATATCCAAGGGACTTGGAAAATCTGCTCCAGGTCGCCTGTGTTGTACCTGATGCTTCGGCAAGCTCTGCAACGGTATTGTTGTATATGCTTGAATCATTCTTTAAACAGTAATCAGCTGCTTTTCTTTCTTCTCTGGTTAGATTTGCATAAACACTTTTAATTCTTTCTTCCAATAATGACATAGTTGATCTCCATTCCTGTAAACGTGAGACTAACATAATTAACCATTTATAGTATATCGCAAAATCAGTAATTACATTATTAAATAACAATAATATATTTATGCATTTATTAAAATTTTATAAACGATAAAATGTATAAGATTTATTTGCTATACTAAATATCAGTAAGGATAAATTTTTTGATTACAGGGTTAATTAAGCGGATGGATTTAATATCCTATGCTAAAAGAAAGGAGATTTTATACTATGAAATGGGTATGTGCAGTATGTGGTTATGTTCATGAGGGAGATCAGCCCCCGGCAGAGTGTCCTGTATGCCATGCTCCCGCAGAGAAGTTCAAAAAGCAGGAAGGTGAGAAGGTTTGGGCATGCGAACACGTTGTAGGTGTTGCTTCCAGTGCTCCTGAAGAAATCAAGAATGGTCTTCGTGAAATGTTCAATGGTGAGTGCTCTGAGGTAGGTATGTACCTTGCTATGGGCAGAGTAGCTACTCGTGAAGGATATCCTGAAATTGGCGCATTCTTTGAGAAAGCTGCCTGGGAAGAAGCTGAGCATGCTGCTCATTTTGCTGAGCTCCTTGGAGAAGTCATCACAGATTCCACAAAGAAAAACCTCGAGCTTCGTGCTGATGCTGAATATGGAGCTACACAAGGCAGAGCAGATCTTGCCAAGAAAGCAAAAGCGCTTGACCTTGACGCTATCCATGACATTGTGCATGAAATCGGACGTGATGAGGCAAGACACGGCAAGGCATTCCAGGGACTCCTTGACAGATATTTCAAATAAATATAGAGCAGAGCTTATAAGTAAAAATGATATGAGAGAGAACCGATGTCAATGGATGCCGGTTCTCTCTTTTTGTTTGCGTTGTCACAAATGCCGGAAGATGATAAATTTAGATTAGCGCTTTTATATAAACATTAATATGACAAAACATAGAAGCAGCGCAGAAAGAGGGCAGAATTATGAGTTATAAGATCGGAATAATCGGTGCAATGGAAATAGAGGTTGAAAGCCTCAAAAAGGAAATGACGGTTACAAGAACTCTTACAAAGGCAAACATGGAGTTTAATGAAGGAAAGCTCGGAAACACCGAAGTGGTTGTTGTAAAAAGCGGAATCTGCAAGGTAAATGCAGCTCTCTGTGTGCAGATTCTTGTGGATGACTTCAAGGTAACCCATGTAATAAATACCGGGGCAGCAGGCTCACTTGATGCAAAAATCGATATCGGTGACTTTGTTGTATCAACTGATGCTGTATACCATGATGTAGATGCCACAATTTTCGGATATAAGAAGGGTGAGATTCCTCAGACAGGATGCCGTGAGTTCACCGCTGATTCCTGGATGGTGGAAAATATCAAGAAGGCAGCAGAAACTGCCGGCATTACAGGAAAACTGTGGGACGGAAGAGTATGCTCCGGAGATCAGTTCATTTCGGATAATTCTGTTAAGGATTCAATCAAGAAGGAATTTGATGGTCTTTGCTGCGAGATGGAGGGCTGCGGAATCGCCCAGGCATGCTTCCTTAACAACATTCCTTTTGTTATCCTTCGTGCTATTTCGGATAAGGCAGATGGCAGCGACATAATGGATTATCCGGAGTTTGAGAAGAAGGCTGCAAAGGACTGCGCTGCACTTACTGAAGCTTTCATCAAAGCTATCTAAATATTTTACATTCTGTACTGACTGGGAGTACAGCCCAGTTCTCTTTTGAAATATCGATTGAAGTGATATATGTTGGTAAAGCCGCATTGCTCGGCGACATCCGACACACGAAGTTCTTTGTTGGTAAGGAGATGCTTGGCCTTATCAATTCTGGCTGTGATGAGATCATCCTTGGGACTTGTGAAGAAAAAGGTCTTGTAATAATGATAGAGCTGACTTCTCCCAAGGTGTGTCTCTTTGCAGATTTTTTCTATATTCCATTCCTCTGAACATCTTTGAAGCATATTGATTCTGAAGGCTGAGAGAAATGAGTATATTCCGCCACCTTCCTCTAGAGGTGCGGGACTAAATATACTTCGCTCCGCAGATATTAGTAGTTCCATGATAAGAAGATCTATCATACGTTCTTTTCTCGACTGCTTTGAAAGGTATTCAAATTGGATACGCCGCAGGCAGTCGATGATAGCTTCGTCATCATTCGGGTGGAAAAGTGTGTTCATCGGTATCTGAAGACCGCGGATTTCTTCTGGATCACAGGTAAAGTGGACAAAGGAGTTCGAAAAAGAAGACACGGCCTGATAGTACTGCGGATGTCCCGGAGTAAATAATATACAATCACCTGATACCGCAGACTTCTGGACAAGCCTTAGACCGTCTCTTTCAACTGTTTCATATCCTGCATTATGCCTATTTTCTGAGCCTGCAGGAAAATAAAAGGTCATAGGCGAAGTCAGATGTAAAAACAAATAATCGCCGCTGCCGTCAGGCCTGTATATTATATCTTTGTCGGGATTGCGGTAATTATAACCGCAGTAATCAGTTCTAAACATAAATCCAATGCCTCACGAATAGAAAGTATTAAAATCTATATCAATAATTCTAAATTTACACCGGACAAAAAGTCAATAAAAATGGATTAAATAACATTTAAATATGGCTTAGTGTCTGTAATAATGAAAATTACCAAGAACAAAAAATCAATAGATTGTATTTTGGAGGATATAAAATGGCTAAGAAATTACAGAAGGCTCAGCTTTGCATAGACAGAGACTTTGAGATCAGCAAGATAGATGAGAGAATTTTCGGTTCCTTCCTTGAGCATCTCGGAAGAGCGGTTTATGAGGGTATTTATCAGCCCGGAAATAAGAATGCGGACAAGGACGGATATCGCAAAGATGTACTTAAGCTCATAAATGAGATACATGTACCGATAGTAAGATATCCGGGAGGTAACTTCGTATCCGGCTTTAACTGGGAGGACAGCGTAGGTCCCAAAAAGGATCGTCCCCGCAGAATAGAGCTCGCATGGAACGTTGTGGAGACCAACCAGTTCGGACTCAACGAGTTCATGGAGTGGTGTAAAAAGGCAAATACAAAGCCCATGATGGCAGTTAACCTCGGAACAAGAGATATAGATGCGGCAAAGAATATTGTAGAGTACTGCAACATCAAGAGCGGCACATATTACAGTGATCTTCGTATTAAGCATGGTGTGAAAAATCCGCACGACATTAAGCTTTGGTGCCTCGGAAATGAGATGGACGGCCCCTGGCAAATCGGCCATATGACGGCACAGGAATACGGCATGAAGGCAGGAAGAGCAGGCCACATAATGAAGCTTGTTGATCCTTCAATAGAGACTGTTGTTTGCGGATCTTCATCACTTTACATGGATACCTTTGGAGAGTGGGAAAAGACAGTGCTTGAATGCAGCTATGATTCTGCTGATTATTTATCACTTCATACCTATTATGGTAATCCCGAGGATGATACACCAAACTTCCTTGCAAGTAATGTGGCAATGGATAAATTTATTTCACAGGTAATCTCTATTTGTGATTATGTAAAGGCAGTTAAGAGAAAGAACAAGACTATCAATCTTTCCTTCGATGAGTGGAATGTATGGTATCACAGCAACGAGCAGGATAAGAAGCTTGAGAAATGGGTTGAGCATCCGCATCAGCTTGAGGATGTATACAACTTTGAGGATGCCCTCCTTGTGGGCTCAATGCTCATAACACTTCTTCGTCATGCGGACAGAGTAAAGATTGCATGTCTTGCACAGCTTGTAAATGTTATTGCACCCATTATGACAAGTGATACAGGCGCATGGAGACAGACCATTTTCTATCCATATATGCACGCAAGCCTCTACGGAAGAGGAACGGTTCTCAACACAGTTGTTAAGTCTCCTTCCTACGAGAGTAAGCACGGCGATGCTCCTTATATCGATAGTGTTGTTACTGCTGATGATGAAAATGAGACAATCACAATTTTTGCAGTAAACAAGAATCTTGGAGAAGATTTCGAGCTTACATGTGATCTCAGACAGTATGCAGGCTACAAGTTAGTTGATCATATCGTACTTACAAATGATGATCTCAAGGCTGTAAATACTGAAAAGAAGCCCAATGCCGTTGCTCCCACAGAGGGTAAGAACACTAAGGTTGAGAAGGGTATCCTTACAACGGTTCTTCCTTCAAAGAGCTGGAACGTTATCAGACTGGCTAAATAATCCTATTATTCAAGATTGTAATCTCTTTAACCTTCCCTAAAAGAGATATACAAAAAAGCCGGCTCATTACTGAGCCGGCCATAGAAGCTATATAGCAGAGATGGAACCTGTAGAGAATTACTTAGCGGTAATTGCAGGTTCTGTTTTTTATTAGTTTACGTTTGACCAGATCTTATATCTCTGATTGGGATTTACTCCCTTCTTCTGGAACAGTTCACTTAATGTTACAAGTGTGTAACCCTGTTTCTGAAGACCCTCGATGATCTGAGGAAGAGCCTGTACAGTCTGGTTATTGCCCTGGAAATCATGGAGAAGGATGATCTGTCCGTCTCTTGCGCCGCTGAGTACAGAATTTACTCTCTGTTGTACAGAGGTGCTGTTTTCCCAGTCATTATGTGTAGAACCCTGAATGAAGGTTGCATTGATGTTCTCATGCATTGTGTTGCTTGTTGAAAGGTAAGGTGCTCTGAAGAACTTAACGTCAACACCTACAGCATTCTTGATTGCTGAAGCAGTCCACTCCTGCTGATTGCGGCAATCCTGAGCGCTCATTCTGGACATGTCCTGATGAGTATATGAGTGGCTTGCAAGTTCACATCCCATTTTTACCTGTCTCTGCATGATGCTGAGAGTATCCATGCTGATATTCTGTCCGATAAGGAAGAATGTAGCCTTTGCACCGTATTTCTCCAGCGCATCAAGTACACCGTTTGTTGTGCTTGAAGGACCGTCATCGAAGGTAAGGGCGATATACTTGCCTGTATCCTTCTGTGTCTGGTTTCCTGTCTGAGCAGGTGCAGGTGTCTCAGTTGCTCCGGTAGCCTGTCCACTCTCTTCACCCCATCTGAGGGAATCAAGATAAGCATCCCAGTTGCCGTCATCTGCTGTAACAACAAGTTCAATCTTCTGATTGCCTGTACCGTGATTTACATTCTTGATAGTGTATTCAGCAGTATTAGCATCGCCGTAGTAGAAAGTACCCTTGTATTCGCCACCGATCTTAAGATCAACTCTTGCCATGTTGTTATTGTTTGAAGCGCCGCGAAGAGTGAAATCATGAGTGCCGTATGCAAAATACTGAGTGAAGCTTACGCTGTCGTTGTTAGCATATAATGCTACGCCATTGAAAGGACTGCTGATGCTTCCTGTATACTGACCTGACTTTGTCATGTCCTCACACTGTTTGGAAGTGTTGCCCTGAGCAGGTGTGCTGCTCTGGTTACCGCCCTGGCTCTGGTTTCCACCCTGATTTCCACCCTGGTTACCGCCCTGGCTCTGATTTCCGCCCTGGTTACCGGTGGAAGGTGTTGTAGACTGACCTGAACCACCACTCCACTTAAGTGAATCTATGAATGCATCCCAGTTACCGTCATCTGCTGTAACAATGAGCTCAACCTTCTGATTGCCGGTCTTATGATTTACATTTTCGATCGTGTACTCAGCGGGATAAGAACCACCATAGTAGAAAGTTCCCTTGTACTCGCCGCCAATCTTGAGATCAACTCTTGCCATGTTATCGTTGTTTGAAGCACCGCGAAGAGTGAAATCGTGAGTTCCGGAAGTGAAGTTCTGAGTAAAGCTTACACTGTCATTATTAGCGTATAATGCTACACCGCTGAACGGACTGTTGATATTGCCTGTGTACTGACCGGACTTGGTCATCTGCTCGCACTGCATGGAAGTTCCGGTCTGAACAGTAGTGCTGCCCTGATTGCCACCCTGGTTTCCACCCTGGTTTCCGCCTTGGTTTCCACCCTGATTACCTGAAGAGGAACCACCGATTGTCATAACGTTCTTATAAACGTTAGCGTAGCCGCTACTCTGGTAACCTTCGATGTTAAGAGCTGCCTCGGTAAGTCTTCCGAGTCTGATACCCATTCTCTCCCAAGCCTTGAAATGCTCGGTTACGCTGATGGTACCGCTTTCCTTCTTACTGGTACGTACGCTGAAAATCTGGGTAAAGTTTGTATCTCCAATGATTGAAGGCGCGTTATAACGATTTGTTACATATACGTCATATGTACCGCCATCTACCTGGATCTGACCTCTCGGAGATCCCCCCGGCGGACGCCATGAACCCCAACTGTCTACAATGTAATACTCAATAAGTGGATCAAGAGTCCAACCATATACACACAGATATGAATTTCCATTCGGTCTGTAATCAACACCATAATCGAATGATATATTTCCGATCTGCTGATAGGTCTTAGTCTGATCGAATTTTCTGCCCTTTCTGAAAAGAGCGTTTCCGATGTTGCTCCATTGACAAGTGAATGCCCCCCCTGCATCCAGTGTCATACTGGTAGTTCCGTAATCTTTCCACAGCTCATAATCGTAGCCGTCCTGATTGCCGGTCTTATTATCGTACAGCGTTGTAGCTGCCTTGGCCTGCAAGGAAGGTACTAAGAGCTGCGCGCACATGAGAGTAGTCACGAGCGCAGATGTCAAAACTTTCTTCAACACTTTCTTCTTTCCTCCTATTTTTATATTGTCTGCTATATAACATGGCTGTATTATATACGAAGATAAAAAAACATGTATTACAGAATTTAGTGCGTAAAATTGTTCAATATGTCAAAAAATCAATCATATTTATGCAAAATAATGAATATAGTTTTGAGTATACAATTTTATATATATTTAAGCACTTAGATATTGCGCCACTTCTCAAGTTTTGCTAAACTTTAACGCGAAAGTAATACTATTTTTTTACCATTTTTTTGAGTTTTATATGGCGGTTTATTACCGTATCAAATTTTAGGAGGATTCTACAAAATGGTTGAATGGAAAAACCTTGATAAGTTAAGTTCATTCGATGAGCTTAAGAAGGTAAAACGTGTTGATCTCGTATCTGCTATGACAGGTGAGAACGGCGCTAAGAGAGTTAAGGAATATTCCGTAGATATGGCTGAGGGCCTTACCTACAATTATGCCGCTAAGGAAATCGATGATGACGTTCTTGCAGCACTTGATAAGCTCTCTAAGGAAGCACAGCTTTCTGAGAAATTTGAAGCCCTCTATAACGGCGAAGTAATAAATACCGGTGAGAAGAGAATGGTTCTTCACCAGCTCACAAGAGGACAGCTTGGAAATGATGTTATGGCTGACGGTGTTAATAAGCGTGAGTTCTATGTGAAGGAGCAGAAGAGAATTGCTGATTTCGCAAACAAGGTTCACTCAGGTGAGATTGTAAACGAGAAGGGTGAGAAATTCACAACAGTAGTTCAGATCGGTATCGGCGGATCGGATCTTGGCCCCAGAGCTATGTATCTTGCTCTTGAAAACTGGGCACACAGAACAGGCAACTTTAAGATGGAAGCTAAGTTCATCAGTAACGTAGATCCTGATGATGCATCTGCAGTTCTTAATTCTGTAGATGTTGCTCATTCAATTTTTATCCTCGTATCAAAATCAGGTACAACACTTGAGACTCTTACAAATCAGAGCTTTGTAATGGATGCTCTTAAGAAAGCAGGGCTTGATTCATCAAAGCACATGATTGCTGTTACTTCAGAGACATCTCCTCTTGCAAAGAGCGACGATTTCATTGAAGCTTTCTATATGGATGACTATATCGGAGGACGATATTCTTCAACCTCAGGAGTAGGCGGAGCAGTTCTTTCACTTGCTTTCGGCCCTGATGTATTTGCAGAGTTCCTTGACGGTGCGGCAGCAGAGGATAAGCTTGCAGCTAATAAGGATATGATGAAGAATCCCGCAATGCTTGATGCAATGATCGGATTCTATGAGAGAAATGTACTTGGATATCCTTCAACAGCAGTTCTTCCTTATTCACAGGGACTTAGCAGATTCCCTGCACACTTGCAGCAGCTTGATATGGAGTCAAACGGTAAGAGCGTTAACCGCTTCGGAGAGCCCATCGATTATGTTACAGGTCCCGTAATCTTCGGCGAGCCCGGCACAAATGGACAGCACTCTTTCTACCAGCTTCTCCACCAGGGTACCGATGTTATTCCGATGCAGTTTATTGGCTTTAAGAACAGTCAGCTCCGAAACGATGTTGATATTCAGGGCAGCACAAGCCAGCAGAAGCTCTGCGCTAACGTGGCAGCTCAGATTGTAGCATTTGCCTGTGGTAAGAAGGATGAGAACCTTAACAAGAACTTCAAGGGTGGACGTCCTTCAAGTATTATCATCGGTGACGAGCTTAATCCCAAGTCCCTCGGTGCACTTCTTTCTCACTTCGAGAACAAGGTTATGTTCCAGGGCTTTGTATGGAACTTAAACAGCTTCGATCAGGAAGGTGTACAGCTCGGAAAAGTACTTGCAAAGAAGGTTCTTGCACACGAGACAGATGGAGCCCTTGCAGTATACAGCGATCTGTTGAATATTTAACATATTAGAATAATATGCCCCCACGTATACTATATTTGATTTCAATCTCGTTGCAAAAAACGCATAATCGAATGAACTCAAATGTAGTATGCGTGGGGGCTTAGTTTTTTCAAAAATTTAAAAAATTATACAAGCAGAATATTAGGCGAGGAGTGATATTGTTATTGTGCTACTGCATCCTCGATAATATTTAAAATTGTCTCTGTGGCGCCGGACTGGTTTGATTCTTTCATCTTTTCGATATATTTTTCACGGTGTTCATAAACATCAAAGATGCTCTCTACTAGAATGTCCTCATCAAGTTCCTCATTGTCTATAACAACGGAAAAACCCTGCTTTTCAAAGGAGCGGGCATTTATTATCTGATCGCCTCTGCTGCTCTTGGCAGAAAGAGGAACGAGAACATTGGGCTTACGCAGAGCTGCAAGCTCACAGATAGCGTTGGCACCTGCTCTTGATACCACTACATCTGCCATGGCAAAGATGTCCTTCATCTCGTTTTTGACATATTCGAACTGCTTGTAGCCTTCCATATTGAGCTTAAGGTTATCCATTTTATCCTTACCGCACAGGTGCACGATATTGAAATGGGGCAGAAGTCTTGGAAGTGCATAGCGTATGGTTTCATTTATGCTCTGGGCACCGAGGCTTCCTCCGGTAACCATGATAACAGGCTTGTCGTCCTTAAAGCCGCATATCTTTTTACCCATTTCACGGGAACCCTTCATGAGCTCTTTTCTTATCGGAGTTCCGGTCAAAACCGCCTTGTTCGCGGGAAGGAGTTCAAGGGTCTCAGGGAAGTTACAGCAAATGGTCTTTGCTGATGAAAAGCTGAGCTTATTGGCAAGCCCGGGTGTCATATCGGATTCATGAAGAATGCAGGGAATGCCAAGCGTTGAAGCTGCCCGTATTACAGGCACTGAAACAAAGCCTCCCTTGGAAAAAACAACATCAGGGTTAAGCTTCTTTAATAGCTGTCTCGCTTCAACAAAGCCCTTCATAACTCTGAAAGGATCAGAGAAATTCTTGGGATCGAAATATCTTCTAAGTTTACCTGTAGAAATTGAATAATATGGAATATGAAAATCTGCAATAAGCTTTTTTTCAATTCCTGTATGTGAACCGATATAGCTGATCTCGTAGCCTCTTTCCTTAAGCTCGGGAATAAGAGCCATATTCGGTGTAACGTGGCCGGCAGTGCCGCCACCGGTTAAAACAATTTTCTTAGACATTTACAAAAAGCCTCCTTAAATATAAGAGTACCACAGTTTTAATAAGCCCGCACTCTTAAGAAAACATAGAATTACTGAATTAGTCAGGGCAATTCGTACAGTACGTAATTATCCTGTTTGGCCCTGATTTTGGATTCTCCGATAAGGGGCATGACAATGTCCTTTAACTCGGGATTTTTATCCATAGCAGCTGTATCAATAAGAAGCAGTTTTACTGCATTACTGTCAAGATCAGGGAACTTAGTATCAATCTCATCTGCGCTATCAACAAGGTAAACTCTCTCGTGAGAGATTGTAAGATCCATAGGCGGCTCGTAATGTATTTCGTTTGTAAATGAAAAGCACACATCATTATAATCAGTATTCCTGTAGAGGAATTCATCAAGGGTATAATCCGCATCACCGTCTCTTGATACTATGTACTTCGAAGTAGATGTGGGAACACCCGTTATAAGTATCATGATAAAGAGGGCGATAGCAAAAGCAGGTATGAGAGGAGCAATCCTTCTTCCGAGAAAAAAGGTGCCGCCTTCCGCATCCTTTCCAGCCGTAACGGCTCTTTCGTACGCAACTGCAGCAATTGGAGCTGTCATTGCAACGCACCATCCGGCTTTCATCATGGAAAACTCATGGACGGCGGAGTGATTCTTAAGCAAAAGTATCTGAAAGGCTACAGCGATATAGCTTGCTATTACAAGTGAAATATCGGTATTTGTGAAAAGTGCTTTTATGCGAGCACCCTTTTTCAATGTAAGGAATGCAATAACTACGGTTACAAACTGGAACAGGAAAAGATAAAACATGAAGCTTCGCTGTTCCTGAGTAAAGGCGGAGGTAAAGTTTTCAATAAGTCTTGAAACAATCGCGGAAAGACTGTCGTCACCACCGGTTCTGAATTTGAGCTTGTACTTTAAGGTATCGAGCCAGCCATCGACAAAACTCAACTGAACAAGGAAAGTGATGAGTGCAAGCACTACAGGAACGGCATATGAAAGACCGCAGATCACAGTATCCCGCAGGGATTTTTTATCAAGAATAAGACCGATTATCCTCATCACAAATACAAAAAATGCAAGGATCCAGAAATAGTAGTCCGTGAGGATTCCGAGATATATTGTCACAAAATGAAATACTCTTATGAAAATCATCAGAGGTTTTTTCGCCCGGAGTTCCGGCATGTATAAAAGCTCTTCCAGAAACAGGAACAGCATGACATACAATAAGACGCTCTGATCAGTGAAAAATACATTTGGAAGATACCAGGCGTTTACCGGGAGGAGCATCCATAAAGCCACTGTGGATACGGAGATAAGAATTCTTGAAAGGTTTGAGCCTATGCGGTGCTTCCAAAAAAGAACAAAAATAAAACTTGAAAAAAGTAGGGATTCAATTGCGAAAAGAATCATCTGGAGATGCTTTACGAAAGAAATATTTATAAAGCTTCTGCCGGACAAAACGGCACACAGCCACACAAGAACAATATGTCCGCTGGGATAGCTTATGAAAGGGACTCTGTCATTGAAGCTCTGGAACTCAATGGAGCGATAATTTTCGCAGGCAGTAAAGTGCATCTTTGCGGCACCTTCTTCGAGCCATATATTTACATACTTAACGGTGGAGGCAGACTGCCAGATATTGTCTCCGCCCATGTTCTCGTATCTGATAGGATATTTAAAATTGAAAACAGCTAAAAAAATCAGCAATGTAAACAGATTAACAAGAAAAAAACCAAAAAATGTATTCTGAAATTTGCTCATTGTGGCACACCCTCTTAAAACTTATCGTCTGTTCATACTACCATATTTTTTGCTATAATTAAATTCACTTCTAACTAAGAATTAAGCTTCGGAGGACAGTAAGAAAATGCCGGATTTTCTTAAAAAGATTTGGGTAAAGCTTCCCATAACACATAGATTCTGCTTTTTTATAAGTCTTATGACAGGACTTCTTGTTCATTTCTTCATGATTTCAAACAAGATTACAAATCTGGATGATATTGTATGCGTACCGGGAGTAGGCGGAGGAAAAGTTCTGGGAAGATGGCTTCAGGATCCCATTCACGATATTTTTTCACCCTGGTCTGCGCCGGCTCTTAACGGCATCATGGCGATAATTTTTCTCTCGGCAGCAGCCTGCGTAATAGTTTCTGTCTTGAAAATTGAGAGTATAACAGGCGCTGTTCTTGTAGGTGTTATGATGATGACACTTCCCAGCACCGCAAGTAACATGTATTACATGTATCTGGCTCCGATCTTTGCGCTTTCTATTCTTGCAAGTGTTCTGAATGTGTATCTTACATCCAAGTACACCTATGGTTTTATTTTAGGTATTGTTTTGCAGTTCCTTAGTATGGCTTGCTATCAGGCATACTTTGGTCTTTCTGCCTCACTTTTTGTACTTGCCTATTTCCTCATGCTGATGGACGGAGCAAAGGTGAGTCTTGTCATAAAGAAGGGACTTAGAAGTCTCCTTGGCCTTGCGGTGGCAATGGCGGGATATCTTATTAGTCTTAAGTTTGTTGATCTTAGCGAGTATAAGGGACTTAGCAGTATAGGACATACCTCACCGGCGGACCTTGCTTTGTCGATACTTAGGGCATATCACAGGGGCGTTCAGTATTTTGTTACGGCTCCGGAAAGCTTTATGAAAGGCGCTCCCACACTATTCAACAGAGTGCTGGTTGTATTTTTGATAATTCTTGTGGTCCTTCTTTTTATATGGAAAAAAACCTTTTCAGAGATTTCAAGAGGAGTAATATGCCTTATTCTCCTTGCAATTTTTCCTCTGGCACTAGGACTTGTGTATGTGATGGCTCCCGAGCTTTCTCATGCATCCACAGTTATGATATATTCCTACAGCGTGTTCTATTTCTTCCTCATAGCTGGAATGGAGAGAATAATGAGAGGGGAAGAAGGTACAAAGAAAAAAGTATCGGTATTTCTTGCATCACTCATTTTCATAGGACTTATTCTCGAAGCCTATGCCGGCGCGAGAGTAATAAATAACTCATATTACAGAAGTTATGTTGCCCAGAACCGTGTAATGCAGTATTACAACAGAATAATCTCAAAGTTGGAGGATGGAGGATATAAGTACGGTGAGCCAATGGCAATCCTTGGAGGTTTTTATCCGGATCCTCTTCCGGTGGCAGCCCACAGTATGCACGGGGCTATTCTTGCGGATTTCGAAGGTGCTACACTCGAAGAGCACTTATTCCTTCCGACTCACAGGGACAGATTTATTCAGATATGGTTTGGAATTGATACAGGGGACATTACCACTGAGAAAAAAGAAAAGCTCATGAAAACAGCCGAATTCAAGGAAATGTCTAATTACCCTGAAGACGGCTGTGTAAAACAAATCGATGGTGTGTGGGTTGTGAAGCTAAATGAGGACGATGGTTAAAAGTCGGTCTTTTCCATAAGGCCTTCGATTTTGTTCCAATATTTCTTGGGATCTACGTCGACTCCTTCAACATGGTCGGAGCCGAGTATCAGGCAATACTGCTTGGGCGCGCTGCACTTTTCATAGAGGCGTGCGCTCATATGAGGATCTATAACCTTATCCTCATCGCCGTGAATAAACAGAGTGGGTGTCTTTGACTTTTCAACAGCTGAAAGCACATCCACCTTTTTTATGTCATAACCACAGCGGATAAGCACCAGCAGACGAATAATGAAAAATGAAACCGGGAAAGGAATCAGGTGCTTGCCCTGTTTATAGATGTCTGCAAACTCTTCATAAACGGTGGTGTAGCTGCTGTCTGCAACTGCAAGTATAACGTTATCCGGCAGGTTTTCACCGGTGGTCATAAGGGTTATCGCAGCACCCATACTTACACCATGTATGAGAATATGCGCATCCTTGTCATTCTTAATTATGTGATAAATCCACTCTAAAATATCAAGTCTGTCAAAATATCCGTAGCCGGTGTAGTTACCTTCACTTTGTCCAAAGCCTCTGTTGTCCGGAAGGAGTACGTTTATGCCCATTTTGTGGTAATGTTCGGCAAAGATACCCATATATTCACCGTCGCTTCTGACCCCGTGAATAACAATGGCGTATTTGTGACTTTCTTCCTCTGCCTTGATGTAATGTGCGTGAAGCTTTAACTCATCAATGGAATCTACATAGACATCTTCTCTGAGAGGATTATTTCTTACCCACCTGATTGCCTTTGAATCCATGGGGTTATTGTCTATTTCTTTCTGTGTTTTCTTTTTCGGAACAACTGCCATATCATAGAAAATCGATGCAGCTGCGGCTCCACCTCCGAAGAGAGCTGTAAAAAGACCAAATAATACGAAATTTCGCTTTTTGCTCATGGGAACCTCCTTTGCAAGTAATGTATAAAAATTTTAGCAAATACTAATAAAATGTGCAATTGGTGGAGATTCAATAGCACATATTAACGAAATATGGTATGATTAATCAAACTGATATTTTGCATAATTTTTTTACGTGATGTATATGAGGGGTACACATGTTAGAAAGGAAACTTGCAGAGAAATTCAGAAGGCTTTACACTGAGAACTCTTTGAAGCTGAAAAATTACGAGGATCAGCTCTTTTTAATTGAGGATCCGTTTGACTGGATACAGCTTTTGTCCGAAAGATCTTATGTTATGCGCGAAGTATATGCGGAAAACGAAGAGCTTATGGCTGAACTGTGGGAAAATTGCTCCGAGGAGATTACTCCGGAGGAGGCAGAGCTTCTTTATGACCTTGCTATAGGTTTTTTCTTTGACGATCACCATGATTTTGTAGTGCTTACTGAGTTTTGCGAGCGCATTCTTCCTGTGTTTAAGGAGATGGATGAGCCGGAGTTTCTGGTTGCAATCTATCATGTTCTGGGGTCTGAGTATGCTCAGTTTTATCGTTCTGTCGGCGATAAGAAGGGCATGAGTATAGCCCTTGATTATCTCAGAGGATCTATCGCGCAGGCAGAGCGCTATTCACAGATTTCCGCTCCTGAAGTTCGGGAGTTTATTTTCCGGGATTATTTACAGCTTATAACATACCTCTCCGGTTTTTATACCGAAAAGGATGAGAGTATACGTCTCTATGACAAGGTATGGGCTCTTTGGAATAATGAGAATGTACAGCAAAGGGATTCAGACAACGAACAGATAAAGGGATTCCTTTCGATAATAGATGATGCATTTATGGCAAAATCCAAAAATATAGATGTTTTGTCTGAAGCTGACAGGGAAAAGTATTTAAGCCTCCTGGGTGAGTCATATAGGAGAGCAAAAGAAAAAGACGGTGAAAAGGAAGGAACTCCGGATTTTAGAACCTGCATAACCTATAAATGGCTTCGCGGAGATATTAAAAGTGAAGAAGTTCTGGAGAAACTTATAAAAAGCATAAATGAGATATTGCCAAAGCCAACTTTTTCAAATGATGATCCCGTTAATTTTGAAATTGTATTGAGGCATTTTAAGTACGCCTGCACGGCAATAATGGTGCTGGAAAAAATGGAGCTTGATGATAATGAAAGAAGTTCCTATCTCGACAGATTTATGCCGACTTCGATGGAAATCCTTTCAAAAGTTCCGTACAGATTTTTCACCGGCGATATGCAGCCTGTATGTGAGCAGTGGTATCATGCAGCAGAGCCTATGCTCTCCGGTGAGCTTAATAAAGTTCAGTTCATAATGCAAATGATAGTAAGACGTCAGCCGTTTACATATATTCATTCGCAGATGGTTGCAAAGATAGCCACGATGATCGGTCAGATTATCCTTGAAAAGGAGCCGGAACTTCTGATAGGTGTCAGAGGGATGGAGACATTAGAAGATATCCAAAAGAGCAAGGCTTACATTTTATCCTTTATAACAATGAGCGGTCTTGTTCATGATATAGGAAAATGCTATATCCCGGATACGATAAACAGGCAAAACAGAAGTCTTAATACAAAAGAATATGCAACCATAAGAAAACATTCCGAGGTGGGTTATCGCGAAGCGCAAAATAATGCCGCATTAAGGCCCTATGCCGATATAATCATAGGTCATCACAAGCATTACGACGGACTTCACGGATATCCTTTGGGATATGATAACAGTGAATCCAAGGAAAAAGTGATAATCGATCTTATTTCCATAGCGGATTCGATTGAGGCAGGAACAGATACTCTTACAAGAAGCTATACAAAGAACAAGGATTTTGAGAAGCTGCTGTCAGAGCTTAAGGCTGAAGCAGGCACAAGGTATAATCCCAAGATTGTAAAGCTTATAGAAGATTCAAAGGAGCTTAGAGAGGAACTTGGGAATCTCACGGGACAGGGTAGATATGATATCTATTACCGTGCGATGCAGGAAATTTTGGGGAACGCCGAGGAAGAACTTCCCAATATTTGATACACATATAAGGAGCATACATGCGATTTAGAACCAGGCTGATGATTACATCAGCGACCATTGTTATTTTACCGCTTATCCTGGTTTTTGCATCGTTTCTTATCATAAGGAATTCGCTGGCTTATTCATATACGAGTTTTATTACATATATGGTTGTGGCCTTTTTCCTGATAATGCTTGTGACCAGTGTGATATTGACCGCATGGCTCAGGAAGGGTTTCTTCGAGCCGGTGGATGAGCTGAATGTGGCGATGCAGCATATCAAGGACGGCAATTTTGATTATATGCTGCCCACAGATATTGGCGATAAGGGTGAAATAGGAGAACTATACAGAAACTATGAGGACATGCGGCTAAGACTAAAGGAGTCGGCCGATGAAAAGGTCATCAGAGAGGGGCAGAATAAAGAACTGATAAGTAATATCTCCCATGACCTTAAGACGCCCATAACTGCGATTAAGGGCTATTCGCAAGGACTACTGGAAGGGGTTGCGGATACTCCGGAGCGGCAGATGAAGTATATTCGTACCATTTTTAATAAAGCAAATGATATGAATAATCTTATTAACGAACTGACGCTGTATTCGAGCATAGACAATAACCGCATACCGTATAATTTTACAAGAATAAATGTTGGGGATTACTTCGGGGACTGTATTGAAGAGATAGGAATGGACCTCGACAGTAAGGATATTAATTTAAATTATGCAAATCTAACCACACCCGACACCCAGATTGTTGCTGATCCCGAGCAGCTAAAGAGAGTGGTTAACAACATAGTAAGCAACAGCGTTAAATATCTTGACAGGGATGACGGTACGGGAAATATCGACATCCGGATACTTGATGAAGTGGACTCTGTCAGAGTTGAAATAGAGGATAACGGAAAGGGTATAGGTGCTTCGGATATTCCGAACATCTTTGACAGATTCTACAGGACCGATTCCTCCAGAAATTCCAAGCAGGGCGGAAGCGGAATCGGACTTTCAATTGTAAAGAAAATCATAGAAGACCACGGTGGCTACATTTGGGCTACAAGCCATGAGGGAGAGGGTACATGCATGCATTTTGTTTTAAGGAAATACATGGAGTACCATGAAAAGGCGGAAGGTGAAGCAGTGGTTGAACATGATTTTGAAAGTATATGACAAAATAAAAAAGACAGGAGGCCATTGGTATGAGCAGAATACTGATTGTTGAGGATGAAGAAGCGATTGCTGACCTCGAGAAGGACTACTTGGAATTATCTGATTTTGAAGTGAAAATTGAAAACTCAGGAGATGTGGGGCTTCAGACAGCGCTCAGCGAGGAATTTGATCTGGTTATCCTGGATCTTATGCTTCCCGGAATGGATGGATTCGAGGTGTGCAAGAGAATCCGTGAAAAGAAAGATGTTCCGGTTCTTATGGTATCAGCAAAGAAGGATGATATTGATAAGATAAGAGGCTTAGGACTCGGCGCGGATGACTATATAACAAAGCCCTTCAGTCCCTCAGAGCTGGTTGCCAGAGTTAAGGCTCATATGGCACGTTACTCAAGACTTGTTGGAAGCGGACATGACTCTAATGATGTTGTTGAGATAAGAGGACTTCGAATCGACAAGACAGCCAGAAGAGTTTATGTTGACGGCGCAGAAAAGAGCTTCACCACCAAGGAGTTTGATCTTCTTACATTCCTTGCGGAGAATCCTAACCATGTATTTACGAAGGAAGAACTCTTCAGAAAAATCTGGAACATGGATTCAATCGGGGATATTGCGACCGTTACCGTACATATCAAGAAGATCCGTGAAAAGATTGAGTTTGATACCTCAAATCCTCAGTACATCGAGACAATCTGGGGTGTTGGATATCGCTTTAAGGTATGAGCATCGAAGTACTTTATGAAGACAATGACATACTGGTCTGTCATAAACCTGCCGGAGTAGCGGTCCAGAGCAGCAGCGTAACCTCTTCGGATATGGAGACAATGCTGCGCTCGCAGATATTAAGAAGCGGGAAATTTAAGAATAAATCGACACTTCTGTATATTGTTCACAGACTTGACCAGCCTGTGGAGGGAATAATAGTATTTGCGAGAACCAAGAAGGCGGCAGCAGATTTAAGTGCTCAGGTTCAGGCCGGCGCGGAGATGAATAAGATATATATGGCTGTAGTCTTCGGAGCATTTGCCGACGACGAAAAAGAAGGCGAGCTTCGCGACTATATGTATAGGGACGCTGCCAGCAGGAGTGCGGTAATATCTGATTCATCGGATAAGAATGCGAAGGAATGTTTCCTGTCCTACAAAGTTATATCCGAGAAAGAAATAAATGATATTTCTGCCAATAATGTGGTGGATTTTAGCGAACATAGAAATGATAAGATTTCGCTTGTTGAAATTCATCTTGGAACCGGTAGATATCATCAGATTCGTGCACAGTTTTCAAATGCGGGGCATCCTCTTCTAGGTGACAGGCGGTACCTGTCGGAAGAGAGTGATGAAGTCTCAGCAAGACTCAGGGTAAAAGATGTAGCACTATGTGCAAAAGCCCTTTCATTTAAGCATCCTTCCACCGGTGAAACCATGAACTTTGACATCTTACCCCAAGGCCCCATCTTCAATGAATTCTAGTTCATTGGAATTAACCTAAAACCATCCTTGCTATTATCTATCGATTTGTAGATATAGATGGGTTAAAAACAAAAAACAGCCCCGTGAGATATATAGGGATTTCAATCGATTATGCGTATTTTGCAACGAGATTGAAATAACTATATATTTCACGGGGCGTCCTTATGTCAGTTAAACTTCTACATGAGCGTTGGCTTGATCCGGAACGGATACTTCCTTGATGGATTCGTCTATGTCATGGAAGAAGGAACGTGTCTGCACGATTCCCTGCTTTGCATCTTCGAACTCATAAAGGAACTGCTGAGGGATATTTTCCCTGCCATACATTGAAATACGACCGGCATAAGCATGGATGATACTTACGTACTTTTTATCCAGCTCGTAGTTTCTGTAGATCTCTCTGCGGAGACGGGGACGCTTTGCCACAAACTTTCTGATATCCATCTTAAGATCCAGCGGAAGCTCCTGTTCTCTGGCACGAACTGCCTGAAGATACTTAGTGTAAGACTCTTCATCAATTTTCTTGAAGTGATCCGGATACTCAAAACATGCTGCTCCATCCGGAAGATCCAGCCTTACTTTTCCGTCAGAATAAACCTCTTCAATTCTGGCGACAACCTGAGGTACTAAAGGCTTGTTGTTGTAATCCAAAATGATGACTTTGTCATCCGGCTTATACTTTGTCATAATATTTTCTCCTCTTTTTGCCTTTTCCTGCACCAACAATATAGTCCTAAAAATAGGCAAATTCAAGGGCTTTCCCGCTTTTTTAAGAGGTTTTCGTGAATTTTAAGAAAGTCTCAATAATTTAGTTTGAACCGATTATTATTATGGACTGACCATCGGAATTCAATTCTTCTGAGCTTACGGGATATTCTACTATATTACCTTCGGTATCAGTTGTGACAAAGGACCACTCTGTGCTGTCAGCATATAAAGGCAGAGTGACGCCGGAAAGAATCTGCCAGGGTTCCAAAACACTGCCTTCTTTAAGATAATTTTCGGTTTCAGCTCCGGTAGTTACATCTTTAAAAATTATTGAAGTCAGATTGTAGCCGGTATGGTTTTCGATGTGCTTTAAGACCTCTGTATGTTTTGCGGCTTCATCGGCAGCAGCAATAGACTCTTCAAGGCTTTTATCCATTTTTGAGTAAAGATCTTTATAAGACTGCGTAAGTGCTTCCATCTGAGGAATCAGTTCTTCGGCGTCCTTATCTTTGAGTTTTTCAAAATCAAGAGAATTGAACTCTTCATACTTAGCAGAAAAATCCGAGAGCTCATCACTATAATCTTCGGTAGTCAGTTTTTCATAAAGTGTCTGTGTATCATTCTTCTGTGCGGTAAGAGCATCCCTTGTCTCAGTCATTTTGGCAAGGTTTTCCTCGGATAATCCGCAGGCAGAAAGTATAAATGCTGTTAATAAAGATGTAAAAACAAGAAGGCTTTTCTTTGACATATTACGGGCTCTCCCAAAAGTTTGATCTGATGCATAACCATCTGGTATTGAGTATAATATATACGTCTGTAAAAGACAAAAAACAGAAAAACTTAAGAGGCAAAAACAAATGAAGAGTAATAGTTCGGAAAATAAAAATACAGATAATAAGACAGAAAAAAAATCTATCGCCGGTGAGCCGATATTTGTTTTTCTTCTCATAATAACGATTCTCCTGAATATTTTTTCATGGGTGATTCCCGGATTTTCAGATATCTATAGCGCTAAGATTTTTCCGATCTGGGTAAATACATATGGAAGATTCACATCGAAATTTCCCTTTTCAGTCGGGGAATTTATGATAATCGCGGGACTAATCTGGCTTGTTATGATTCTGTTTTCAAAGTGGATAAGAAGACACACAATAAGACTTTTGATTATTATCGCACTGGTTATGACTCTAAACTGCTTTGTGAACTATCACACCACACCCATATCCGATACCTATGAAAACAGCAAACTTGAAGATGGTACAAAAAGAGAGTTCACAATAGCTGAGCTTACTGAGCTTCGTGATGAGATAGTAAATATTTGTAATCAGATGTCAACTGAAGTTCCGAGGAATGAGAACGGAGAGTTTAGCTATGATGAGCAGGAGATGAAGGAAACCGCCAGAGAAGCGATGTCGGCGCTTGGAGACAGATTTCCGAAGCTGTCGGGGTATTATGTTACTCCAAAACAGCTCGTCTTTTCGGGATTTATGAGTCAGCAGTACATGCAGGGGTATTTCTTCCCGTTTTCGATGGAAGCTAATTACAACGATATTATGTATATAACCAACAAGCCCTTCACAATGTGCCATGAGCTTGCGCATACAAAGAGTTATATTTTTGAGGATGAGGCGAACTTCCTTGCATATCTTGCCTGCATTAATTCAGACGACATCTTTTTTAGATACAGCGGATACCTTGGAGTTCTAAATTATGTAAATAATGCTTTTTACGCAAACGTTTCCAAGGAAGAGTATCTGTCGCATGTAAAAATCTCAGATCAGGTAAAGAAAGACAATGTTTTCCTAACCGAAGAGAATTGGAAGAAGGTTGAGGAGAGTTCTCCGCTTGATACCGAGACTGTGAAGAAGGCAGCCGATACTTTCGTAGATACTACACTGAAAGTAAATGGTGTAAATGACGGAAAAGCAAGCTATGACAGAGTTGTAGAGCTGATGCTGCTGGAATATTTCATACAAACTTCATAATTCCTGTAGAGAATATCTGATAAAATTTTTTTATAGAAAGAAATATTAGGAGATTTAAGTCATGAAACTTCTTCTTGCAGAGGATGAAATGGAATTATCAAACGCGCTTGTTGCCATATTAAAGCATTCAAGCTATACGGTTGATGCGGTATACGATGGACAGGATGCACTGGATTATATTCTTTCAAGCCAGTATGACGGGATAATACTGGATATAATGATGCCCGGAATGGAGGGCACGGAAGTGCTAAAGAAAATCCGTGAAAAGGGTATTAATACACCGGTTTTGTTTCTTACTGCAAAATCAGAGACGGACGATAAGATAAAGGGTCTTGATCTTGGCGCTGACGATTATCTGACAAAGCCTTTTGAGATGGGAGAGCTTCTTGCCAGAATACGTGCGATGACGAGAAGAAAGGGAGATTTTGCTCCGAATAATTTAAGATGCGGTAATCTGGAGCTCGACAGGGCAAGCTATGAACTTAAAGCCGGGGGTAAAGAGCCTGTCAGGCTTGTGGGAAGAGAGTTTCAGATGCTTGAGATGCTGATGGAGAATCCCGGAAGAGTTATATCTGTTGATGCCTTCATGGACAGAATATGGGCAGATGGGGAGGCTGATGTGAATGTTGTCTGGGTTTACATAAGTAACCTTAGAAAAAAACTGGCAGCACTTGAAGCCACCTGCGAAATAAAGGCATCCCGCGGAGTAGGATATTCCATGCATGAAATAAAATAGAACGAATTTAGGCTGGTTTTAGTTTTAGGGAGTACAGTTAAAAAAGCAATTGTATTTTCGGAACCGATGACTATATGAGGGGTATAAAACACAATGGTAAAAAAACTAAGGCGCAAATTCGTCCTGACGGCGATGATTTCTCTTTTGGTTATATTGATAGGGATAATAGGCGTTATAAACATAGTTAATTTTACCCAGGTTCAAACAAGTGCGGATGAAACTCTTGATATCCTTTCAGAGAACGATGGAAACTTTCCCGATATGAAAGAATTATTTCCGCTACCACCGGGTATAAATAATCAGGATGATCAGAATTTTGCTTCTAAAAGTGATGATGTAAATACGATGGGACCTGCACCTTTCTTTGGAGACAGGATGGCATACAACAGATCTCTTGAGATTCCGTTTCAGTCAAGATACTTCTGGGTAAAGCTCAATAAGATGGGAACAACGCAAGAGACGGATACGTCGCATATAGCTGCTGTTTCCGAAGAAGAAGCGCAAGAATATGCAAATAAACTGTTTCAGACAAAGAGCTTTGGACGAGGCTATATCGGAGGACAGTACAGATATCTTGTTCATCAAAATAATGACGGATCCTATCTCATGATATTCATGGACTGCAGTGCAGGCTTCTATAATGCCAATAAGCTGCTTTTTATGACACTTTTGATAGGTCTGGTAGCACTTATAGCGATGTTTGTTCTTGTATTCCTGCTTTCAGGAAAGGCGGTTGCGCCTGTTGTGGAATCACTGGAAAAGCAGAAAAGATTTATTACCGATGCAGGACATGAGCTTAAAACTCCTCTTGCAGTGATATCTGCAAACATGGATGTAATAGAGCTTGAAGCGGGTGAGAGTGAGTGGACCAAGAGCACAAAGAACCAGATAAAGCGCATGGACGGTCTTGTGAAAAATCTGCTTACTCTTTCCAGGATGGAGGAAGAGAATATTGATGCCGTCTTTTCCGAATTAAATATGAGCGCTGTTCTTGAGGAAAGTGCGACATTTTTTATTGCGGTTGCAGATTTTAAAAAGGTTAAGTATACAAGAGAAATTGCTGAGAATATACATATAAACGGAGACAGAAATTCCATTCAGCAGTTATGTACGATTTTGATAGATAATGCCATGAAATATACTCCTGATGAAGGAGAAGTGAGTGTTTCTCTAAGTGGAGACGAAAGTTCAAGGAATGCTATATTGGAGATATCAAACAGCTGCGAAAATATACCTAAGGGTAAACTGGACAGACTGTTTGACCGTTTTTACAGGGAAGAAAACTCCAGAAGTCGTAAAACCGGGGGCTACGGAATCGGTCTTTCGGTTGCAAAGGCCATAGTGAACTCACACGGCGGTACTATAGAAGCTAAGGCCGTGGGAGAAAACATCATGAAATTCATGATTACTATTCCGATAATGAAAAAAAGCTGAGGGCTATACTACAATTCCAATTAAATCAAGAATGAAACCTGTGAAGGTGCCGATAAGATACAGAATGATAGTAATCTGTAAGTTCTTAGCGGTGCCTTCATTTACTCTGTAAAGAATAAGAAGACCTACGCCGGCGCCTACGAGAAGACCGGACATCATAGCACCAAAGGTTATGATTCCACTCAGATAGAGCTCGGTTATAACAATGGATGCGGCACAGTTGGGTATTAGGCCGACAATACCGGCAAGACCATGACTAAGCACGGCGTTCCCGGAAAGTATACCTGCCAACGTATCCTCACCAACGAGTTCTATAAGGGCATTTAATATCAGTGTAAATATCAGAATATAAATAAAAATATGAATTGTGTGAATAAAGGCGGAGCGAAGAATGTTCCCGTGTCCTTCATGCGAATGGTCATGAGAAGTTTGCATCTCTTTGGCGACTGATGCCTTGGTAATGGTTTCTTTACTCTCTTTCTGACTTCTGTGAGCCGAAATCTTAGGAGTTTCCTCCTCGCAGTGACAGTGCTCTCTTTTACAAAGCTCATCGATCTTCATTTTTTCAATCTCGGATTTTTTCTTCCATCTGCGATAGCGTCTGACAATAAGGTCAATCAGAAAACCGTAGAATACACCGAAAGCAGCTTTCATAGCGATAATAATTATCATTTTGGATATGGGAACCTGTGCGGAAATAAAAAGCGGAACCATCTCATCTGATGTGGAAAGATAAATAGCAATAAGCGTTCCTATAGTAATAACTCTTCCGGCATATAGGTTTGACGCCGCTGCGGAAAAACCACACTGGGGAAATGCACCGAACACGCCTCCGAAGAGAGGACCGAATTTACCTGCTTTTTGAACCATCTCTTCTGTCTTGTCACCGGTTCTGTGCTCTAAGTATTCCATTATTAAATAGGTGATGAATAAAAAGGGCAGAATCTTAAGCCCGTCTTCTATGGTATCTTCTAAAATCGGAATCCAGAAATTCATATATAATCTCCAAAAGAAAAATCAATGCTTATGAATTCTATTTAATCATTAATATCCTGCGTTTTGCAAATTTCATAAATTTAATATGTTGCCAAATTACAGATTTGCTAATATAATACCTAGTAACTTGATAGGTAAATAGATGCTATAAAATATCATAAACTATAAGTTCCATATTTTCATTAATATATGCTATAATAATTCGGATTATGTGCAAATAAAGCATGGCTTATTGGATATAAAGGAGTAATAGAATGTCAGAACAGTCATTACTGCAGGTCAGAGATCTCTCAGCATCAGTCGAGGATCTGCCGATTCTGCACAATATAAACTTAGAAATCAAGGCAGGCGAGACCCATGTTCTCATGGGACCTAACGGTGCCGGAAAATCAACTCTGGGATACACACTTATGGGTAATCCCCACTACAATGTGACCAAGGGACAGATTCTGTTTGACGGACAGGATCTTACAAATGAGTCTGCTGATAAGAGAGCAAAGGCAGGAATGTTCCTGTCTTTCCAGAATCCTCTTGAGGTTCCCGGTATTTCACTCGGAAGTTTTGTGAGAAATGCTCTTCATGAGCAGACGGGCAAACCGGTAAAGCTTCTTCAATATAAAAAGCAGCTCGGTGAAGCTATGGATCTTCTTACTATGGATGGTGAGTATGCAGACCGTGATCTGAACGTAGGCTTTTCAGGTGGTGAGAAGAAGAAGGCAGAGATCCTGCAGATGCTCATGCTCAACCCTAAGCTTGCCATCCTTGATGAGACTGATTCCGGTCTTGACGTTGATGCCGTAAGAACTGTTTCCAAGGGTATTCAGGAGTACCAGAAAAAGAAGGATGGTGCTCTTTTAATCATCACACACAGCACCAAGATTCTTGAGTCACTTCATGTTGACTATACTCATGTTCTTGTTAAGGGACATATTGTTACAACAGGTGATGGAAGCCTTGTTGAGGAGATCAATGAGCACGGTTTCGAAAAATACGTAAGATGTGAAGGATGCGATGGCTGTAGCCCGCTGAAATAAGGAATAGCAGATGAGCGAAAATAATAAAGCGGTTGTTGATATTGACCGCAGTGTTTATGACATAAAGGATGTGGAGAACGAGCAGGACTTCTACCGCATGGAGGATGGCTTTACCGAGGATATTGTTAGGAAGATTTCCGAGGAAAAGCACGATCCGGAGTGGATGAGAGAGTTTCGCTTAAAATCTCTTGAAATTTACAATAAGCTGGAGATGCCCGATTGGGGTCCGGATACTGATGACCTTGATATGAATCTCATCTCTTCCTATGTAAGATCAAAGTCTGACATGAAGGGTAAGTGGGAGGACGTTCCTGAGGATATCAAGAATACCTTTGAGAGACTCGGTATCCCGGAAGCTGAGCGTGAATCACTTGCAGGTGTAGGTGCTCAGTACGATTCAGAGCTTGTTTATCATAACGTTAAGGATGAAGTAGCAGCACAGGGCGTTGTTTACACAGATATGGAGAGTGCTCTTACAGGAGAGTATTCCGAGATGGTTCATGAGTATTTCATGAAATTGGTACCTCCCACAGATCACAAATATGCTGCTCTTCACGGAGCTGTATGGTCAGGCGGATCCTTTGTATATGTTCCCAAGGGAGTAAAGGTTGAGATTCCGCTTCAGTCATATTTCAGACTTAATGCGGCAGGTGCCGGACAGTTTGAGCATACATTAATTATAGTAGATGAAGGCGCAGACCTTCATTTCATAGAAGGTTGTTCGGCACCTAAATATAACGTTGCCAACCTGCATGCAGGTTGCGTTGAACTGTATGTTAAAAAGAATGCGAGACTTCGTTATTCAACAATAGAGAACTGGTCAAAGAATATGTATAACCTCAACACCAAGAGAGCTCTGGTTGAGGAAGGTGCTCGCATGGAATGGGTTTCGGGTTCTTTTGGATCACACACCTCATACCTGTATCCTATGACAATTCTTAAGGGTGATCACTCCAATATGGAGTATACCGGAATCACTTTTGCCGGAAAGGGACAGAACCTCGATACCGGAGCCAAGGTTATTCATCAGGGAAAATACACGTCTTCCATGATATCGACCAAGTCTATATCCAAGTCAGGCGGAATCGGAACCTACAGAAGTTCCGTTACCATAAATAAGGAAGCAAAGCATGCAAAGACTTCTGTTTCCTGTGATTCTCTTATGCTTGATTCCATCTCCCGCGCGGATACTATTCCGGGAATGGATATAAGAACCAATGACGCGGATGTAGGACATGAAGCAAAGATAGGAAGAATCAGTGACGAAGCTGTATTCTATCTTATGTCCAGAGGATTATCAGAAGAGGATGCAAGAGCGCTTATTGTCAGCGGTTTTGCTAACCCGGTTTCTAAGGAGCTCCCTTTGGAATATGCGGTTGAGATGAACAACCTCATCAAACTCGAGATGTCAGGAGGCTGAGAAAGTGAGTAAGGTATTAAAAGTTAATCATCTTCCTGCGCTGACTTATCGCTTTTTAAAGTCAAACGACAGTGAGATAGAGATAAAAGATATTGAGATAAAGGCTGAAAAAACGCCTGTTACAGGAGAACTTCCCGGTGGGATTTCTGTCAAAGATGATGCAACAGAGGAAGATATCCGAAAGATTTTCAAATCAGTAAATGAAAAGATAGCCGCAAAAAAGCTGGATATACCCGGACCTAACGGAGACACCATGCCACTTAACGATGCACAGACAGTCCGCACCGGAATGGGAGTGGAGATTGATTCATTCATGCAGGAAATGAATGTTCCAGTGACAGTCATCAGTGCCGAGGAGGGACAGAAGGTATCGCAGCCCGTGACGATCAGATATGAGCTTAGTGACGGGGACTGCGTACTCGGAAGCCAGGTTATCCATGCGAAGAAGGATTCTGAGATAACAGTAATCATGGAATATGTTTCAGAACCTGATAACGGCGGATTTTTAGGAATACAGACAAGACTTCTTGCTGAGGAAGGTGCAAAAATCAATCTTGTTAAAGTACAGACCATAAGTGAGAAAATGGCTCACTTTGACGATATCGGCGGTGTATGCGACGACAAGGCTGATATTGAAGCAATAAATATGCAGCTCGGAGCAGGACACACCTGGGGAGGCTGCAGAGTTACACTTCTTGGAGATAACAGTGTATTCAATAATCACACCGGATACCTCTGCCGTCATAAGCAGGGCTACGATATGAACTATGTGGCTGATCAGATGGGCAAAAAGACTAATTCCAACATGGTCTTCAGAGGTGTTCTTCTTGATGAAGCTGTTAAGACTTTCAGAGGAACGCTGGATTTCAAGGCAGGAAGTGCGGGTTCTGTCGGAGACGAGCAGGAGGACACACTCCTTCTTAGCCCCGATGTAATAAACAGAACCATGCCTGTTATCCTCTGCGGAGAAGAGGATGTGGATGGACGCCACGGAGCATCCATCGGACAGCTCGGCGATGACACGCTTTTCTATATGGAGAGCCGCGGAATCGATGAGGAGAGTGCGAAGAAGCTTATGATTCGTGCCCGCATGGAGAGCATAGCAAGAATGATTCCTGACGAAGCTATTATCATCAGGATTCAGCAATATATCAGAACTATTCTTTAAGGAGCATACAATGTCCAGACCCGAAGATTTCAGAAAAGATTTCCCTATTCTAAATAAAGGGGATTACATATATTTTGACAATGCAGCAACCTCTCAGAGACCTAATGAGGTTGTTGACGCCATAAAGGATTTTTATGAAAACTCCAATGCAAATCCTCTTCGAGGTTTGTATGACTGGAGTGTTGATGCGACAGAGAGATACGAAAATGCCAGAAAAACCGTGGCAGATTTTATCGGAGCAGCTTCTACTGAGGAGATAATTTTCACAAGAAATACCACAGAGTCTCTTAATCTTGTGGCATACAGCTATGGACTTGATAATGTAGGTGAGGGTGATGAGGTTGTTATAAGCGTGATGGAGCATCACAGCAACATCCTTCCCTGGCAGATGGTGACTAAGCAGAAGAAAGCAAAGCTTGTTTTCCTGGAACCCGATGAAGAGGGTGTTATAACAGAAGCTGAGTATAAGAGCAAGATTACCGATAAGGCAAAGATTGTTTCCATCGGACATGTATCGAATGTATTCGGAATAACCAATCCTGTGAAGGAAATAGCGGCATACGCTCATGAGAAGGGAGCAACCGTGGTTGTAGACGGAGCTCAGGCTGCGCCGCATATTCCGGTCGATGTTAAGGAAATTGGGGCTGATTTTTATGCCTTCTCCGGACATAAGCTCATGGGTCCCATGGGAATAGGTGCATTATACGGAAGAAAAGAACTTCTGGAAAAAATGAGACCCTTCCTTACAGGCGGTGAGATGATAGAATATGTTACCAGAGAGGATGCGACTTACGCTGAGCTTCCGCACAAGTTTGAGGCAGGAACTGTCAATGCGGCAGGTGCCGTAGGACTTGAGGCTGCAATCAGATATCTTCAGAAGGTCGGTTTTGACTTTATAGCCGAGCAGGAGCATAAGCTTACAGTTCGTATGATGGAGGGAATGAAAAAGCTTCCATATATAAAAATTTACGGATCATCAGATCCCGCTAAGCATAGCGGAATCGTTACCTTCACTATGGAGGGTGTTCATCCGCATGATATTTCTTCGGTATTAAATGATGACCACGTTTGTGTAAGGGCTGGACATCACTGTGCACAGCCACTTATGCAGTTTATCGGAGCAGGCTCAACCGCAAGAGCAAGTGTTTACTTCTATAATACTGAAGAGGAAGTGGACAGATTCCTTGACCACCTTGCGAAGGTGCGTTCAGTAATGGGTTATGAGGATTAAAAAATGGATTTAAAAGGACTTTACAGAGAAATAGTTAATGAGCACAATCTTCGTCCCTCCCATAAGGGTGAGATGGAGAATCCTGATCTTGTGCTTAGGGGAGTAAATCCCAGTTGCGGAGATGACATCACTCTTCAGCTTAAGATAGTCGATGGTGTTATAGAGGATGCGATGTTCTCGGGATCGGGATGCGCTATTTCACAGGCTTCTGTAGATATGATGGCAGATCAGGTTATAGGGAGATCTAAGGAAGATGCTATTAAGCTTGCTGGAACCTTTATGGGAATGATCAAGGGTGAGATCAAGGATGAGGAGCAGATTGAAGAGCTCGATGAGGCAGCAGCTCTTCAGGATATAGCACATATGCCCGCAAGAGTTAAATGTGCGGTGCTTGGCTGGAAGACAATGCAGAAAATGCTTGAGAATCCGGACGAAGCAGCAAATGTATCTACTGAGGATCAGTAAATTATTTATGAGAATGGGAAAAGAGTTCTAATATTTAGGACTCTTTTTTGTATTAATTTAATATGGATTCAAGAGGAAGTCTTTGGTATCATTCTACCGTTGGTTTTATGTGTTTTTTATTTTTGGGGTCAGGGAACTTAATGATTTACATCTCATTAAAATATTTTGTTTTGGTGCTTGCTGCACTCTTTCTTTATTATATCTTTCCCATCAGATTCAGATGGCTAATTCTTTTAGCTGCGAATATAGCTTTTTATGCTTTGTTTTATAAGACCGGATGGTGGATTTTCCTTGGAACGATTCTCATAAGTTATTTGGTGGCACTTCTTACTGATAAACTTTCGGGTGCCGGGAAAAAGGCGGTATTTATACTGGGGATTCTGGGAGTCGTCACACCGTGGTTTTTGATCAAGAATTCCAATTTTGTAATTAATGAGATACTTGGAAGAGAGCCGATAAACTGGCTCGTTCCTTTGGGAATTTCCTTTTATACGTTGCAGCTTATAGGCTATATGGCAGATGTATATATGGGAAAAACAGGCCCGGAAAAGAATATTGCGAAATTCACTTTGTTCGCAAGCTTTTTCCCTCAGATAATCCAGGGACCTATTCCAAGATATGAAAATCTCTCGCACCAGCTTACCGAGGGCAATAGATTTGATGAAGAGAAGGTTGTAAAAGGCTTTCAGCTTATCATTTGGGGCTTTTTCCTTAAGCTTGTAATTGCTGATAAGGCTGCAATAATAGTAAATACGGTATTTGATAACTATCCGGCATATTCCGGGGCGTATATATGGATTGCGTCATTCCTGTACAGTGTTCAGTTATATACTGACTTTTTGGCGTGCACAACTCTTGCAAGGGGTGTCAGCGGACTCTTTGGAATAAGGCTTGAAAATAACTTTGAACGTCCTTACTTTGCGACGTCGATAAAGGATTTCTGGAGAAGATGGCACATTTCTCTTAGTACATGGCTTCGGGACTATATCTATATTCCGCTTGGCGGCAATAGAAAGGGTAAAACAAGAAAAAATATCAATCTTTTCATTACTTTCTTCATAAGCGGATTGTGGCACGGTGCAGGCTTTAAGTTCCTGGTGTGGGGGCTTCTTCATGCCTTCTATCAGGTAGTGGGAGAGCTCACCTTTGAACTTAGAGAGAAGATATATTCCGTATGCGGCATAAAACCGGATTCCATGAAGAAAAAATGGATTAAACAGGGAGGAACCTTCCTTCTTGTGAATTTTGCCTGGATCATTTTCAGAGCCGATACTCTGAGGAAGGGTCTGGAACTGATTACAAATATGATTACGGAATTTAATCCCTGGGTTCTTATGAATGACAGACTTTTCACGCTCGGACTAGAGTGGAGAGAGATGGTTATCTTGGGAATCGGAATTTTTATCCTGCATAAGGTATCCAAGTACCAGGAGGAAGGAAAGTCCGTGGGAGAGAGGATTTTTACTCAGCCACTTCTTATCAGATGGGGAGTCTATCTTGCGGCAATTGTTGGTATTATTCTGTTTGGCACTTATGGCTTTGGCTTTGATGCGCAGGATTTTATTTACGGAGGTTTTTGATGAGAAAGCGTGTTTCATTCGCTATTAGGGTAGTACTTTTTTCATTAATAGCTTGCTTTGTCATTACTATTGTTAATTATGTTATAACCCCTAAAAAGTATTTTGAGGACCTGTGGCCGACAACTTCGACATACAAGGGTTTTTATAAGATGGATAAGGACACTGTGGATGTTATTTTCCTTGGAAGCAGCCATGCGGCAGCCGCTTTTAATCCGCAGGTCATATATGATAAATACGGAATCACAAGCTATAACCTTGCCTGTGAGCAGCAAAATCTCGTGGTTTCCTATTATTGGCTTAAGGAAACACTTAGATATCAAAAACCGAGTGCGGTTGTGGTCGAAACAAATATGCTTTATACCTTTGATCCGACGGAGCCGCTTAATACCTCGGAGTCTTTCACCAGAATGGCTATGGATGCAATGAAGTGGTCGGATGTTAAGTGGGAAGCTATACATGATATCTGCAGGCTTGATCCCAAACAGACTGTTAACAGCTACATTTTCAGAAATGTGAGATTCCACAATCGCTGGATGGAGCTTTCGGAAAATGATTTTGATTTTTTAAGTCTTGAAAATCATTATGAACTTAAGGGATTTTCAGCCTTGAGTAAGAGGGGGGATTCCACCCCGGATTATGAGCCGATTCTTATCAGCAATTATGAGGCTTACGCAGAGCCTGAGCCGGTGATGGTGAATTATCTGGATAAGATTGTGGAACTGTGTAAGGATAATGAGATTAATCTTGTTCTTACAAAAACTCCGTCTACCGGATGGGATGAGAACAGGCATAATGCTGTTCAGGAGTATGCTAGTGAGAATGGTGTGGAGTTCTGCGATTTTAATGAATATATCGCGTACACAGATTCCGAATTTAACTGGGCCAAGGATATGAATGATGACTGGCATACCAATATCTGGGGAGCCAAGAGAGTATCCAAGTATATCGCTAAGCTATTGCAGGAGGATTACGGCGTAGAAGGCGCGGTATACGACCATCAGTGGGCTGATACACGGGAATACTACGAACAGGTCGTTGAGGACTGTAAGATCGCTAATATAAAGGATATTGATGAGTATCTTGAAAAGATAGATAAGCCGCGCTACACAGTGCTGGTGGCTGCGAAGAATGACATGTCCTTCTGTGTGACAGATGCGGTAAAGAAGGCCTTTTCCAAGATGGGATTTAAGCTCCCTTCAAAGGAATATGACGGTTACTGCGCCGTTAAGAATGAAGAGGATGTCAATGAGGATGCCGGAATGGAACCGCTTCATTTTGTCGGTAGTGTGAGAGATAAAATTGTTGATTATTCAGTTACTTCTAAGGGTTATTATGCAGGAAGCGATTGCTCAATCAAAATTGATGACGTCGAATATGCCAAGAAGTGGGATGGAATAAATATTGTGGTTTATTGTAATGATACCAGGAAGGTTATCGACTCCGTTGTGTATGACGGGGGGATGAATAGGTAAGATTACGCGGCATGCGCCGTATAATAATGGAGATATAAAGAGTTCTTAGTGAGCAAGTTCCCGCGAACTCTAATATCTCCATTTTTGCATGGTTTATTGCTTCGCACAAAAAAAGTACCGCCCCATGGGATATACCCACAAAACAGTACTCGGCGTGCGCCTCCAGGGGCTCGAACCCTGGACACCCTGATTAAGAGTCAGGTGCTCTACCAACTGAGCTAGAAGCGCTTATTTATTGGTGTTTGAGTCGCTGTCTTAGCGACAAGTGATATATTACTACGGATTTTTTTATAATGCAAGCATTTTTTTAAAAAATTTTCAAATTTTAAACAATTTTTACAAAAAGTACCCAGAAATGGCTTAAAATACCAACTTAATCGGATAAGAAAATTTAAAAGTTTCCATTGTGTGAATCTGGTTTTGATAACCATTTATAGCAGGAAACAACAAATGCGCGGTATTTCAATATAGTTGTTGTACGGACAGGCTCTAAGTTGCAACAAAACTACTCATTACTTTAAAAATTATTGTACGCTCTCTTGCTGCGAACAACAAATCAAATTATTTTCAACAGTTTTATTGCACAAACAGAACCATATATACAACAAAATCTTTTCATTAGAATCATATTATTGTGTCGGATGTGAATAAGAGCTATTTATGCAACAAAATCCCATCATAAGCAGCACTTTGTTGTTCTGGCTCCGAACAAAAGAGTTCCGAACAAGGATGCCCCAAACAAAAGAGTTCCGAATAATGGTTTTCCTAATAAGAATATTATCCCTCATACTAACACATACAAACACTACGAAAAGCGAGCGCAACAAAGGTGCCAGCGTTGACAAACAGCCGACTTACGCATTATCATGAAACAAACTATGACTTCATGAACGCAGCAATGAGAATATGTTCATGAAGCAATGAGATATAATTAAATTAAATGAGGAGAAGTGAGAAAATGGCACAGGATCAAAAGAAGCTGGTTTCAGAAATTACCTCTATGGATGAGGACTTTACTCAGTGGTATACCGACGTTGTTACCAAGGCTGGACTAATCAGCTATTCAAATATAAAGGGATTTATGGTTATCAAGCCTGCAGGCTATGCTATATGGGAGCTTATTCAGAAGCATTTGGATGAGAGATTTAAGAAGACAGGCGTAACCAATGCTTATCTTCCTATGTTGATCCCCGAGTCTCTTCTTCAGAAGGAGAAGGATCATGTAGAGGGCTTTGCGCCGGAAGTTGCATGGGTGACACATGGTGGAATCGAGCCCCTTACAGAGAGATATTGTGTTCGTCCCACTTCAGAGACTCTTTTCTGCGATTATTATAAAGGGGAGATTCATTCATATAAGGATCTTCCGCAGGTACTTAATCAGTGGTGCAGCGTTGTCCGCTGGGAAAAGGAGACACGTCCTTTCCTCAGATCAAGAGAGTTCCTCTGGCAGGAGGGCCATACTGCACACGCTACCTTTGAGGAGGCTGAGGAGCGCACACAGCAGATGCTGAATGTATATGCTGATTTCCTTGCAGAGGATATGGCTATTCCGGTTATCAAGGGTCAGAAGACTGAGAAGGAGAAGTTTGCTGGTGCTGAAGCTACTTATACTGTAGAGGCTCTTATGCATGACGGAAGAGCGCTTCAGTCTGCGACAAGCCATAACTTCGGTGACGGCTTTGCCAAGGCTTTCGAGATACAATATGCAGGAAAAGATAATAAGCTTCACCATGTATTCCAGACTTCCTGGGGTGCAACCACAAGACTTATCGGTGCGATGATCATGGTTCACGGAGATAACTCAGGACTTGTACTTCCTCCGAGAATTGCACCTGTTCAGGTAATGATCATTCCTATCCAGCAGAAGAAGGAAGGCGTACTTGAGACAGCAGGAAAGATGCTTGAGGCTCTTAAGGATTTCAGAGCTAAGCTTGATGACTCAGACAGAAGTCCCGGATATAAATTCTCCGATCAGGAGATGCGTGGTATTCCGCTTCGCATCGAGGTTGGTCCCAAGGATATTGAGGCTGGCAAGTGCGTACTTGTAAGAAGAGATACAAGAGAAAAGATTGAATGCCCTATTGATGAGGTTGCAGCTAAGGTTGCTGAGCTCCTTCCCAAGATTCAGCAGGATATGTACGATAGAGCTAAGAACCACCTTGATACTCATACCTTTGCTGCTACTACTAAGGAAGAGTTTGAGGAAGCCTTCAAGGATACCAAGGGCTTTGTAAAGGCTATGTGGTGCGGCGACAGAGCGTGCGAGGATAAGATTAAGGAAGACTATTCCGTAACCAGCAGATGTATTCCTTTTGAGCAGGAGAATCTTGCAGGAACCTGTGTATGCTGTGGTAAACCCGCAACCAAGATGGTTTACTGGGGCAGAGCATATTAATATATTTTGAACAAATTTTTTTAACAAAGAAAGATTACAATAAAAAGAGATTGGAAAGAGAAGATATAAAAATTAATATACCTGTGCCGGCGGCAGAGATTCTGGATAAGCTTCATGAAAAAGGCTTTGAAGCTTATGTGGTTGGCGGATGCGTGCGCGACAGTATACTGGGCAGGCAGCCGGGAGACTGGGATATTACTACCAGTGCCAGACCGGAGCAGGTTAAGAGCATATTCGGAAGAACGATAGATACGGGAATTCAGCATGGCACAGTTACGGTCATGATAAACAAAGAGGGCTTTGAGGTTACAACCTACAGGATAGACGGCGAATACGAGGACGGACGTCATCCCAAGGATGTAACATTTACGGCAAGCCTTATCGAAGATTTAAAGCGCAGAGATTTTACAATCAATGCCATGGCCTACAGCTATGAGGATGGTCTGATTGATGAATTTGACGGTCTTCTGGATATTGAAAAAAAGACAATCAGATGCGTCGGAGATCCGAAGGAGCGTTTTACAGAGGATGCTCTTCGTATGATGAGAGCGGTCAGGTTTGCAGCGCAGCTTGACTACGATATAGAAGAGAAAACAAGAGCGGCCATAACAGAGCTTGCGCCAACGTTATCAAGAATAAGTGCTGAGAGAGTGCAGGTGGAGCTTGTTAAGCTTCTTACTTCGGATAATCCGGGTAAAATCAGAGAGCTTTACGAGACCGGTCTTACAGGGGTGTTTATGCCGGAGTTTGATAAGTGTTTTGAGACACCTCAGAATAACCCGCATCACGCCTACAATGTCGGAGAGCATATTATTAAAACTGTTGAAGCGATTGAAGCAAATAAGGTTCTCAGACTCACAATGCTTTTTCATGATATTGAGAAACCGTCATGCCGCACTACAGACGATGAAGGTGTTGATCATTTCATCGGTCATGCGGAGAAAAGTGCGGAAACTGCCTATGCGGTTCTTCGCCGTCTGAAATTCGACCGGGATACAATGGATGATGTAAAAAAACTGATACTTGTCCATGACTGGCGTTTTCCTGCGGAAAAGAAAAATGTCAGAAGAGCTGCAAATAAAATCGGAACAGAGCTGTTTCCGATGTTTTTGAAGATCAAGAGAGCGGACACAATAGCTCAGAGCAGCTACAGACAGGATGAAAAGTTTGATTGGATTCAAAAGATCTCAGATCTTTACGACGAAATAAGAAATGACGGAGAATGTCTGTCGCTTAAGGATCTTTCCGTTAACGGCAGGGATTTGATAGCACTGGGAATAAAGCCCGGCAGGGAGCTGGGGGATATTCTTGCAAACATGCTTGCGGATGTTCTGGAGGAGCCTTCGCATAACAGCAGGGAATACCTGCTTGATGAAACTAATTTAGCCGGATTTAGGAAAGGGAAGGACTAAAAACACGGGGTGATTTCCAAAGGGAGATTTGGAAAAGGGGGAAGCTTATGAAAAAGAAAATGAGAAATTTTTTCATATTGCTGTTTGCACTTGCCTTCGCATCCATGCAGCCGATGTACGCATATGCGGAAGTGACGGATGTGATGGATGATGGCAAGGTAAGAGTCTCTCTTTTGGGGAAATATGACTCTGCGGATACCGCATCTGTTAAGCAGATCAACACTTTATCCCATACAATTCAGTTCAGAAATCATGATGTGGGTAAAAACTATACCCTCAGCTATGATAATACTTCTATGATCTATGATATCCACGGTAAGCCTATGTCTGCATCAATGCTTGAGGTTGGACAGGTTGTGGATATTACTTTTTTGAAAGGTGTAAAGCACCTTAATTCTCTCGTGGTATCAACCGAAGCCTGGGTCGAAAATGATGTAAATGATTTTGATCTGGTTCGCGGTGATGAGACAGCCAAAATAAACGGCACTGTTTTTCATATCACACCCAGAACCCTTATCATTTCTGACGGGCAGGCAGTAAATGCCGAAGATATTCTTGCTACGGATACGCTCAGGGTAAGTGGGCTTGATAAAGAGATTTACAGTATTGTGGTGACCAGGGGACACGGGTATGTTAGTCTGTCGTCTGATACTGTGGACGACAGGAGCCTTGTAGGTGCATGGATTGAACTTGATAAAGAGGTAATTCGCAAGATTACTCCAAGGATGCTTATAAGTGCGCCTGAGGGAAATTATAATGTCAGCATAAGCGGTAACGGAGCGAAGTTTTCATCGGAAATTGTTGTAAACCGCAATGAAGAGACTGTAATTGATACAAGCGTAGCAGAGGTTGAGAAGATTAAGGAAGGTAATGTCACCTTCATTGTTACACCCAACGATGCCAGAGTATTTGTAGATGGGCAAGAGGTACTTAAAGAGGTTCCGCACAGCTATACCTATGGAAAGCATAAGCTGCATGTAATGGCTGAAGGATATGAGCCTCAGGATCATATCCTGAAAGTAGCTGAAAGGGATGCTACTTTATTTATCGATCTTACTCCCAAGGATGGTACGAATTCATCCGAGGAAGGTGAGGTAACTGACGGCGATGCAGAGGCTTCTGATGCGGCTAATACAATAGATACTACCGGCATGTGGACCAGCAGCGATAACGGCAGTAGTACCGTAAGTAGTGGAAATGCGGCAAATACAGCATCATCCAAGACTACTAAGAATAATTCGAAAAGCAAAGCATCTTCCGACGCATCAAGCAGCAAGACGGCAGGTGTTGATCCCGATGCAGCTGCAACAAAGGCCCCGGAGGCGGATACCAGTTCATCCTCTTCATCAGGAAGCTCTGGTGGAAAGAGTTCGGATGCTTCATCAACAGGTGATAACTCTGACTCTTCCGATACAGGTGAAGATGAGGAAGATGAAAATACCATCAGCGGTTATAAAGTGACCTTCGATGCACCTATAGGCGCTGAAGCGTATCTTGATGGGAACTATGTGGGAATAATGCCGGTCAGCTTTACAAAAATTGCAGGCCAGCACATGGTAACTCTTCAGAAGGAAGGTTATGAGACGAAGAGTTATACTATACAGATAGATAAGGAAAAAACTAATGTAACCTATACATTCCCTGCGCTTACTCCCGTAAGTAAACCCGATGAGCCCGATAATGGAGGAAGTGGCGACAGCGGTGAGGAAGACAGTGGAAACAGTGACAGCGGCTCCGAGGGGACAGGCGATGATGCCAAACCCGAGGAGGTAAGTGGAGGACAACCGTGAGATTAGATAAATACCTGAAGGTAACAAGACTTATAAAGAGAAGAACTGTTGCAAATGAAGCCTGTGATGCAGGAAGAGTTATGATAAATGACAGGGTTGCAAAGGCTAGCACAGATGTTAAGGCGGGAGATATTATTGCAATCAGTTTCGGTAATAAGGATGTGAAAGTTGAAGTTCTGGATGTCAAGGAGACTATCCATAAAGAGGATGTATCATCGCTTTATCGTTACATCTGACCACTCACATTGACAGTGCTTTTTTCAAGTACTAAAATATACTTGAGAGGTTATATCTCCGAAATAACGATAATGATATAAAGTTTTTCGGATGGGGAGTAATAATGGCAGCTAAGGCAAGATATAAAAGGGGCAACGTTCAAAATACATATGGAATGATAATGGCTACTGTTGCAGTGGCTCTGCTTCTTATTGTGGTTCTTGTAAGGAGTTTCAGTCTGGTGCAGAAGAGAGATCAGTACCGCAGCAAGATAGAGACTCTTCAGACGCAGATAGAGACAGAGCAGGCACGCAGTGAAGAGATAGCAGAATTTGAGACATATACTACAACGAGAAAGTATATTGAGAAGGTTGCAAAGGAAAAGCTGGGCCTTGTATATCCGGGAGAGATAATCTTCAAGGATGAGAGCTCAGGAAACTAAATAAAAACAAAGGCTCCGGAGGCGAGAAGTTCCGGAGCTTTTCTGATATCAAATATATGGAAGACAGATTAGGTGAAGGAATAAAAAAGTACATAGTTGAAGAAAAGCTTATCGCAGACGGTGAAGTTGTTCTTGCCGGTGTATCCGGAGGGGCTGATTCTGTCTGCCTTTTTCATATTTTGCGGCAGCTCCGGGAGGAACAGTCTTTTGATCTTGCGGTGGTTCATATCAATCATATGATCAGAGAGGCTGCCGAAGAGGAGGCGCTATTTGTCGAGAAGCTTTGTAGTGAATATGAGATACCTTTTTACAGAAGGGATATTAATATACCGAGTATAGTCCAAAAGGCAGATTTGTCTGAGGAAGAAGCCGGGCGAAATGAGAGATATAAAGCTTTTCTTGATATAGCAGGTGAGCTTTCGAGAAAGACCGGGAAGACTGTAAAAATAGCTACCGCTCACAATATGGGCGATCAGGCGGAGACGGTTCTTCATAATCTGTTCAGAGGCAGCAGGATTAAAGGACTTTCGGGAATAAGAGCAAAGGGAGAACGCGACGGCGTCGTACTGATAAGGCCTCTTTTGGAAACAGAGAGAAGCGAAATAGAGGAATATCTAAAACAAAAAGGTTTTAAATACTGTAATGACAGCAGCAATTTTACTGATGATTACACCAGAAATCGCATCAGGCACAACGTCATTCCGGTGGCGAAGGAGCAGATAAATGCTAAAGCTGACAGGCACGTCGCGGAAACAGCAGCTTACCTTTCAAGAATAGATGATTATATTGATGAGCAGGCGAGACTGGTTGAAGGATGGCTAGTAGAGAGCAGTAAGGACGAGGTGGTACTTGACTGTGGCAGCCTTGCAGCACAGCCGGAGATAATAAGGGAAAGGCTGATCACAAACGGTATTCACCTTTTATATCCGCACGTGAAGGATATTCAGGCGGTGCATATCAGAGAATTGACAAGGCTTCCCTTAAGCACCGATGGGTCAGCAAAACTAAGCCTTCCGTATGGCATACAAGCAATCAGGACTTATGACAAACTAAAGCTCTGTTTCGACAAGAGCCAAGGTATGGAAAATGAAGATATCAGCGTTGATATGAAGGCTTTGAGAGAGGGCGGTGAGGTGGAACTTGAAGTTCCGCGTCTCGGAGTCGTAAATTTAAGAATTTTTCCCTATAAAAGTGACCTTAAAATCCCTATGGGAGAATATACGAAATGGTTCAATTATGATAAAATAAAGAATAGTCTGCAATTCCGCACCAGAAAAACGGGTGATACCATTTCGGTAGGTAACGGAAATAAAAAACTGAAGAAATTCATGATAGATGAAAAAATCCCGGTTGATAAGAGAGATGCGCTTTACATACTTGCAGAGGGGGACAATGTTCTATGGGTTCCCGAGCATCGTATGGGAGATGCCTACAGACTGAGTGATGATTCAAACAGAGTTTTGGAAGTTGCAGTAACAAAAAGATAAAGGAACAAGGAGCGCAGGAGCACTCCCGGAAAAGAGGTAAATATGGCAGAATCAGTTAGAGTTTTACTGTCTGAGGAGGAAGTTGACAAAAGAATTCAGGAGATCGGTGAGCAGATAAGCAAAGACTATGCCGGTAAGACAGTACATCTTATTTGCGTACTTAAGGGCGGTACTTTCTTTATGTGTGAGCTTGCAAAGAGAATCACGGTTCCCGTAACTATGGACTTTATGTCAGCTTCAAGCTATGGATCTTCTACAAAATCCAGCGGCGTTGTTAAGATTGTAAAGGATCTTGATGAGCCCATTGCAGGAAAAGATGTTCTTGTAGTAGAGGATATTGTGGACTCCGGAAGAACGCTCAGCTATCTTCTTAAGATGCTTGCTGACAGAGGTCCTTCAAGCATCAAGCTTTGCACTCTTCTTGATAAGCCCGAGAGACGTGTAATGGATGTTAATGTTGATTATACAGGCTTTGAGATTCCGGACGAGTTTGTTGTGGGTTATGGTCTCGATTATGATCAGAGATATCGCAACCTTCCTTACATTGGGGTTGTAGAGTTCGATTAAAGGGGATAAACAGTGAATAAAAATAGGGGCTTTAGTTTTTACTTTGGACTGATTATAGTTCTGCTTTTGGCTCTTGCTTTTCTTGAGTACGGTAAGGGCAGAATTCAGTCATCGGATACAGCCTACACCAGAGGCCAGCTGGTCAAGGATCTCCAGGAAAACAAGATATATTCCGCGGAAATCGTTCCGAATGAGGAGACTCCGACCGGAGTTGTAAAGATTGTTCTTACCAATAAAAACGAAAAGGTATTATATGCTACGGATATTTCCGAGATCGAAGCAATTCTTGTTGAGAACGGAATAGACCCTGTAGTAAGGGATGTTCCCGGTGAGAATCTTCTGATAAGCAGCATTATACCGATTCTGGTAGGATTGTTCGTCATCACCTTTTTGTTTGTGATGATGAATAATGCGCAGGGACAGTCATCCGGCAACAGCAGGATGATGAACTTTGGCAAGAGCAGAGCAAGGCTGTCCACAGGCGATGATAACAAGATAAAGCTCACGGACGTTGCAGGACTTGTTGAGGAAAAAGAGCAGCTTGCCGAGATAATCGAATTCCTTAAGGATGCAGGAAAGTTTACAAGAGTTGGAGCCAGAATACCAAAGGGTGTACTTTTGGAAGGTGCTCCCGGAACCGGTAAAACCCTGCTTGCAAGAGCTGTCGCTGGTGAAGCCGGTGTTCCGTTCTTTAGCATTTCGGGATCCGATTTCGTAGAGATGTTCGTAGGTGTCGGAGCTTCCCGTGTAAGAGACCTTTTTGCAGATGCAAAGAAGAATTCACCCTGTATTATATTTATCGATGAGATTGATGCGGTTGCAAGACGCCGCGGAACCGGTATGGGCGGCGGACATGACGAGCGTGAACAGACACTGAACCAGCTTCTTGTTGAGATGGACGGATTTGGTGTAAACGAAGGAATAATTGTCATGGCGGCCACAAACCGTGTAGACATTCTTGATCCCGCGATACTTCGTCCCGGACGTTTTGACAGAAAGATCACGGTTGCCCGTCCGGATGTCAGAGGACGTGAGGAGATACTTAAGGTTCATGCAAGAAATAAGCCTCTTGCAGAGACCGTTGATCTTCAGAGCATTGCACAGACTACAGCAGGATTTACCGGAGCGGATCTTGAGAACCTTTTAAATGAATCTGCAATCAATGCTGCGATGGATGACAGAGGCTTCATCACGCAGTCAGACATCCAGAAAGCTTTTGTACAGGTTGGGATAGGAACAGAGAAACACAGTCATATCATTTCCGATAAGGAAAAGAAGATAACTGCTTATCATGAGGCCGGACATGCGATACTTTACCATGTTCTTCCCGATGTAGGACCTGTATATACGGTATCTGTTATTCCCACAGGTATGGGAGCAGCAGGCTACACGATGCCGCTTCCCGAAAAGGATGAGATGTTCCTTACGAAAGGCAAAATGCTTCAGGAGATAATGGTTGTCCTCGGCGGAAGAATTGCCGAAGAGATCATCTTTGGAGATATTACAACCGGAGCATCAAGCGATATTCAGAAAGCTACCAGCGAAGCAAGAAAGATGGTTACTGTTTATGGCATGTCCAAGAGGATCGGTATCATCAATTATAACGAGCAGGAAGAAGACGTGTTTATCGGTTATGATATCCAGCACAACAAGCGCAATTCTGAGCTTATGGCTGGCGAGATTGATAAGCAGGTCAAGGATATCATCGATTTGTGCTATGCAAAGGCAAAAGAGATTCTCAGATCCTATGAGGATATTCTTCACTCCAGCGCTGAGCTTTTAATTCAAAAAGAAAAAATAGGACGTGCAGAGTTTGAAGCTCTTTTCACGCTCCATCAGGCTGTTTCACTGGGAGAAGACATAGCTGCACTGGCAGATAAAATTTGACGCTTGTGCAAAATAGACAAAAATGCATACGGGGTTTTAGTAATTTTGTGAAACGTGAGTATTTACCCATTATCGAGGTGGTGCTAATATACTCTTGTAACCCCCAATACATTAAAGTTTTTTGCTATACCCATAAGAAAGAAATACCTTCTCTAAAAAAGACAGCAACCCTAAGCTGTCTTTTTTTATATCTATTTTTTAGGAGATTATTTATGATTAGGCGGGACAGATTGTTCCATGATTTGACGCTGGATTACTACCAGCCGCCACAGCCAAAACCCGGAAAGCAGGTTTTTGTATATTTTCGGTGCGGACAGGGCGATGCCGGCAGGATAACGCTTATCTATGACAGCGAAGTAGCATCCGATGAGGTTGAGATGAAGATACACCATTCGGAGGACGGCTTTGATTATTATCTTGCCAAGGGCATAGTACCTAAAACCAGTGGTATAGTTCAGTATTATTTCAGGATTGAGTCAGAGGGGGAGACTCTTTACTATGATCAGAGGGGAGCAGGGGAAACTGTTCCCGATAAATTCAAATTCAGAATGATTCCGAATTTCTATACGCCGGATTGGGCGAAGGGAGCTGTCATGTATCAGATATTTGTTGACAGGTTCAGAAACGGAGATCCGGATAATGATGTTCTTACAGATGAGTACAATTATGTTGGCGGAAAAAGCATTCAGGTTACAAACTGGAATCAATATCCGGATCCTGACGCTGATATAAGAGAATTCTATGGCGGAGACCTTCAGGGAGTCCTGGATAAGCTTGATTATCTTAAGGATCTTGGAATAGAGGTTATTTATTTTAATCCTCTTTTCGTATCTCCTTCATCGCATAAATATGATACTCAGGACTACGACCATATCGATCCTCATTTTGGAAAAATTGTATCGGATAAAGGAAAACTTTTAACCAATAGTTATTCGAACAAGGATGCTACAAGGTATATAGACAGAGTTACAAACAAGAAAAATCTGGAGGCATCGGATGAGCTTTTTGCAAAAGTGGTTTCGGAAGCTCATAAGCGCGGAATCAGAGTAATTCTCGATGGTGTGTTCAACCACTGCGGATCCTTTAACAAGTGGATGGACAAAGAGTGTATATATGAAAATGCCAAGGGATATGAAAAGGGAGCTTATGTTTCGAAGGACAGCCCTTATCATGATTACTTCGGTTTTTCAGGCGGTAACTGGCCCTATAACAATAATTATGAGGGATGGTGGGGATATGATACTCTGCCAAAGCTCAACTATGAGGGTAGTAAAAAGCTTGAGGACTACATAATCGAAATCGGAAAGAAATGGGTTTCCGCTCCGTATTTTGCTGACGGTTGGAGACTGGATGTTGCAGCGGACCTGGGACATTCGGAGGACTATAATCACAGCTTCTGGAGGAGATTCAGAAAGGCTGTAAAAGAAGCCAACCCAGACGCCCTGATTTTGGCTGAGCATTACGGAAGTGCGCATAACTGGCTTGTAGGCGGCGAGTGGGACAGCGTTATGAACTACGATGCCTTTATGGAGCCGTTGACCTATTTCCTGACGGGAATGGAAAAGCACAGTGACGGTTATCATGGCGAGTTTATCGGCAATGTGGACAGATTCTGGGATTGCATGTTGGGTGCGGCGGCAGAAAACTTTTCACATCCGTCTCTTCTTGTGGCCATGAATGAACTTTCGAATCACGACCATTCGAGATTTCTTACCAGAACAAATCATGTTGTGGGCAGATGCGGCACCAGAGGACACAAAGCCGCTGAAGAGGGTGTAAGTAAGGCTATCATGAGGCAGGCAGTTGTTGTCCAGATGACCTGGCCCGGAGCACCTACAATTTATTATGGGGACGAGGCTGGCGTTTGCGGCTTTACGGATCCCGATAACAGAAGAACGTATCCCTGGGGAACCGAAGACCAGGAGATGATAAGGTTTCACAAGGAGATGATCCATCTTCATAAGACAAGCGTAGAGCTTAAAACCGGATCGCTGGTCAGACTGGATGCCGGTGAGGGCATCCTTGCCTATGGAAGATTCAATCGTATAAGTGCCACTATAGTCGTAATAAACACAAAAGACTATCTTACGGTAAGCGAGATAAGCCTTGCTCCGCTTGGAATACCTGAGGAAGCGAGACTTGTCAGGGTTATGGAGAGCGGTTCTAAGGGCTTTAAGACAGACGCTTTAACTTATAGTGTAAAAAACGGCAAGCTTGTCAGAGCCTACGGCGCTGATTCAGCCGTTGTTCTGCAATATAGCAGAATTACTGCGGTGAACGAGGAATCCTTCTGGTCCACCAACTTCTTCCGCATGTAATAATACAAAATACGTATCCGAGGATTTGGACAATGAAGAATACAGCAGGACATTCAAAGAAAGCAGTGTTTTTTTCTTTTACTATCTTATATATAATTACCGCACTGCTTGTATGGGGCTGGTTTTATTACAGCAAAAAGTCCATGATAAATGCGACGGATGCGTTCGAGCAGCATATTAATGCACTCTCAAAATACGGAAGATTTCTAAGAGGTGTTGCACACAGGATTTTTTCCGAGCACAAATTCGATATTCAAAGTTATGATCTGGGAATCGGATACGGAGCCGATTTTCTGACCTCAATGCAATATTATGCCGTGGGAGATCCATTGAATCTCCCCATGGCATTTTTGCCTTCAAAATACGTCTATTACTATTTTCAATTTCTTATTTTGCTTCGTCCATATCTGGCGGGACTTTCCTTTTTGCTTTTGGTATCCGGAAAAGAAAGATTTACTCTTGTTTCAAAGCTCACAGGAGCAATATCTTATTCCTTTTGCGGGATAGTTATGTTCATAGGAATGTGGAATCCGCAGTTTGTTCAGCCGATGATCTGCCTTCCGCTTCTTGTGTATGGAGTGAGAACATTTATTAGTAAAAGGAAATCGCTTCCGTTTATTCTGGCGGTAGTTCTATCCGCTGTGAGTAATTTCTATTTCTTCTACATGCTTGTGTTGATGACGCTTGTTTACGGGCTAATCTACATATTTACCTCTGATGAGGTTAAGACATTATCTGTGAAATTTCAGCTCATTGGAAGATTTATGTGCATGGGCATTATCGGAACATTAATATCCATGCCAATCCTTTTGCCTGTAATTCTCGCATTTTTGTCTAATCCAAGAGCCGGACTCGGCTCTCATGGTGTTCCGCTTATCTACAAGGCAGAGTACTATAAGGAACTGATCGGAAGTCTTATTGCGTACAGATATTTCCCGTCCTATGACACGGTTATAGGCTTTACTTTCATCGCGCTTCCGGCACTTGTTTTTCTTATCTTCAAAAGAGAAGAGGATGAGAAAGGGACGCTTTTAAGACAGAGAATCCTTGCCTTGCTTATGACATTGATGCTTTTGTTCCCGGTTGCCGGGTATGTTATGACCGGCTTTTCCTATACAATAAATCGTTGGAGTTTTGCATATTGTCTGTTGCTATCCTATCTGGCGACAGAGCTTACGGAAAACGGGGATAAGCTCAGCATGGTTAAACAGATTATCCTCGGGGTTATTTGTATCCTATATTCGGCAGCAGTTCTTATATTCGGAGATACATCCAAATTGATTTACCCCCAGCTGGTATTTCTGGGAGTGTTCTGGATAATAATTCTGATAAAAAAGATTCCGGCAAGTGTAAGAAGAGCAGCGATATTATTACTGGTTTTTCTTGCTGTTGTTCAAAACGGATATGCAGCCAATGCGCCGCAGGCAGGAAACCTTCCGAGCGGTTATGTGGATAAGATGTCGCCCGAGGAGTATGACAAGCTTGTCATGAATACGGAGCTCAGAGCGTTGACAGAGACAGTTCCCGAGGGCTATGAGCAATATTACAGTTATACCGGAAGAAATCTTACCTTCAATGCTTCGCTTCCTTACAGTATTCCTTCAACTCAGTTTTACTGGAGTCTTGCAAACGGTTCCGTATCAGACTTTTTGCAGTCAATGGCAATTAACGAGATGGCAAATTTCCAGTTCTTTGGGCTTGATGACAGAGCGATTCCACTGACTCTTTCGGGAGTTAAATATTATTCTCTTCGATACAACAACGAACAGGAGCAGAGCTATGTGCCCTATGACTATGCGCCCTTCTCCGAGTGGTACAATTTCGGAATATATGCGGGAAATAACGTCCCTGCCTTTGGATATACACAGGATCAGGTTATTTCAAGAGATGATTATGATGCGCTTTCGCCGATAAAAAGGCAGCAGGCACTTCTTTATGGCGCCGTCAGGGAATCGGAAAGTAAAAACGATGACAGTGAACTTACGAAAATGAATGTTCAAGATCCTACATATTACTCGGATGTCGAGGTACCTTATGAGATAACCGACACGGATGGTGTGAAGGTAAAGGATGGATATTTTAAGGCAAAAAAGGACAACGCTGAATGTACTTTGACCTTTGAAGGGGTACCTGGCTGCGAAACCTATTTATATTTTGAGAACCTCCAGTGTGAAAGTAAGTATGATGCGGTAAATATAATTGTTTCCACGGACACACCGGAAAACAGGCAGGTTACCAAGACGATTTTTTATAAGACACCGCTAAGCCAGTTCTACAGCGGCTGGCACAATTATCTGGTGAATATGTGCTACAGCGATGAGGCAAGAACCCGCATAAAGATAACGTTTACCGCAAAAGGAAAATACAGTTTTGATGCGCTGAAGGTTATATGTCAGCCGATGAACGGCTTTACGGAAAATGCAGCCGGACTCTCGGAAGAAACAATGACAGATAATAATCTTCACAGAAATGCCCTGTCGCTTATGACAAATGAAATTACCGGCACTATAAGTGCCGGTCAGGATTCCTACCTTGTTCTTAACATTCCGTATGATAAGGGATGGAGAATATATGTAGACGGAGAAAAAAGAACTCCGGAAAAAGCCAATATCATGTTCCTTGGGACTCCAATTAGTGCGGGAACCCATAGCATTGAGCTTAGATATCACACACCTGGGTTGACCATGGGAATATTGATGGCGATAGCTGGAATCATAGCACTCATAATACTTTTAGTTACGGAGAAAAAGAATGCTGTCTGATACAAAAAGCATAAATAAACGAAATTGGTATTTTATTATAGTTTATATAATTGCAGTGTGCTCGAGGCTTATTTTCCTTCAGACTGCGCCAGCAGGGCTTCACGTGGATGAAGCAGGAATGGCATACGATGCATTTTGCCTTGCTAACTACGGCGTAGACAGAAATCTTTTGTCATTTCCTGTATATCTCATAAATTACGGCGGCGGACAGAGTGCACTCTACGCATATGTGGCAGCGATATTTATTAAGTTTATGGGACTTAATATGATCGCGATAAGACTGCCGGGTGTGCTCTTTTCACTTATAACACTCTTTGCCGGAGAAGCGATAGTCAGAAGGGTCTGCGGTGAGGATTCAGCGGCTTCTTACATCTATCCCGTCCTGTATACGGTATGCCCTGCATTTGTTATGAGTGCCAGGTTTGGTCTTGACTGTAATCTCATGCTCGGAATGACTACGCTGTTTTTATATGGACTTATGAAAGCAGTGGATTCGGGAAAAGCAGGTGACTATGCTCTTGCCGGCGTTTTTGCGGGAGTATCTCTTTATACTTATGCAATCTGCTATGCCATTATGCCTATCTTTTTGATGGTATTTTTCCTGATACTTCTTTTTTCAAAGAAATTAAACATACTGAGAGTTGTTTGCTTTGTTATTCCGCTTGGAATCCTGGCACTTCCGCTCCTTATAACGCAATATGTCAATATCACGGGAAGAGAGTCCATAGTGTTTGGAATCATCACAATGCCGGCACTTACTTTCTACCGCGGCGGAGAGATAATGGCGCCGACACTTTCGGGCTTTATAAATGCTTTAAAGAGCATATTTCTCTATGACAGCCTTGATTACAACAGTATTCCTACCTTTGGAACGATGTACTATATTACAATTCCCTTCATTGTGGCAGGACTTATACGTTCATTCATCTCCATAGGAAAATCAGTTAAGGAAAAAGAGCTGAATTTTGCGCTTTTGCCTCTCATCTGGTTTCTGGCGGAGCTCCTTATAGGCTCAATGCTCGGAGGAGACGGGCCAAACGTAAATAAGATGAACGGAATATTCTTTACGCTTGCCTTTTTTGCGGCCTTTGGAATGGATGTCCTGCTTGGTCTTTTTTCCAAAAACAAGAAGCTATATCTGGCAGCTGGCGTTGTTCTCGGGGCAGTGTTCATAGGCTTTGGAGGAGCATTCTTTACTAAATATCTGGGAAGTTATTCCGATAATCTCTATCTTTTCCAAAAGCCTCTGGATGAACCTATAAAGGTTCTTTCCGAAGAGGAATATTTTGCTGAAAAGCAGGTTGTTGTAATTCATAACAACCAGCCATATATTCCGCCATATATTTACTATTTGCTCGGAACAAAGCTGTCACCCTATGACTTTAACATGGGGGATACTTCTTTCTACGGAAGATATTTATTTAATATGCCAGAGGACCTCAGCCCGGATTATGTCTATCTTGTATTTGAGGGAAATCCCGAGGCTGTAGATGCACTTTATAGCATCGGTTGTAACCAGACTCTTGAATTTGAAGGCTCATCTATCGTTTGGTGTGGAGAGCCTGTAGACATTGCGAATTCTGAAGAGGAATCCGATAAGGCAGGAGTACCTTTCGGACATGATCTTCCGTTCCACTTAAGAAGAATTGCGGGAATTGCAGAGGGTCTAAAATGCGGGGAATTCCCGGTAAAGATGCAGCACTACTGGTTTAATAACTATGGCTATCCGGTAGGCGTTATGTACGGAGATGCCCTTTTATATATTCCGGCGGTTCTTCATCTTATGGGAATGCCGCTATGGATGGCATATATGTGGTACTTCGCGCTGATACAGATTCTCACGGCGCTTACTGCATATCTTTGCTTTAAGTATATTTCAGGCGACAGAATTACAGCTGCTATCACAATGCTTTTATATGTGCTCTCCTTCTGGAGACTGACGGATCTCCTTTCGAGAGAAGCTGTCGGAGAATACAGTGCCTTTGCATTTTTGCCGCTCATAGTCCTTGGCCTTGCCAGAATCCACAGGAATGAAAATAGCGGGCGCGGAGCATTTATCCTTGGCCTTGGTATGACAGGCCTTTTTATGACGCATCTTCTCAGCGTTGTGATGGCGATGCTGTTTATTGTCATATTTGTGATAGCTGATATAAAGACTATGCTTTCAGAGGGAAGATGGAAGAGTCTTATAGGTGCAGCGGTGGGGACGCTTGTCTTCAATTTGTGGCAGCTTGTACCCCTTATGGATTATTACAAGAATGCACCAATGCTAATTAACTCAGCTGAAAAGACTCCGATCCAGACCTTTGGCATAACTTGGAGGCAGCTCGGCGGAGCATTTTACAATGTTCTTGCCCCAATATTGGAGCTTGGAACAGAGCCAGTGGATGAGCTTCCCCAGTCACCCGGGCTGGCACTTCTTCTTATTTGTGTGATAGCTGTGATTGTTCTTATTAAGGACAGAAAAGAGATAGAGAATAAGAGGGTAGCAATAACGCTGATAGCGCTTTCAGTATTTGCAATTGTACTTAGTACCTGTTACTTCCCATATGATCTTTTACTTAGCAAGGCGCAGCTTTTGTTTAAGCTACTTGGAAGTATTCAGTATCCTGCAAGATACCTTACCGCGGCAACAATGCTGATTTGTACTCTATATGCGATTATAAGAAGGCACAGACCGGCTTATGTTATGAGTGCGGTGATTCTTGCGCTTACCATCTGGCAGAGCGGAGGATATATAAATACATTTCTTGAAAAGCAGACAAATATTGTGTCTATTGAGAGTATTGATGAATGGACTTCATTCGATGATGACAGACAGTACATGCTGACAGGTACAGATCTTGAGAGACTTCAGTATGCATCTGTGCTTCCTTCATCGGAGGAAATAACCTACGATGGAGAAAGCAGAGAAAAAGGTGTGTATGAACTTCATTTGATCAACAGCTCCGGGGAAGAGGGCTATGCAGACCTTCCGCTTCTTGCATATCCTCACTACTACGCTACAGATGGTGCGCAAAGCTATAAGCTGTCTGCAGGAGATAATAATAAACTCAGGATCACTCTTCCCACGGGATGTGACTCAGTTATAAAGATTCGATTCAGAGAACCTTTATATTGGAGAATAGCTGAGCTTGTAACACTCGCATTTGTTTTGGTTATTATTGCAGCATACTTTAGAAAGAAGAATAAATAAATGATGCTGCATCATAGCCGGGTCCCCAGACACCACAGGTAACAATAAACAGTACTGCGGCAAAGTAAACTATCCATCTGATCCAAAGCGCTTGATTTGTCAGGGCTTTTCGAACCACAATGCCTTTGTAGTTTAATACATCAACTATAGCCAGGACGATGATCGAAACACCGAGAAGCCTTATGTCAGCTTCGGGAAGTCCGAGATTGAAAAGTGTTCCGTCAAATAATACCCAGGGCTTAAACTTCCACATGTTTGTAAGAACGTAACGTGCAACCTTGAAGGAAGGCGCTCTGAAGAAGATCCAGCCGATGTTTACAAGAATAAAGGTAACCACTATATTGACCAGCCGGAGCGCAAGCCCCTGCGGGTCAATATTTAATTTTGCTGTCAGATTTTCTTTAAGGGGCTTTGTAATGATACCGATTACCTGATACAAGCCGTGGAGCAGTCCCCAGAAAACAAAGGTCCAGGCAGCACCGTGCCAAAGTCCGCTTAAAGCAAATACGATACATATGTTTATCAGTTTTCTGACATAGCCCTTTCTGTTTCCGCCAAGAGGTATATAGATATAGTCCCTTAACCAGGAAGAAAGAGAAATATGCCATCTTCGCCAGAACTCTGCAATTGAGCGCGACAGATAGGGCTGCTCAAAGTTTTTCATGATATCTATGCCAAGTATTTTTGCACTTCCAATTGCTATATTGGAGTAACCGGCAAAGTCACAGTATATTTCCAGCGTATAGAAAATTGTAGCAAGGAACAGAAGCGTTCCGGTGTAGTTACTGTAAGATGAGTAAATGTGATCCACAAGGGGAGCAAGCCTGTCGGCAATTATGATCTTCTGAAAATATCCCCACAGCATGAGAAGAAGTCCTTCCCTCATGTTTTCATAGGAAAAGTCCTTCGGATTTTCAAACTGAGGAATCATATTGCCGGCTCTCTCAATAGGTCCCGACATAACTTCAGGAAAAAATGAGATGAAAAGAGCAAGACGAAGGAAGTTCTTTTGAGCGGGCATTTTTCCTCTATAGGTGTCTACGAGATAGCCAATCGCCTGGAAAATATAGAAGGATATACCGACAGGAAGCGCGATCTCTGCGACGATTCCGAGCGGCTCAATCCCGAGGGCATCCTGGAGCGATTTGACTGTTTCAAGAAGAAATCCCGTATATTTAAAGTATCCGAGAACAAGGAGCAGGAGAACAATTCCTGTAACGAGTACAGGTTTTTTGCCTTTTCTGTTTTCTCCGGAAGTATAGGATCTTCCCATAAGAATTCCAGCCACATAGGTTATAACCGAAACAGCGATAAGCAGTAAAAGGAGCTTACCGCTTAGCTTATAGTAAAATCCCCAGCTCGCTGCAAGAAGCCAGATATATCTTATCTTTTTTGGAAGAACAAAATAAACGGATATGGTTATTAGTAAAAACAGTAGAAATTTAAGTGAAACAAATTGCATGTCATCCTCCGGATTTAATTATCTTTGGTCATAATCATAGGTGAAATGATCGCAGGTGTAGTACTGATGCGATGTGCAAACGCCGCCCGAGAAGAACAAAAGCTGCACATCCGCATAGGCATGATCATCGGAATATAGGTAGTTATTCTCAGTATCACCGTTTACATACAGAATCCTGTATATTGCACTTGCAGGACTGTATAAAAATACTCCGTCAGAGGTTTCCACAGAAAATTCATTTTCTGAATCTCCGACAAATTCTGTGATCACTCCATGATCGGAAATCATCATATAGGAGCAGTTTGAAGAAACTGCCTGATCAAGCATTTCCGTGGCGCCAAGTGAATGAAGCTGACGTACAAGGCTGGGGTCGGAATAAACAGCAGTGTCACCTCTTACCGAAATGGTGAAGGTTTTATTGGAGTTATTCAGCTGCAGCATCATTAGCTGAGTGTACAGGTCATCATTTCCTTCGCACATCGAAGCCAGTTCTGCATTGTAATCCCCGATGTAATTATTCCATTTTTCATATCCGGAATCCTCTCTGTGATCCGGGAGAGGACAGTTCTGTGCTATGAAATCTCCGAGGCAGGAAGTGACTTTTCTGCTGCCAAGTACATTCAGGTGACCGGCATCCTCCATATCGGTATTGACATCAATTATTCCGGGAATCTCGAGCATATTGAGTGAAGGGACACCATATTCTGCAGCTATTTGAGTCGCAGTATGAGCAGCTGCCTGATTATCATACATGGCAAGGAAGGGAAGGGTTACTACCACAACCTGAATGTTTCTGCTCTGACATTCTTCAATGATCCTTCGAAGATAAGCGGTTCCGACGGTTTCCTGTTCAAGAGTCCCTGCCTGAAAATCGGTGTAGGTATACTCCTGAGAGTGGATGCCATATTCCATAACCGCTCCCATCATGCGATTTACGTCAGCATCCTTTGTAAAGCGCTTGAAGTCGTCTGCCTCAAGCTCCTTCCATCTGTCGTGATAGACAATGAAGTCAGCTAAATAAGGGTATTTTTCGTCTCTGTCTTGAAACATATCGTTTATGGCGTGATATTTTGTTCTGCTTAAGGGAAAACGATCAATATTGAGATGAAGCTCATCGCTGCTTACATTTGCCTCGGGATCATCTATGTATCTGATATTGTTTTCCAGCATATACGAATCGACAACCACCAGCTTAGGAGTGCAGTAATCGAGAGCAAGCATCATCTGCCAATAGCTTGAAAGAAGAACGCTTCCGTAACCGCCGAGGTTGTAGGAAGTATATCCGTAATCCTCAAATAGCTGCAGAGGATTGATTCCGTTTATGACATGAGAGGAACCAAGGAAAAATGCATCGATATGATCCTTTTTGGCCTCCTCGAAAAACTCCTGATTTTTATTGAAGCTGGATTTGCGCTCTACAAGAAGTGACATACAGATAAAACAAACGCAGAGAATAGCGAGAAACACTGCTGTTTTTATGAAAAGTGAGAGCTTTTTATTCACGTTATTTCCTCCCCAAAGGTAATACGGATTTCCGTTAACGAAAAAAATGAATTTGAATCGGAAATTCCACGCTTTATTGTATCATAAAAATCCTTAGGAAAAACCAATCTGATAGCAAATAAAGATTGTATTTGCCTTAAGTAATGAGCTATAATATTTTCAGTGTTTTGTTAACAATATTTACGAAAGGTGGTACAAATTATGCCATTAGTTACAACGACTGATATGTTCAAAAAAGCATATGACGGTGGATATGCTGTTGGTGCCTTCAATATCAACAACATGGAGTTCATTCAGGCTATTACAGAGGCTTGTGACGAGCTCAAGTCCCCCGTTATCCTTCAGTGCTCTGCAGGAGCAATCAAGTATGCACAGTTCCCTTACCTTGTAAACATGGTTAAGGCAGCTGCTGAGTCAACATCTATTCCGATCGCTCTTCACCTTGATCACGGTGCAAGCTTCGAAATCTGTAAGGAATGTATCGACAACGGATTTACATCTGTTATGATCGATGCTTCTTCAAAGCCTTACGAAGAGAACATCGAGCTCTCCAAGAAGGTTGCTGATTACGCTCATTCAAAGGGCTGCACAGTTGAGGCTGAGCTCGGTACACTTTCAGGTGTTGAGGATGATGTAAACGTTGCTGATGATGCAGCACAGTATACAAATCCTGATCAGGTTGAGGATTTCATGAAGCGTACAGGCGTTGATTCACTGGCTATCGCTATCGGAACAAGCCACGGTGCTTTCAAGTTTAAGCCCGGCCAGGATCCCAAGCTTCGTCTTGATATCCTTGAGGAAGTTGTTAAGAGACTTCCCGGATTCCCGATCGTTCTTCACGGTTCTTCAGCAGTTCCTCAGAAGTTCGTTGGAATCATCAATGCTAACGGCGGCGCTCTGAAGGATGCTATCGGTATTCCGGATGAGCAGCTTCGTGCAGCAGCTAAGAGTGCAGTCTGCAAGATCAACATCGACTCCGATCTTCGTCTTGGTATGACAGCAGGTATCCGTCAGCACTTCGCTGAGCATCCTGAGCACTTCGATCCTCGTCAGTATCTTGGCGACGGCCGCGCTTATGTTAAGGAAATCGTTCACGACAAGATCATCAACGTTCTTGGTTCTGACGGTAAGGCTTGATAAAAGCGAATATATAAAATGTAAAGCTGCCATGGGTTTTCCTGTGGCAGCTTTTTTATATTTTACTGTTTCTTAATATTATTTTTTCAATATATCGTGTAAAATTAGTATATCATCCTATGCTTTCCCGTAAGGGAAACGACGGATGAGGGGAATAGGGAGGTTAATAAAATGCACAACCAGCTTACAAAAAAAGACATCGAGGACATGGAGGCGGAGATAGAGCACCGCAAGGCCGTTGTCAGAAAGGAACTCCTTGAGGATGTTAAGGAAGCAAGAGCCCAGGGAGACTTAAGCGAGAATTTTGAATATTATGCGGCAAAGAAAGCTAAAAATGCCAATGAGAGCAGAATCAGATTTCTTGAGAGAATGATAAAGACCGCTGAGATAATAGATGACTCCAGTAAGGAGGATGAAGTAGGAATGAATAAGACCGTCACAGTGCGACTGGAGGATGACGGATCGGAAGCTACTTATAAGATAGTTACCACCATGAGAGGAAATGCTTTAAAGGGCCTTATCAGTATAGAATCTCCCATGGGGAAACAGCTTCTCGGACATAAAGTGGGAGACAAGCTCACTATAGAAGTAAACAGTGACTACAGCTATGACATAACTATCCTGAAGATAGAGAACACGGAACTGACAGAAGAAGATAAGCTAAGAGACTTTTAAGGAGGAAGAAATATGGGACTTCATGTATTCCAACCTGTTGATTTGGATGAAATATTGGAAGGCGCTTTTAAATTTGGAGGCGATACCTGGGCACTGCTTACAGCGGGAAATGAAGAAAAAGCCAATACCATGACGATATCCTGGGGCGGTATAACGCATATCTGGGATAAAACCTGTGCCATTATTTATGTTCGTGAGTCCAGATATACAAAGGAATTCATTGATGCCCAGAAGAAGTTTTCACTTTCATTTCTTCATCATGACACATATAAATCTCTTAAGAAATATCTTGGTTCTGTATCCGGAAGAGATGAGGACAAGATAAAGAATGCAAAGCTTAATGTGAACTTTGATGACGGTGTTCCGTTTATAGACGAGGCAGATAATGTCATTATATGCAGAGTTCTGTATAAGCAGCTTATGAAGGAAGAATGCTTTGTTAACGGAAGATTGATTGCCGATTATTACGCAAAGGGTGATTATCACTATTATTATATAGCTGAGATCAAAAAGGTAATGATTCGATGAAAGCAGCAAATATAGCATCCTTCGAAGAAATAGGAAAATTTATTTTTCTTTCTGACGAGCCAACTCCGGCAGATATTATTCTTATTCCCGGGGCACCGCTGCAGGAACTTGCCTTTCACGGAGCAGAACTGTGGAAAAAAGGTTTTGCACCAAAGATACTTGTCACCGGAAAATTTTATATGACTTATGAGAGTCTTGAGGATGAGTTTAACAGATATTCTGCAAGTAACGGGGACAGGGACGGAGCTGTAACGGAGGCAGAGTTTCTTACTAAGCTCATGATAAGAGAGGGTGTCGATAAGGATGCAGTAATCCTTGAAGAGGAATCAACAAACACCTTTGAGAATGCGAAGTTTTCCAGAAGAATAATAGAAGAGGATCTGAAAGAGGAAAATATACGCCACATAATCCTTTGCTGTCAGGCGTTTCATGCAAGGAGAGCGCTCATGACTTTTCAGTCGGAGCTTCGTGACATCAGGATAACAGTATGTCCTGTTGTTACAAGGGGAATATGTATAGATACATGGATGGATAATGTGAAAAGTTATAATCTGGTATTGTCTGAGTTTTCCAAATGCGGAGAGTATTTTAAAGGAGACAGAATGTACGAACTCAGATAAAGATTTTTAAGTGCACTATTTTATGAGGGGATAATATGCGTAGTGCAATAAAGTCAAAGTGGACAGTGCCGATAGCCATTGTCATACTTTTTGCTGTTTTGATATTCATGGTGAACAGCATTCAGAGCAGATTCATATACAGCGATCGCATGGTTCAGCTGACAACTTATTATTCGCAGCTGGAGTCTATTATTTCGACCAGATTTACGAGATATTATAAGCTCCTTCGAAGCTGGTCATATCATCTTGAACACGAGAAATCATCAGGGATAGAAGATTTCAATTCTTACATTTCCACAGAAAAGAGAATATGGGACGTCGAGCAGATATACCTGTTTGATGAAGAGGGAAACTATCTGGATACGGAAGGTAATATAGGTTCGATTGATGAGAACAAGGACTTTATCAATCGCCTTAAAACCGTAGGGGATAAGCAGGTTTCCCACATAATTGGTACAAACGGTAAGCGTCTGGACCTTTTTGTGTTAAGTGTAAAGCCCGGAAAATATGAGGGTGTCACTTATCGCGCAATTGGTATGGGGCTTGATTCCTATCAGATGAAGAGCCGGCTCTCTGTAAAGAGAAGTGACATGGCCGGATCTTTGAACTACCTGGTAGATAAAAGCGGAAATCTGATAATCACCTCTGTAAAGCAATCTCAGGAAATAGAAAACATTGTCGATTACATTTCGGAAAACGGCGAGGTTTTGTATGATCCCATCGGAAAAGGCTTCAGGGCAGAAATTGAAAGCCGTTTGACCGGTGTTATTGTCATGGAACTGGATGAGATAGCTTACTATATAACTTTTATGCCCTGCGGAATTGATGACAGCATGCTTGTATGCCTTACTCCGGCAAATGCTGTAGATAAGAATATTTCTCAGGTAAAAATGATCAACAATATACTGCTTATTGTGGCATTTGCTATTGTTCTAATTGTCATTATGGTGATAGTTCGTTATTTGTCTGTTCAGGAAATGCTTGTTGTTGCCAATTCCGCGAATGAAACAAAGACAAGGTTTCTTGCCAACATGTCCCATGATTTCAGGACACCTATGAACGCATTGGCGGGATATCTGAACCTTATGAAAGAAAATGCAGATGACCCCGATAAAGTCCGGGAATACGGAGAAAAGGCCGAGTATGCTCATCGCAATATGCTCAATATGATCAACTGCGTGCTTGATCTAAGCAAGATGGAAGAAGGAGGCGACGAGGTCAGGTATGAGAGATTTTATCTGAGTGATGTTCTTAACAGAGTCGGGCAGGAGATGGGAGCGCTTGCGGATAACAAAAGGCTGAAGCTTACGATAGACAGAGGTAAGGTCAAAGAGGATATATTTGTCGGTGATGATCTTAAGCTTGAGATAATTCTTAAGAACATAATTCAGAATGCTGTAACTTACACAGAGAATGACGGAATCATTAATGTTGATATCACTCCCGAAAATGAAGAAGATACCGAGAGGCTTATGCTCAGATTCGAGATCAAGGACAACGGAATCGGGATGGGCAGTGAATTTTTGGAGCACATTTTTGAGCCCTTCAAAAGGGAACAGAGGAAAAATGCAAGCAAGGAACAGGGTACAGGTCTTGGACTTACGGTAACCAAAAAGATGGTTGAATCGCTTGGCGGAACCATTAATGTTGAGAGCAAGATTAATGAGGGCAGTATCTTTACCGTGAGACTGGCCTTTGATATAGCGCCCAAAACCGAACTGGATGAGATAAGAGAGATTGAAGAGGTTTTGGAAAACGGAAATATGCAGGATGATTCCGGGGATGAGAATACATTTGAGGGGATGCGTTTCCTTGCGGCAGAGGATAATGAGCTGAATGCGGAAATACTTACAGAAATACTTAAAATGCAGGGCGCAGCGCTTGTGGACGTAGCTGAGGACGGTGAAAAAGCTGTAGAAGCATTCAAAGAAAAGGGTGAAGGCTACTATGACATGGTTCTAATGGATATTCAAATGCCAAACATGGATGGCTACCAGGCCTCTATGACCATTAGGGCGATGAAGGATGAGGGCAGGAAGGATGCAGGCAAGATTCCGATTATAGCGATGAGTGCAAACGCATTTAAGGATGATATAGAAAAAACCAGTGAGTCGGGGATGGATGCACATATACCAAAGCCGATTGATTTAAAGCTTTTTGAGAATACGGTCAAAGCACTTAAGGTCAGGGGGCACGAGAGCCTATGAGTGATAATAAAGAAAAAGCACAGGACAAAAAAATCCGGTGCAAGGAATGGTTTTTTGATTATGTTATAAAACAAAACAGAACGGTAGCTGCTATTTTCTCAGCAAAGGATTTTAAGGTTGAATTTCTGACTGATAATGCTGAGGAAATTCTTGGCGTGGACAGAGAACTCATTTACAAGGACATCAGAAATCTTATAGATTTGGGAGTGAGGGTAGAGGAAGAGATTCCGCCTTCGGACGACACTATTAAAAAGGTTCCGATGGGACAGACTATAGAGGCCGAAGTATTAGAAGCACATAATCAGAAAACAGGAGAGACAAAATATTTCAGAGGCAGCATTAACCACACAGATATGGACGGAGGCGACAACTTCCTTCTGATTTGGGTGGATATTACAGAGGAGATCCAAAGAAAGCGCCAGATGGAGGATATGATTGAGGTTGCTAATGCCGCTAATGAGGCAAAAACGAGCTTTCTCGCAAATATGTCCCATGATTTCAGAACGCCCATGAATGCCATAACAAACTTTAATCTTCTGATTGCCAAGAACTCAGACAATCCACAGAAAGTCAGGGATTATACACACAAAATCGGACTTGCGTGTCAGAATCTTCTTTCGCTTTTGAACGATGTTCTTGACATGAGTAAGATTGAAAGCGGAAAAGCAAATATTCACAATGAAGAATTTGCGCTGGGGCTTCTTTTGGAAGAGGTCAATTCCGTTGTGGCTTTTCAGGCTAAAAGTAAACAATTGGATTATCAGATAAAATCCGGATCAATGCCCCAGGATCGTTTTGTCGGCGACAAAAAAAGAATTAATGAGGTGCTTGTAAATATTCTTGGAAATGCGGTCAAATATACACCGACAGGCGGAAGAATTGTCTTTTCCGTATCAGAAGAAAAGTGCACCAGCGGGGATTACTGGGATGTGCGTTTTTCAGTAAGAGATAACGGAATAGGAATGAGCAAGGATTTTCAGGAAAAGCTGTTTGATGCCTTTACCAGAGAGGAGAGAAAGGAGACTTCTGGAATTCAGGGCACAGGTCTTGGAATGGCCATAACCAAGAGTCTGGTACAGATGATGGGCGGAACCATTTCGGTAGACTCCGAGGAGGGCCGGGGATCCACCTTCGTAATAACCCTGAGACTTCAGAGTATCAGACATGAGGCGGATGATTTCTGGGAAAAGAACAAAATCCGCAGATTACTTGTAATTGACGAAGATATAGATGAGTGCCATAACATAGAGACAGTATTTGAGGATACAGGGGTAGAAGTCCTTATCTGCTCGAGCGGATACAAGGCAATTAAGCTCATAGATGCAGGTGATGAGGAAGATAAGAGCATTGATGTCATTGTTTTTGGCATGCAGATAAGGAGCCTTAGCTGCTTTGAGGTCGCATCATATCTCAAGGAAAAGCCGCTTAAACATAAGCCTGTTTTTATCCTGTTAACTGATGAGTGGGAAGAAATTGCGGCTGAGGCCAGGGAGGCCGGAATATATGATTTCCTGCAAAGGCCGTTTTTCCTATCTACTTTCCGTCAACTCATGGAAAATGTTGTATGCAGGGTTGGTACGGAAAAGGAAAAGCAACTTGAAAAACCGCTTAAGGGAATAAGGCTTTTGGCAGCAGAGGATAATGATATAAATGCAGACATACTTTCAGAGCTAATGAACATGGAAGGTGCTGTGATCGAGAGGGCATCCAACGGCAGGGAAGCTGTGGAGATGTTTGAAAAGGCAGAGCCCGGATATTATGACATGATTCTTATGGATATTCAGATGCCATTCCTTAACGGATATCAGGCGACGGCAGCAATAAGGAAACTGGACAAGGAGGGTGCCTCACAAATACCGATAATTGCTATGACTGCGAACGCCTATGCCGATGATGTGCAGAGAGCACTTGATGCGGGAATGAATGCACATGTGTCAAAGCCCATAGATATGAAGGTTGTGGAGGCTACAATTTTGTCATTAAAAACAAATATGCAGTCGACATAGAGATTATTAAATGATAAAATTACACTATTGTGAACGTATATTAATAAGATAGTGGAGCAAATAGTAAGATGAAGAAAGCATTGATCATAGGTGCCGGTCCGGCCGGACTTACGGCAGCATATGAGTTATTGGAAAAAGCCAACGATATAGAAGTTGTTGTCCTTGAGGAGACAGACAAGTTCGGCGGTATTTCCAGAACGGTTGAGTATAAAGGAAACCGTATGGACATGGGAGGACACAGATTTTTCTCTAAGGTCCCTGAAGTTAATGAATGGTGGGATAATATGCTCCCCAGACAGGGAAGCCCGTCCTATGATGATATAGTTTTAAAACGTCCGTCTACTGTTGTAAAGGGCGGTCCCGATCCTGAGACAGAGGATAGGGTTATGCTTAGAAGAAATCGTATTTCACGTATTTTCTTTAACGGCAAATTTTTTGATTATCCCATAACACTGAAGGTTGAGACTTTCACGAACATGGGACTCGGCACAACTATCGTAGCAGGCTTTTCATACATAAAGGCGATGCTCTTTAAGCGCAAAGAGAATTCACTTGAAGACTTTTACGTAAATCGTTTCGGCAAGAAGCTTTACTCAATGTTCTTTGAGCACTACACAGCTAACCTCTGGGGCAGACATCCTTCCGAGATCGATCCCAGCTGGGGAGCTCAGCGCGTTAAAGGTGTCTCCATAATGGCGGTTCTTGCCAATGCATTTAAGAAAAAGAGCGGCAAGACAGGCGGAAAGGTTGAGACATCTCTTATCGAAGAGTTCAGTTATCCGAAGCTCGGTCCCGGACAGCTCTGGGACGTAACCGCATCCGAAATTCAGAAAAAGGGCGGTACCATAATTACAGGTGCAAAGGTTACCAAGATTAATAAGGATGGAGACCATCTCACAGGTGTTACTTATGTGAAGGATGGACAGAATGTCACCATAGAGGGTGATTACATAATAAGCTCCATGCCTATAAAGGATCTCGTGGCAGGAATGAATGATGTTCCCGCTGATCCTGCAAGAATCGCAGCAGGACTTCCTTACAGAGATTACATGACACTGGGTGTTCTTATTCCGCATCTTAATCTCGAGAATAAGACAAGCACCAAAACAATTGGAAACATCGTTCCGGATAACTGGGTATATGTTCATGATCGCAGCGTATCTATGGGACGTTTCCAGATCTACAACAACTGGTCACCTTATCTTGTTAAGGATATTGATAATACCGTATGGATGGGTCTTGAGTATTTCTGCAACGAAGGCGATTCCATGTGGAGTATGACAGATGATGAGTTTGCCAAGATGGCAATCAAGGAGATGGTTAAGATCAACCTCATCGATGAGGAAAAAGAGGTTCTTGATTATCATGTAGAGCGTGTTAAAAAGGCATATCCGGCTTACTTTGACACCTATGATGAGATGGACACACTTGTAGATTATCTCAACACCATCGACAACCTTTTCTGCGTTGGACGTAACGGACAGCACAGATACAACAATATAGACCACTCAATGTGCACTTCTTTTGAAACTGTAAAGAATATTCTTTCAGGCACACGCGACAGGAGCAACATCTGGAGTGTTAATACAGAGAAAGAATATCATGAATCCACGGAGGCAAAGAATCCAGAGGACGAAGAGATAGAAATAGACTGATTTTATACGGGCGCCAATTACAGTATTGGCGTCCGTTTTTAAAAGATGAGGGTAAAAGGAGGCAGAAACAATGATCAACTACACAAAGATTACAGATGAAACTTACTGGGTTGGAGGAAGCGACAGAAGACTCTCGAGGTTTGAGAATATCTTCCCTCTTGAGGATGGTGTATCCTACAACAGCTATGTGATTGCGGATGAAAAGACAGCACTTTTTGATACAGCCGATATTTCAATCTCCGATCAGTTTTTGGAAAATGTAGCCGGCGTTCTCGGTGATAAGAAGCTTGATTATCTGATCATTAATCATATGGAGCCTGACCACTGCTCACAGATAGCTACTGTTGTTGCTATGTATCCTGAGGTAACGCTGGTTGGTAATGCTAAAACTTTCACTTTCCTGTCACAGTTTTTCCCGGAGCTCGGCGCTCAGAGTAAAATCACTGTTGCTGAAGGAGATACCCTTGAGCTTGGTAAGCACACGTTGACCTTTGTAATGGCACCTATGGTGCACTGGCCGGAAGCAATGTTTACCTATGATAAGGCAACCGGAGCATTGTTTAGTGCTGATGCATTTGGTACTTTCGGTGCAATAGATGCGGGAATTTTTGCGGATGAATATGATTTCGAGAAGAAATTCCTTGACGAGGCCAGAAGGTACTATGCTAATATTGTTGGCAAATACGGTATGCAGGTTCAGGCAGTTCTTAAGAAGGCCGCAGCCATCGACATTAAGTATATCTGTCCGCTTCATGGTCCGATCTGGAGAGAGAATATAGCATGGTTTATAGATAAATATCAGAAGTGGAGCACCTATACTCCCGAGGATGACGAAATTGTTGTCATTTACGGAAGTCTCTACGGACATACAGAGAGTGCGGCGCAGAGAGCAGCAGCCATGATTCGTGAAAAGAGCGGAAAGAAGGTCAGTGTTTATGACGTATCACAGACCCATCCTTCAAAGCTGATATCCGAGGTTTGGCGCTGCGGCAAGATTGTACTGTTTTGCCCTACATATAATAACGGAATATATATTCCTATGGAGAACTTCCTGTCAGACTGCCAGGCGCTTACAGTTCAGAACAGAATATTCGCACTTGCGCAAAACGGAACCTGGGCACCTGCTTCAGGTAAACTCATGACAGAGAAGCTTCAGACTCTTAAAAATGTAACTATAGTAGAGCCTGTTCTCACGATCAAGAGTGCACTTCATGTGACAGATGAACCGGAGCTTGAAGCCTTCGTGACAGCTGTCGTTGAAGCATAAATCTATGAACGCGTATGGGGGCGTGTTCGGAAACTAATAATTTTTTAAGACCTTCACGTATACAGCCTAAAGAGGCTGATATAAGGAGGCAAGGAGGAGTAATGAAAGAGTTTTTGAAAAGAAAGAATATCGTAATCTCCGGAAAGAGATACGGTATCGAGGCACTGTCTGCAATGGCGCAGGGATTGTTTGCGTCGCTGCTGATTGGAACAATTCTTAACACCATTGGCACACAGTGCGGACTTGCGTGGTTATCCGAGATTGGTAAGTATGCTTCGTCGATGAGCGGAGCAGCTATGGCCGTAGCGATTGGTTATGCGCTACAGGCACCGCCCCTTGTACTTTTTTCACTTGTAACGGTTGGATATGCAGCTAATGCTCTGGGAAGTACAACACTTTCGGGTGGATCCGGAGCCGGTGGCCCGCTTGCTGTTCTTTTCATAGCAATAATTGCCGCTGAGTTCGGAAAAGCGGTATCTAAAGAAACGAAGGTAGATATTCTGGTAACTCCGATAGTAACTATTCTTGTGGGTGTTGGGCTGGCAGCCTTAATTGCACCTGCTATCGGAACCGCGGCTTCCTCAGTCGGAGGCGTGGTTATGTGGGCTACGGAGCAGCAGCCGTTCCTCATGGGAATCATTGTTTCCGTGGTTGTGGGAATTGCTCTTACTTTACCTATTTCCTCTGCAGCCATCTGCGCAGCCCTTGGACTTACTGGTCTTGCGGGAGGAGCTGCCGTAGCAGGTTGCTGTGCACAGATGATCGGCTTTGCCTTCATGTCATTTAAGGAAAATAAGTGGGGCGGCCTCATTTCACAGGGAATCGGAACATCAATGCTTCAGATGGGAAACATTGTTAAGAACCCTAAGATTTGGATTGCGCCGATACTCACAAGTGCAATAACAGGACCTATTGCAACATGTGTGTTCCATCTTCAGATGAACGATCCCGCAAGTGCGGTTGCCTCCGGAATGGGAACCTGCGGACTTGTTGGACAGATTGGTGTTTATGCCGGATGGGTAAATGACGTTGCTACAGGTGCAAAGGCAGGAATTACCGGATTTGACTGGCTTGGACTTGCGCTTATCTGCTTTATTCTTCCTGCAGTTCTTACATGTATTTTCGGAGCATTTTTCAGAAAGATCGGCTGGATTGGCGAGGGTGACCTTAAATTATCATAATAAGGCCATGATTTTGATAAAAATAATATGGTTTTAGTATAAAATAAGATATATGCAGTAATAAAATAGTCACCTGTAGATTTCTATTTTGAATAAGATTTAAGGAGAGAATGAAATGAAACAATTCCCGGGATTTTCACATGGAATTAACCTTGGTGGATGGCTGTCACAGTGCGATCATACCAAAGAGCGTTACGACAATTTTATTACAGAGAGCGATATCGAAAAGATAAAGAGCTGGGGGCTTGATCATATAAGAATTCCTGTAGACTACGATCTTGTTGAGGAGAAGGACGGAACTTATAAAGAGGAAGGCTTTGCATATATTCAGAAGGCTCTTGACTGGACCGGAAAATACGGTCTTAATACCGTGCTTGATCTTCATAAGACTTATGGCTACAGCTTTGACAGCGGCGAGCAGGAAGCAGGATTCTTTGAAAATGAGAAATTTCAGGAGCGTTTCTATAAGCTTTGGGAGCAGTTTGCGCAGCGTTTTGGAAAGTATGAAGACAGACTTGCCTTTGAGCTTTTAAATGAGGTAACAAAGCCTGAGTACGGCGAGACCTGGAATCGCATTTCAACCGAGTGTATCAAGAGAATCAGAGTTTATGCTCCGACAATCAAGATTCTTCTTGGAGGTTATTACAACAACAGTATTGTTGCACTCAAGGACATCTGTGATCCTTATGATGAGAACGTGGTCTACAATTTCCACTGCTATGAGCCTTTGATCTTCACACATCAGGGAGCACCGTGGATTGAGACTATGGATCCGAACTTCCGTATGGCTTTTGATTCCACATATCGTCAGTATGATGAGAATGCTTTTGCTCAGCTTGGAAACAGACCTGAGGAAATCAAAGTTGACGATCCTGATAAGAAGCTTGGAATTGAGTACTTCGAGCAGTATATGCAGGAGGCTGTAAGAGTAGCTGAGGAGAGAAATGTTGCACTTTACTGCGGTGAATACGGTGTTATAGAGAGAGCTACTCCCGAGGATGCATTAAAGTGGTATACAGCAATTGGAACCTGCTTTAACAAGTACAACATCGGTCGTGCTGCATGGAGCTACAAAGAGATGGATTTCGGCCTCTCTGATGCCCGTATGGACGGTGTGAGAGATGAAGTACTTAAGATGATGTAATATTTTCTGTTAACAGACTACAGATACCTTCCCTGAAAATCGGGGAAGGTATTTTTTTCTGCAAAAATCTTTGTTTTTCCTGTAAAATAGAGGTTAATACGGCCTTAAGGCTTTATGAATGGGAGGATAAAATGCGAGCGGTTTTAACAAGGGTATTATCGGCTTCGGTTACAATAGATGGTAAGAAGGTTTCAGAGATAGGAAAGGGCTTTTTGGTCCTTCTGGGAGTCAAGGTGGGTGATACGGAGCAAGAAGCAAAAAAGATTGCCGATAAAATCTGTGGACTCAGGATTTTTGAGGATGAGAATGGTAAAATGAATATTAACCCCAAGGATGCGGGAGCTGAGCTTTTGATAGTAAGCCAGTTTACTTTATATGCGGATTGCAGTTCAAGAAGACCTGGCTTTACGGACGCTGCAAGACCGGAGATTTCAGAGCCTTTATATGAGCTTGTGGTTTCCGAGTGCAGAGACAGAGGTTTTAATGTGCAAACAGGTGAATTCGGGGCAGATATGAAGGTTGAATCGGTAAATGACGGTCCGGTGACTATCGTGCTGGATATAGATAAATAGAAACGAGGATATGGATATATGAAAGAGAATGTTTTGCCGCTTGATACAGGGCGTTTTATAATACAGCCACAAGACATAGAGAATATCTGGGATGAAGAGTGGGATATATGTTTAAAAAACGTAGATAAAAAGAAGATAGGCAGTCTTCGCTTTGAGAATACCAATGTCCATGGGGAGATCCATTTTAGTGTCTCATTTGATGATACATATAAAGCGGGATATATTTCGGAGATATTTTATGCGGTAGCCAGCTTTGTATTTAAATCCGGTAAGGTTAAGGAAATCTGTACTGTCTGCAGACATGAGAATGAGAACCTGGTTCGCGGGCTCGAAAAAGCAGGCTATGTCCTTCGGGAATTTAAGGACGGAAATGATTATTACTCCATGAAAAAGCAGAAGACTTCCTGGACAGGTTTATATGTCATGATTGGAATGATAGCCGGGTTTATTATCGGAATAACTTTGTCAAACCTGTGGATGGGAACGATTTCAGGAGTTGTAATAGGTACTGTTATTGGATTTCTTATGGACAAAAGAGAGCAGGATAATACTGAAAGCAAAAAATTAAGGACTTGAATCTCTTCAAGTCCTTAAACTTTAGTCGGAATGACAGGATTTGAACCTGCGGCCTCTGCGTCCCGAATATAGATACGGATTTCCCGTTCTGTATTATTTCGTTCCAAAGCCTGTTATTTCAAGGACTTTCCGATCCAACGATTATATGATAACACCATATAACACAGAATAAAATGATGAATAGAGCTTTTTTGGTAGAACAAAAGGTAGAATTGTCAGCTCTCTATAAACTTTCACACAAGGTTTATGGAGAGCTTTTTTGAGCTCTTTTTTAATGCAAGTAAAGGAGCAGTTTATGGCAGTATTAAAAAACAAAACCCAGGGAAACTACACATTGGTTTCTCAGAATATTATGAGAGACAAAAACTTATCGCTTACGGAGCGAGGCATGCTTCTGACTCTCCTATCATTACCGGACAGCTGGCAGCTCACAATCAAGGGGCTCTGCCAGATACTTCCGGATGGAAAAGACAAGGTATCTAAAACCCTGAACAGTCTTATTGATAAAGGGTATATCACAAGAGAACAGAGCAGGGATGGAGGAGGCAAGTTTGACTCTACTATTCTTGAGGTCCATGAGACACCGGTAAAGCCTACTGAGCCAACACAGCCCACCGATTCCACTGATCCAGTTGATCGGTCAAGGAAAGTGATCAAAGAATTCCCGAGAAAACCAGAGACTTCACCGTGTCCTGAAAATCCGGATGCGGTAAACCCGTATGCGGAAAAACCGCAGCCGGAGAATCCGTCACAATATATTAATAATATATCTAATAACTATAAATCTAATACTAAAGAAGTGTGTAGTAAGGAGGACACACTCACAGATGATGAATATGAAGATCTGATAAAGGAGTTTGGCAAAGGAAGTGTTGACTATCAGATACAGCGTATCAAGGATCATGGTTATAAGGGATGCCTTAACCACGATACCATCAGGGCCTGGTGCAGGGAAAGGCTGAACTGCCCCGCGACAATGCCGGGAGCCCTGCCCAAAAAGAATGCCTTCTGCAATTTTCAGCAGAATGAGTATGACTATGAAGAGTTGGAAAGACTGCTCTTATGTAACTAAAAACAAATTTCAGAAAAAATGGAGGATTGAAAGGTATGAAAGATATATATATTGATGGAAAGTTAGTGATCGGAGTTGATCACGGATATGGGAACATGAAGACGAGAAATACAGTGTTTAAGAGTGGAGTTAAGAAGTACAGTGAGGATCCGGCTATTGCAACAAATGTGTTGCAGCTTGACGGTATGTACTACGTTATCGGTGAAAGTCACAAGGTATTCATAGCCAATAAGAATGCAGACGATGACTACTATATCCTTACTCTGGCTGCTGTTGCAAAAGAACTGGAACTCAGAGGCTTAAGATCGGCAGATGTGATACTTGCAGTTGGGCTTCCGCTTCACTGGATGTCAAAACAGAAAGATTCCTTCAGGGATTACCTGATGAGAAGCAGGGAAGTTAGTTACAGATACTGCGGGCAGTATTATCACATCAGAATCTGCGATGTGGCGATCTATCCTCAGGGCTATGCGGCTATAGCAGCTTCGCTCCAGGATTATAAAGGAGTCCACATGCTGGCAGATATCGGAAATGGAACAATGAACACACTGGTCATCACTAATGGCCGACCAGTCTCTGACAAAAAATATACCGATAAGATTGGTGTTCATGAGTGTGTAAAAAAAATCATGAATGAAGTACAGGCTGAATGTGGAAAGATTCCTGATGAGAGCGTTATTGAAGACTTTCTAATAAGTGGAACGTCTGAAGTGTCAGAAAGGATTCAGGCTGTCATGCACAGGGAGGCGGTCAAATATACTGAAATGATCTTCGATAAGCTCAGTGAATACGAGTATGATTCGGAGCTTGTTAAGCTCCATATCATTGGAGGCGGAGGATGCCTGATCAGAAATTTTGGAAAGTATGATACCTCAAGCGTAGAGATCATTGAAGACATCTGCGCTACAGCCAAGGGCTACGAAGAAATCTACAACGCACAGCACATACTGAGGAAAGGCGCGTAAGCTCTCTTCCCGGAGGTGATTGTATGTCAGAAAAGAGATTAAGCATCAGATTCCGCATGGATAATCCTCAGGATAAAGAAGCCTGGGAATTACTCCAAAGGATTTCTGAGGAGGAAAATATTTCCAAGAATGCAGTTGCACTCAGGCTCATATGTAAGGGGGCAGTAAGTGCCGAGAGCATTGAAACCAGTTCATGGAATATGATTGCGGAAAGAATTGCTGATCTGGTCACCAATAAACTGGAAGCAGGTATAAGGCAAATCAAAGAAATACCTGCCTGTGAAACCAGAGACATTACAACAGCAATCTCCAAGGATTCATCACTCACAGATGAATATAGGGCTGTCAGTGAAGATGCCCTAAGTTTTCTTGATGAATTTTAAGATGACATCACTTTGGTGCCACCTATAAAATTCATATGGCATCAGATTGATGCCAAACATTTCTTGCTCATGGGAGCAAGGCGATTTACCAGAAATGAAACCGGCGCAGTTCGCACCGATTTCATTTCTTCCCGGTTCGTTCGATACCTGACCACTTCGAAGGGGCAAATAGTCCACTGGACTGTTTGCTCCTTCTTTGTTTGAGCAGAGCACTTAGCGAGGTATTTACGAGCTTAGTGCGAGCCATGCAAGTTCACTTGGCGAGGTTCTTTCGAGCCTAGTGAAGCTTGCTGCAGGAATGAAAAGCTCGCATCGGTATCTCTCGCCCGGGCAAATCGCAAGACCACATATTTCCCCATCGCCCGCCGCACCGTCCCACACTTAAGTGCCATATCGGCGATGGAAAAATATGGCAAGTTTCGCAAAGTGGCAAGCCACATTTGCACCGGAAGAGGCCTTTCGGCTCTTCCTAAACTTGCCAGATGGGCTTCGCCCCCTTGGAACCCCCAGCAAAGGTTTATCCAACCTCTGCACACCGGAGTCGACTACCGGACTTCAGAAATAGAAATCATCCCCCGGATAATTTCTTTTCCCTACGTCCAATAGTCTAGAGGCGCAGGTCACGCCTTCCGGCTCGGTCGTTGCTAAACGCGTGCCACTGGCACGCAGCAACTCTGCATCCGCCAAAGGGATCCGCTTCCTTTGGAAACCAGCGTAAAAATAGAGAGGAGCATATTTAATATGGAAAAAGCTAAACGAAGAAGAAATAAAGCGATCACCATACGCATGAATGATACTGAATATGATGCATTGCAGGAAAAAATAAAAGAATCCGGATTGACGCAGCAGTCATTTATCATAAGTGCAATCCGTAACACAAACATCACCTCTGCCAAAGAGTTAGAGGTAATAAAGGATATCAGCAGGAATTTTGCTGATCAGGACAGGCAGCTAAGAGGAATAGCCACCAACATTAATCAGATGGCACATGTTGCAAATGGTCAGGGTCTCTTACCAACAGTAGAAAAAATGGATGAGATTGCTGATATGATTTTGGAATTTCGAAAGGAGGATGATAACAGATGGCGATTAATAAGGCAGTCGGTAAGCCCGCTAAAAGCCACGGGGGCTTGAGAAATACCATAGAGTACGTACTAAAGGATGAAAAGGTCAGGGAAGGATATCTGGATGTGATCGGGCCTTATCTTGAACCTACAGTCAACTACGATGCGGTGTATAGGGCCTGGCTGGAAGAAAAGAAACTGTGGGATAAGGATTCGGGAAGGATGTGTGCTCATAACGTCATCAGTTTTCACAAAGATGAACAGGTCACTCCTGCTGAAGTTCTTGAAATAGGAAGGGCTTTTACGGAGGAATTCTTTTCAGGGCACCAGAGCCTTATTGCAGTTCATCAGGACAGAGACCACCTTCACTGTCATATCGTAACCAACAGCGTTTCCTATATTGATGGCAGAAAGCTCCATCAGTCTAAAAAAGACTTGGAACAGCAGAAGGTATTTACCAACAACCTTTGCCGTGAAAGAGGACTGAATGTAGCTGAGAAAGGACATCACTTTGATGGTACTCCTATCGAGTCAGGCGAGATCATCACATGGAACAAAAATACTTACAAGCTTCTTACTAATGACTCAAAAAAGAGCTTTTTGGCAGACTGCGGAATTGCCCTTATGGAAGTAATCCCAAAGTCAGCCAGCAAAGAGGAATTCATTTCCGGAATGGCAGAGAAAGGCTGGTCTGTGAAGTGGGAGGACAAACGCAAACATATAGTATTTGAAAATGAAAACGGAGATAAGGTCCGTGACAGCATGATTGAAAAGACCTTTTCAGGTCTCCGTGTGAACAAGGAGGATTTAGCAATTGAATTTGAAAGACAGAATGAACTCAGGCTTGGAAACACAGAAGCCACAGAACGCAGAGACAGCACCGAAGATCCCGAAGCAGAATACTTCGAGCGATACTATGCAGAAGTCGAATCAGCTATCGCTGGAATCTCTGGTGGAGGCTCAGGCGGAGGTAATACGGAAGCAGAAAGTAGTGATTCGGCAGAAGGACGAGACGATAGCATTAAAGGAGAATCAGATACAGACTCTCTCATCAGAAAAGTTGAAGCTGACATCGACAGTAGCAAAAACCAGCGAGGAGTTATTGTACACGCAGAAGCAGAATCTAGAAATCGTGAAAGAGAACGACGACTTGAGGAACAGCGCAGGGCTCATGAGCAGGAAAGAACAGCAGAAATTAGTCGCAGATCTCGCAGACACTCAGAGCCTTCTCGCTGATACCAAAAGACTTGTCAACATGTCAAATGCTGATGCTGTTAAAAAAGCTCAGGCAGCCCAGGCGGCTGCCGAGCTTAAAGCCAAGAAGGACATTGCGGATTACAGGGATGCTGCTGATTCCAAAGTAGCTGAGGCAGTCAATGAAAAAAGTGCTGCAATTCGAACTGCTGATATCAGAGTTAAGATGGCAAAAAAGAAAGAAAAGATAGCCTGGAGATCCCTCGCTTCTACTCTCTTCTGCTGTCTTATCGCCAATCCTGCATTTCTAAATGACGTGCTGGATGCACTAACGTTGCCCTTCGTATGGGCTTGGAATGGAATAAATGACTATGCTTACTGGTTGGAAATTCCATACTATTCCAGGTATATTGAGGGAATCGAACAGCGATATGCCTATTCCACCGGAATGGCATGGCTACTCAGAATTACAAGCGTTTTCTTCTACACCGCTTTAGCTGTTGGCATCTGTTACGGCATTTGGAGAATTGTCCAGTACTACAGAGAACGATGGTGCAGCCTGTCTCTTAAGGTGCTGTTGGTATCCATAGGTGCTGTCATAGTTTTCGGAGAAGGCATACACAGTTTCATGAGGGTCAATCTTGTGGCACTGTTAATCATTATACAGGCAACATATCTTGGTGTTCTAATATACCTTGATGGATATTTTGAAACTCAAAACAGGGAGCGCTATTGGGAAAAGTTGCAGAAACGATGAACCAAGGGATAAGTGACCTAAACATCCGCAAAACGTGTTGGTTTGCGGATGTTTAGGTAAGTCTTTACGCTTTCTTGATAAATGAAATAATTCCAGAGATAACAACGTCTATATCTTCTTCAAGCCAGTTTATGTCTGTTGCATTAAGGTGGCTGACATAAAGCTTATCTTTAAAAATGAGGCTCAATCTTCTTAATACTCCATTAAGGTCTTTTTCACGCATATTAGGATCGTCAAAGATGTAGGTCTTAAAACACTTCCGCATAGTATCCTTGTTAATATGCTGGCTCAGATAATAAATATCAAAAATATCTTTGTAACGTGAGGAAAGCGTTCCAAATTTCAAAAGAGATTTTAGCTTTTCTGCTATCATCTGTTCGTTTGAATTAACCAATAGACTGGCACCTTCATCATCATAAGCTATGTCAAAGCAGAACTCTTCCTGTTCAATATCAAGCTTGTTATGTACGCCCAAATCCATTTTGTTTTCAATTGTGAACCCCTTGGAATCAGTGATCTGTACAAATACCCTTTTTCCGTGATAGTCCTGTTGTTTTAATTCTTTTATTTCGCCTACCCTTTTTAAAGTCAGACCTTCTAGGCAATTTAGCTTTGAAATAAAGGCATCTATAGAGGCATCGCTAAGAGAATATCTGATAAAGTCAAGATCCAAATCCTGTGTTGCTCTTCTGACATTTCCAGTCTTTCCGCGCATAACAACGCCACCCTTTATGGTGACGTTCCTATTAAGTGAACTTTTTGCTATAGCTTTAAGAATAAGGTCCTGACAAACTTTCGCCTGAGCGTTAGCATCTCCATAGCCATTCTCTATTTCTTTCTTGATCATTAAGTCTATATCAATCATAAAACCTCCAGTTGTAATGTTTGTAAAATCATAGAAGATTTAGGTACTTCATACGCATATTCCTGGACTGCCTGAATATCCATATCATAGATAATATCCCGGAAATTTAGAAGTACTTCCTTATATAAATCGAAGGGAACTTTGCTTTTATGGCGTATCAGCTCAACCAATAATCTTTCTTTTGAATAGATATTTATGCTGCAGCCTTCTCGATCCATAGAAACAACGCCCAGCTGCAATAAGTCGCTTCTTTCAAAAATCTGTACAACCCGTTTATCAGGAATTTTCGCAGCATTTCTGTCTGTAGCAAGATAGTATTTCTCTGGGATTCTGTCTGTTAGATTATAATAATAAAATGCACTATTCATTGTAAAAACAGCATTAGGATACTTTTGAGCAATGATGGCTAGTGCAGGAACATACTTTTTATCAGAGTAGATACCCTTTTCCTGCTGATATATTTGCCCGTCCTTAACGGCTTTTTTTAGATAGTATTTTGTTCCGAATAGTTTTACACTGTCTTCGTAAGTATAAATCATCCTAAACCTCCGCATAACTATATGATTTGCGTATGTTTAGTTAAATAGTATCATTTAATATTATTTATTTCAATGCCTCTATTCTATCCATATATGGGTGATGATAAAGGCGAAATAATACAATATGGGAGCTACATAGGCCTTTATAATGAAAATTCCTAGTATTTTTATTATAAGTGTCAGGTTTTGACATCATGAATTGTTTTATAGATAGAAGGCCTTCTAAAAGGAAATCAGAAAGTGAGACAGCATTACATGGAGGAAATGGAAGCAAGGCGGATAGTCGACAACTATGCAGACATGATCTTGCGAATCAGTTCGGGGTACGTGAAAAGTAGGAGTGAGGCGCAGGATATATGTCAGACGGTATTTCTGAAGTACATAACCGCAGGAAAAGAATTTGCCAGTCACCAGGATGAAAAGGCTTGGATCATAAGGATCACTATAAATGAATGTAAGAATGTTCTAAAGAGCGCTTTTTTCAGAAGAACTGTTGGACTGGAAGAACTTGGGGATATAAAAGATGAGGCTATCCACAGGTGCTGTCATAGTCTTCGGTGAAGGTATCCACAGTATCATGAGCATCAACCTTGTGGCACTGCTAATCTTATTTCAGGTTACATATCTTGGAGTTTTGATATATCTTGATGGATATTTCGAAACTAAAAGCAAAGACCGTTATTGGATGCGAATTCAAAACCAGTGAAATTGTATCAATCACGAAACTAAACCTCCGCAAGATAAAATGCTTTGCGGAGGTTTGGTAAATATATTGTCGTTATTTCGCAATAAAGATAATTTGGAAGAAATAAAAAAATCAACTGAGTGAGTCTCTCACTATTCTTTCCAGATATTCCTTTTTTGAGAAATTACTTCCATCAGAAAAGTAGGCATTGTAAGCAACAAGAGCTGTTCTTACATATCTTGCATTATCTTCAAAAAGCTTTCTATTAATAATATGTCCCTGATCATCAATAAACTGACAACAGAAGGTAACGGTTGTCCTTGTGTTACCCTCCCTAAAGGGATGAATCTTCCATAGTTTGGCTAATGAATCACAAAACTCAATAGTAACGGTATCATTATCCATGCTTTTCCATGGTTTTTCCCGCATATCAGATAATACATGATGTACATCGTTAACAATATCAAAAGGATCTGAATACTCAATCGACTGTCCGCCTAAAACATCCTCTTCTTTATAAATTGAGATATTTCTTATCCAGAAATTTTTTAGCATCCTCCATGGTTACTTCGCCATTTTTCTCTTTTTCAATATACTCTTTAAAGTCATCTGTTGGTTCCAGATCATCGACTTTTATCATTCCTATTGCATAATCCCATGCTTGTTCATTAGTCATAATGCAGTACCTCCATATCTATATAACTATATTATAACAAAAATTTGAGGTGCTTGCTTTGAATGATTGTTCAGTAAAGATGCCTTTTGTCATTGATCAGACATCAATTTTTTGAGTAGTTCATCAGCTGAATTGGCTTGAATTCCATCTATTGTACTTCGATGGGTATAATGAATGCTTCCTGTTATCTTATGTACTTTTTGATAAAGCGTTGCTTAATAGTTTTTTTTTTGTTTTTTAACACTCATTTTAGAGATAATTCTATATAATCAAGATATGGTATTTATCAACATTCTAAAATGAGGAAGAGCATTGAAGCATCGATACTTGACAGTAATGCGGAATAGAACTACGTTCCTTAGAGCAGAGCAGAGCAGAGCAGAGCAGAGCAGAGCAGAGCATGGGCTAACTGCGCCCTTTTTGCGTCTTGCGAGGCGCTTGAAACTGAATACTATATTCGTGATGGATAACCGTCGGACTTGACGGGGTTACTATACCCTGTCAGGTTCGGCGGTTTTTGTGTTCAAAAGATCGAAGGAAAAGGAGGATGTCTTATAGCGAAGAGCGAATTATCCGTCATAACAAAGGCGAAAGATCTGTGCAGCTATATCATGACCGTGACGGATAAGTCACCCAAGCGTTTTC
>NZ_ATVV01000012.1:0-122551 GCF_000420905.1 Butyrivibrio sp. AD3002 | reverse complement strand
TGGGGGCGCTCGACGTCCGGGGTTGCTACTCGTCCGGGGGACGAGTGCTTAGCAACGACCGGAGTGGAACGTAGACCGTCGGTTCAGCGCGGACCGAAGCGGAGCGAAGACAGGTGTCTGCGAAGCAGACGGATGAGGGGAAAAAAATGACACGAATCCTTATCGCCGACGACGAACGTCCGGCACGCAGCGAACTGCGTTTCCTGCTTGAAAAAATAATAAGACAGCTAAACCGTCCCGATGCCGAGATCCACGAAGTGGGCAGCGGAGCAGCAGTTCTGGAGCTGACAGAAAAAGTGAATTTTGATGTCTGTTTTCTTGACATTGAGCTCGGGGACATGAAGGGAACAGAGCTTGCTGAGAAAATCCGAAAGAAAACACCGGATGCCGCAATTGTATTTGTGACGGCTTATGAAACCTATGCCCTGAATGCCTTTGAACTTGATGCCATTGACTATGTCATGAAACCCTTTGACGAGGTGCGCATAAGGAAAGCTGTCGAGAAACTCATGCAAAGAAAAGTCGCGGTAAAAAAGATGCCGGGGCCCTTTGCACTTCCGGCGGGAGATCACATGGAAGTGGTTATGGCTGACAGCATCAGTTATATTGAGGCGGTACACAAGGGAGCCAAGGTCCACTGCCATAAGAGCGTATACTTTACAGGAGATCCTCTTATTGAATGGGAGAAGAAGCTTTCCTCTGCAGGCGACCAGTTTGTCAGGGTTCACAAAAGCTTTATAGTAAACTTAAATGCCTGTGAAGCCCTTGTGCCCGATTACAATAACGGATATGCATGCAAGCTTAAGGATTGCGGTGAGGAGACTATTCCTATAAGCCGCAATATGATCCATGAGATAAAAACTCATTTTGGAGTCTGAATATATAACTGATTTTTATAAGCATATACATTTTAGTACCCATTTTTTGCATTTGAATCCCGGAGCATTGCTTCGGGATTTTCTGCGACTATACTTAAAAGTAGGGAAGAAATGTCTTTCACTAAAGTATAGGAGGGGATTCATATGATCAGCTTTTTGGTATGTTTGTGTGTTTTGGTAGCAGGTTATTTTATCTACGGCGGCATTGTTGAAAAAGTATATGGGCCGGATGACAGACAGACTCCGGCAGTAAGAATCAATGATGGTGTAGACTTTGTTGTAATGCCGAGATGGAAACTATTTTTGATTCAGCTCCTTAACATCGCAGGTCTCGGACCAATCTACGGTGCTCTTGCAGGAGCTCAGTGGGGAACATCCGTATTCCTCTGGATTACCCTCGGAACCTTACTTGCAGGTGGTGTACATGACTTCTCGGTAGGTTTCATGAGTATGCGTCATGACGGCGCAAGCGTATCTGAGCTTACAGGTATGTACCTTGGAAACATTATGAAAACCATCATGCGTGTTTTCAGCGTAGTACTGCTTGTAATGGTTGGTACTGTTTTCGCAGTAGGCCCGGCCGGACTTATTTCACTTCTTATTGGTAATCAGGGAGGTTCAGGACTTCTTACGAACACAACCTTCTGGCTTGCTCTTATCCTTGTTTATTACTTTATCGCAACCTTCGTTCCGATCGATAAGATCATCGGTAAGCTTTATCCCGTATTCGGTATCTGCCTTATAGTTATGGCAGTTGGTGTTGGCATTGGTATTTTCACACATGGATATACAATCCCTGAGATCGAATTATCCAATCTTCATCCCAGCAGCACACCTATATGGCCAATGATGTTCGTATCTGTTGCCTGCGGCGCTATTTCAGGATTCCATGCAACCCAGTCACCTCTGATGGCTCGCTGCTGCAAGACTGAAAAAGAAAGCCATATGGTATTCTACGGAGCAATGGTATGTGAAGGTATAATCGCCCTGGTTTGGGCTGCAGCAGGCAGTGCAGTTTATGCAAGAACCGGCGGCCTTACAGCAGGTCTTACAGAAATGCTTGGAAATGGCCAGGCAGCATGCGTATATGATATCTGCACAAAGACAATGGGCGGCTTTGGTATAGTTCTTGCAATGCTCGGTGTTATCGCTTGTCCTATCACATCAGGCGACACAGCTTTCCGTTCAGCAAGACTTGTTATTTCAGACTGGTTCAAGGTAGATCAGAAGCCTTATATGAAGAGACTTATCCTCTGTGTACCGCTTCTTCTTGCAGGCGCATTTATCAGCCAGCTTAACTACAATGTCATCTGGAGATACTTCAGCTGGTCGAATCAGACACTTGCTATGATAGCTCTTTGGACAGCATCAATGTACTTGTACAGAAATTCCAAGAACTACTGGATTACAGCAGTTCCCGCAACCTTCATGTCCGCAGTATCCGTTACATATTTCTTCTGCGCACCTGAGTGTCTGCACCTGTCGACAATGATCGCTTATCCTGTTGGAATTATCGCAGCGATTGCATTCCTTGGACTTTTCATCGTAAGCACAAGAAAGCCGGTGGTGAACGACGAAAAAAAAGATGATCACCATCAGCACTTACACACAGCCTGACAGCAGGTGGTGATTTACAGGCAAACTAAAACGGGAGCTTCGGCTCCCGTTTTTAATTGCCTTCCCCCTCTGGGGGCGCTCGACGTCCGGGGGACGTCGGTTCAGCGCGGACCGAAGCGGAGCGAAGACAGGTGGCACGAAGTGCCGGATGAGGTTTTTTTTTAATTACTTTCAGTTAAGGCTTCAACGATTTTCGTGTAAGCCGGCTTAGGCTGGTAATACTTGTCAAAGAGCCTTGAGTTGGTTGTATCGCCCTCACGGTAATGATCGACAAGACCAAACACGGTGACATTGGTTATGTTTGCTGGACCGCCGTTGTCACTGTCAAGTCTGCAGAGCATTTTGAAAATGCGACCGTATTTATCAGCCTGTCTGTTAAACTGAGAGTCGGTTTCATCATCGACTCCCACTGAGAGTTCTGTTATCTGAATCTCAAGACCGAGCTCGGAGAATTTGCGGATTGCAGATTCTATAACGGCATCCGAAGGATAATCGATGCCCCAGTAACCCTGCATTCCAATGCCGTCTATCAGTCCTTTTTCTTTCAGAGATTCACAAAGCGTATAAATACCTTCAGTTTTGGGCGCCTGATAGGTATTGTAGTCATTGTAGAAAAGCTTAACATCATCTGCGACATATTTTCTTGCGTAGGTAAATGCCATTTCTACGTAGTCCTGGCCGATAGTCTTGTACCATGGATTATCGGCGTTTTCTATTTTGGTTCTGCACATGAAAGCACTGTCAGAGTCTGCGCTGTCGGGATCGACTGCCTCATTTACAACATCCCAGCAGTAAACAACTCCGGGATATTCATCCTGAACATGAGTTACTAGCTGGCGGATATAACTCTCCATTCTAAGGAGCATGGTATCCTTGGAAACATATTCGCCGTCATCTGTGTAACCCTCTCTGAAAAACCACTCAGGAGCCTGGGTGTGCCACACGAGGGTATGTCCTCGCATCTTCATGCCATTTTGCTTACACCAGGAAAGCGTGGGATCTATGGACATAAATGAAAGAGCAGGCTCTTCATTTCCCTCTTCCAGGTTTTTCTGTGATCCGACCTGATCCAGTATGTAGCAGCTTTTCATCAGGTTTGTCATTGTGCAGCTGTTAAAATGCTTCTTGGAAAGCTCCATATACTGCGGAATGTTTAAGGTCTGATTGTCCAAAGTACTTCCGTTTATACCCACACCGATAGTGAAATAGTTTGAGCACAGATCCTTTAAAATCGCGTCATCCGTAGGTGCGGATTCTTCCTCAGTATCGTCTGTCTCTGTGGAAACCTCACTAACTGCTGTTCCGTTTGTGGTAGGATTGGTATTTCTTCCACAACCACTGAGCGATGAGATAATAAGGGCACTCATCAACAGAACACAAATGCAATTTTTTCTCTTCATCTTAATTCCCTCACATAATATTGATTTTTGTATTCTCTACTATAAATGAACATGGCTGTACTATCTAACCATTAGTTGCCATGATATACGTTTATATTGCGGGAACGATTAACGCCAAACGGCAAAAGGTAAACATTTTATCCACGAAACCGTAAAAGCGAATTATAATGATTTTAATAAATCAAAAAAAGTCGAGGGGTTTATATGATAATTGCTAAGTATTTCGTGGAGTTCCTGTTCTACAGCTTTCTGGGCTGGGTGTGGGAATCAATTTATTGCACAGCCAAGGAGAAGAAGTGGGCGGACAGAGGCTTTTTGTTTGGGCCGGTGTGTCCGATCTACGGCTCATGCGTTGTGGTAACATCAGTAGTTTTCAGCTATTTCAAGGTGCTTTCTTCGCCTGATTTTCCTATATGGGGCATATTTATTATCTGTATGCTCGGAAGTGCTGTTGCCGAGTTTGCGACTTCCTGGGTACTTGAAAAAAGATTCCACGCCAGATGGTGGGATTACAGTACGATGCCTCTAAACATTCAGGGGCGCATATGCGTACCGGTAAGTATTGCGTTTGGAATAGCCGGAGTTTTGATAGTAAAATTCCTGATCCCTGTTGTGGAAGGTTTGCACTCTGTGGCCAATCCTCATATCTATGAGGTTCTGGCAATAGTTCTTGCAATGGTATTCGGAGCAGACTTTGCTCTCACCGAGGCCAGCCTTTCAGCACTTTTGAAGGATGTTGAGAGGATGCACGAGGAATTCAACATTCGAGCCCAGACCAATTATGAGAAGATGGCCTCAGCTTCCAAAGCTATTGAGCAGAGAATTACGGAAGAGCGCGCGGCGGCCGAACTGCGGGTGGAAGCGCTCTCAAAGGCTTATGTTGAACAGCTCTCTTTGAACCAGAGACGAATACTTCTTGGAATAGAGAGCTTTACATCCAGGAAAAACGAAGAACTTGCGAATCTGAAACTGAAGAATAAGTTCGCGCAGGACCTTAAAAACAAGGTAAGAGAGCGCAGGTCAAAAAAATAATCATCCGGTATTTACAAAATTAAATATGTGTAATAAAATATAACCGACAGCTTGTCGGTTATATTTCATAGAAAATTCCTATGAAATAAAAAAGTATCAGGTAGAATTGGAAGATGAGAATAGTTAAAAGTGCTGAAGAGAGAAAAAATGAAATACTGGATGTTGCAGAGCAGCTCTTTGCCGAAAAAGGCTACGATAATGCAAGTACAAATGATATCATAGCCAGGATCGGAATTGCCCGAGGCACCCTGTATCATCATTTTGGATCAAAAGAAGAGATACTTGATGCGATAATTGACAGGATGACCCGGGAGGGTATAGCCAGAGCTGCTATAATTGTTGGCAGCAAAGATATGTCGATTGATGCGAGGCTGGTGGGAGCCCTCGCTGCACTAAATGTGCAGAGCAATGTCAAGGATGAAGTCATGGAGCAGATTCATAAACCTCAGAATGCTCTATTACACCAGAAGATGCAGGAGAAGCTGCTTGGCGGTGTGGTTCCTCTGATGACAAAGCTCATAGAAGAAGGAATTTCAGAGGGGCTGTTTAATACTTCATATCCAAGCGAAGCGTCTGAGATGATAATGCTTTATGCAAATACCGCTTTTGATGAAAACGAGAACTTATCACCGGAGCAAAGGATAAATAAAGGAAAAGCATTTATTTATCACGCTGAGAGAATCCTTGGGGCAAAGCAAGGGAGTATGCAGGAATCGCTTATGAGATTCTTTTAGAATTTACAAGGGACTTACAAAGGTGAGTCCCATATATTTGAAACTTTGACCGACAATCTGTCGGTAAGGGCGAGGTGAAAAATGTATAAGAGACTTTTACTTAATGATTTAAAAAAGAATAAGCTTTCTGCTATGGCTACCTGTATCTTCATGGCCGTAAATGCAACGCTTTTGGGACTGTCGATACTTCTGTTTGCCAGTCTGTCAGGTGCCATAGATTCTCTTATGCGCGTTGCGATAACTCCTGATTTTTTGCAGATGCATACCGGAGAAATAGATGAAGAGGAGCTGAGAGTTTTTTCACAAAACAGAAGCGATGTCCGGAATTGGCAGGTATGCAAATTCCTGAATTTATCAAACAGTATGCTGCGTATCAGCGATAAAACCTTTGACACAAACATGCAGGATAACGGCCTTTGTTATCAGAGTGAGGAATTCGATTATCTTGTGGATACGGATAACAAGCGCCTAGAGCCCAAGGATGGGGAGGCCTATGTGCCTGTCTGCTACAGAGATGAGTATGAAGTAAAAGTGGGAGATGTTCTGAGTATCGGCTCAGAGGAACTCACTGTCGCAGGATTTCTAAGGGATTCTCAGATGAATTCTGCCATGGCTTCATCTAAGAGATTTCTGATAAGTAGAGCTGACTATGAGCGCCTGAGACCGATGGGAAGTGAGGAGTATTTGATTGAATACAAGCTTTTGGCCGGAAATGATATCAATGCTTTTGCTACAGCCTATAAGGATGCGAATCTCCCTGATAACGGCCCTACGATCACATATCCTCTTATCAGAATGATGAATGCTCTTTCGGACGGCTTAATGATCCTTATTATTCTGCTAGTCAGTGTGGTGGTGCTTTTTATATCAATGCTTTGTATCAGATGCATGCTACTGACTCAGCTTGAAAAGGATAAAACCGAAATAGGTATGCTTAAGGCAATCGGAGTGTCACGAAGAGGAATTCACACTTTATATATGCGCAAATACATGATTCTTTCCGTGTTTGGATGTATCTTCGGAAGCTTACTCGCGGTAGTGATATCGGACCCTCTTTCGGCCCAGATGAAAGCTCTGTACGGAGATGCAGGAGGGATGGGGAAAATCGGTATCCTGATGATCATAGGAGAGTTTTTTGTTCAGGTTATTATCCTTTTGTATGTGAGACTGACACTTTCCAAAACCGAGAAAGCATCTGCTGTTTTAGTCATGAACGGACAGGGGAGTTTCGGGAAAAAGAAGAACCTATGGATTCCGATTGGAATAATAACCGCATTCTCGGTTTTTATGATAATGATACCCCTAAATATCAAGAGTACCCTGTGTGCACCCGATTTTGTTACCTATATGGGAATTGGCAAGAGCCAGATTCGCATAGATATAAGGCAGACAGGTGGGGGTGATAACCCGGAAGAACAGCTTCAAAGGAAAATCGGGACAGATGCTAGGGTTAGCGACTTTGTGCTGATGCAGACAAAATCCTATAAGACAGTGATGCCGGATGGGGGCTCCTACAATCTTCTTATTGAAAACGGCGACCACGGGAAGTTTCCGGTAAGTTACAGCAAGGGGACTTTTCCTTCAAAAGCGGATGAGATAGCGCTCTCCGTACTAAATGCGGAGGAGATGAAAGTGGATGTTGGAGACACCATCAAGGTTTTTACCGATAAAGACGGGAAAGCGGATTCGGAGATATCCTGCAAAGTATGCGGTATTTACTCTGATGTGACAAACGGAGGGAAAACAGCGAAGGCGTGTATGCTTTCCGATAATGATAATCTTCCCGTGATGTGGAGCATCATATATGTCTCCTTAAAGGATGGACAGCCTTTGAAGGAATGGACAGAAGAATATCGAAGCGCTTTTGCAAATTCGGGTGAGGGCATTAAGGTGACTCTCATCAGCGAGTATCTGGACGGAGTGTACGGTCAGACCATTGAAAATATAAAACGCACTTCTGCTGTTGTTATGATATTTGCCTGCCTCGTTCTTTTTGTTGTAATTCTTTTGATGCTGCGTCTGCTCATCTGGAGAGAAAGAGGAAGTAACTCTTTTAAAAAAGCGCTTGGATTTACGAGTGGTGAGATCAGAAAGGAATATCTAAAGAAAGCTGCAGCGGTTCTTGTTATAGGGATAGTGCTTGGAATCATAGCAGGAGCATTTCCGGGAGAGGGGCTGGCAGGAGCAGTGCTTGGGATGATGGGAGCGAAAGGGTTTCGCTTTATCATGGATCCGGTCTATGTAGGAGCGGTTGTTCCCATGCTGATTGTGATTACAGTTTTGGCTGCGGCCTTCACAGCACTTCTGGAGATAAAAAATATTCGGGCAAACGAGTGCCTGGGGGCCGGACAAGGAAGGTGAGGTGTTGATGGAGAAAATATTAAAGGTTAAAAATTTGAGGAAAGGTGCAATTCTAAACGGCATAAGCTTTGAAGTTCTGCCCGGTGAGCTCATAGCAATTATGGGGCCATCGGGTTCAGGGAAATCAACGCTTTTATACAGCGTGTCCGGCATGGATACAGTAGATGGCGGAGAGATTTTATTTTGCGGGAAAAACGTAGAAGCATTAAGCGAAGATGAGAGAGCAGAGCTTCGGCTAAATCACATGGGGTTTGTGTTTCAGCAGATGAACAGCCTTTCAAATCTTAATATTGAGGATAATATAGTTTTTCCGGCAGTTCATTCTGATAAGAAAAACAGCAAGGCTCATTATGGTAAAGCTAGATTTCTTATGGAAAAATTCCACATAGAAGATCTGGCAATGCGAAGTGTGAATGAAGTCTCCGGGGGACAGCTTCAAAGGGCATGCATATGCAGAAGCATGATAATGGAGCCGGAGATCATTTTTGCGGATGAGCCCACGGGAGCTTTGAACCAGTCTGCGTCAGCGGAAGTTATGGAGGCGTTTATAAAGGTCAATCAGGATGGGACGACAATTCTGATGGTGACCCATGACAGCAAGGTTGCGGGTATATGTGACAGGATACTGTACATTCTCGATGGCGAGATAAAGGGCGAGCTTAAGCTTGGAAAATATAAAGCGGAAAATAGAAAAGAAAGAGAGCAGGAGACAGCTGTGTGGCTGGAAAGTATGGGGTGGTAAATATGGAAAAAAAGAGTAATTTCGGAAAATTCTTACTTTTATGGGCAGGTGAACTTATATCATCTGTGGGCGGTGGACTCACAAGTTTTGGACTTGGAGTATATATTTTCAGACAGACGGGAAGTGCCGGGAGCATGGCAATGGTCACATTGCTTGGATTTCTTCCAACACTGCTGCTCTCAGTTCCCGCAGGAGCGCTGGCAGATCGCTACGACAGACGGCTTCTCATGATGATAGGCGACGGGTGTTCAGCTCTCGGCGTAGCCTATATCCTGTTTTGCATGATGAGAGGAGAAGCATCGCTTTTGCAGATATGTATCGGAGTTTTTGCAAGCGCATGTTTCTCGGCACTTCTTGAACCTTCATTTCGTGCTACAATTACCGATCTTTTGACCAAGGAAGAATTCTCGAAAGCCAGCGGCCTTGTGTCGCTGGCGGGAAGTGCGAGATATTTACTTTCGCCGATAATAGCAGGTTTCCTTCTATCGATAAGCGATGTAAAACTACTTCTTGGGATTGATATATGCACATTTTTCCTGACAGTAATAAGTGCAGCGGTAGTAAGACGCGGTATCGGCGCTAAGGAGATAGAGAAGAAAGAACCACTCCTTCAAAGCGTGAAAGAGGGCTGGAATATTCTCTGTGAAAAAAGAGGAGTTTTGACATTGGTAGCTATATCTTCCGTAATTACACTTTTTATGGGAGTGCTTCAGATACTTGCGGAGCCGCTCATCCTGTCAATTGCTGATGCCAAAACTCTGGGTGTGTCTGAGACTGTCTGCGCCTGCGGAATGCTTGTAAGCGGAGTGTTCCTGGGCATAAAAGGAATAAAGGGATATTATGTCAAAACGCTTGGAACAGCCCTGATCTTTGCGGGAGCCTTTATGTTTGGATTCGGGCTTTGGGAGAATATTTTTATTATATGTATCTTCGGATTCCTGTTTTTTGCCACTCTTCCTTTTGCGAACAATTGCCTCGATTATCTTGTGAGAACCAATGTGCCTGATGGCGCGCAGGGAAGAGTGTGGGGGCTTATCGGTTTCATTTCCCAGATAGGATATGTTGTCGCCTACGGTGTTTCAGGAACAGCTGCAGATTTGCTTGGGCAAATCGACGGTCGGGGCGTTGGAAGAGGAGCCGCTCTGGTTATTCTTATTGCGGGAGTATGTCTCTCCCTGGCATCGGTATCCGTTCTTATGTCCGGAGATATACGAACCCTGGAGAATAGTTGAATATTTTTTTATATAGATTTTAGATACTGTTCATAACATATTGATTTAACTTATGTATTACTGATATTACATTGAATGGTTTGCATGGTATTATTTATGAAATAAAGAATAAGGATGCATGCTGTGTAAGCTTTACATCAGATACTGGCTACGTTCTTGAATTTACTTTTGCACCCATGTCCGATGAGGGATATAGTGCTGTAGTAGCCTGCATGATTGCCTCAATATCAGAACAATAATATAATAAGGACATCGAAAGCCTCGATATTGCTATCGAGGCTTTCATTTTTACTAGATGAAGGGACTAAAAATGACTAAAGCTGTTATATTTGACATGTTTGAAACGCTCGTTTCAATGTTTTCCGGAGATACTTATTTTAGCGAAGACATGGCGGCAGACTTAAAAATCGAGGTCGATACTTTCAAAAATGCATGGCATTCCACAGAACATGACAGAAGCTGCGGAAACTGCACAATAGAGGAAGGGATAAAAACAACCCTTGAAATGCTGGGGGCTTACAGTGAGAAATCCGTAAAGCTTCTTGCAGATAAGCGAAGGAAGACCCTGGAAGGGATATTTGAACGAACTCCCGCGGAAACCATAGTTCTTTTGAAGGAGCTTAAGAAACGCGGCATAAAGATTGGTCTTATAAGCAACTGTTATTCTGATGAAGCTGATGTTATTAGAAAAAGCTCTATTTTCCCATATTTAGATGCAGCAATGCTCTCATATGAGCAGGGAACATGTAAGCCTGAGCATGAAATATATGAAAAAGCAATGGAAAAGTTAGGCGTTACTGCTGAGGAATGCCTGTATGTCGGAGATGGTGGATCAAAAGAGCTTTTTGCTGCCAGAGACCTTGGAATGAAATGCCTTCAGGCACAGTATTTTGCTGATCTGGCTTTTGAGCCACATGTTCCATGCTACAAGCTTGATGAATTTGAACATGCATATGCGCAGGATGATGTTTTGAAGATTATTGAAAAATTGTGTGTGATTCGTTGATGGGAATAATGAATAGCATTATACTATATATGAACAGAAAAGTTATGTCGGGCGCAGCTCCTGGCTTCTCCGCTGCGGAGACGTTAAATATGAGCAGAATAAATATAGCTGCATAATTAAAGGGTTCTGGTGACAGAACCCTTTAATTATGCAAAAAGGTGGAAAATGTTTAGTTGGGATGAATTAAAAGAATTAACTATCAAAGAATAGAATAATTACATTATAGAAAACTGAAAAATATCATTACATAGACCAGCAAAGGTCGGAGACGTCCGATACTTACTGGTCTATTTTTATGTCCAAAATCAGGTGCACATTCTGTGATGGATACGCACCGAATACAATTATCATAATATGGAGCATTTGTTAACGAATACGTATGATATATTTGGTTATAAGGTTTAAGGCAGATGAATAATTTCTGCTGTAACAGAATCATTTCAGAAATGAAAAAGGTCGTTTCGTGATGAGATCATAGTTTTTCTTATGTATTTATGATACGAATAACTTGGAGGATTATTGCCTTATGAAGATAGCAGTATGTGATGATGAAGAAAAAATAAGAAACATAATAATGTCGGAGCTGAAATCATCATTTCCGGATGATGAGATTATAAGCTTTGGTATAGGAGAAGATGTGCTGAGATCTGTTGAACAAGATGGTTATATGCCGAATATTATTCTCCTGGATATTATGATGCCCGGCGTGTCCGGAATGGATGTCGCCAGGAAACTTCGTGATATTAGTGATGATGTTGTTATCATTTTTATAACAGGTGAAAAGCAATATGTATTTGATGCTTTTGATGTGAGAGCTTTCCATTTTCTTGTAAAGCCATTCTCAAATGAAAAGTTGATAAGCGTGATAAAGGCTGCAAAAGAGGAAATAGCCAAAGCTACATTAAAGCCTCAAAAGAAGTATGTGATGTTGAACTCACGAGGCAGTCATATAAGACTATGCGCTTCTGACATTATATTTGCAGAAGTGTATGGGGCCAGGATAATCGTACACACAAGAACCGATGAAATTGAGTATTATGGACATCTTTCAGAACTGGAAAAGCTTGTAGGTGATGGCTTTTTCAGGACTCATAGAGGGTATCTTGTAAATTTGCGATTCGTAAAGAAGTATGATGCAGGAAAGTGCTATATGTCTAAGGGGGAAGCACTTATTTCAAAACAAAACTATAAGGTTTTTGTAAAAGCTTTGATAGATTACAACAAAAAGAGAGCGGAGTAAGCAGCTTTTCCATAATTTATAGAGGTTAAGAGAATAAATGATTACAGAAGCTATGTGGGATCAGGTAAATCAGATATCAATGATTGCAAATGTATTGTTAAATGCAGTACTTGTGTCAGTATTTTACATACCATTTATGAGAAAAAGAGTACGTGCTGTTATACTCGGAGCGGTTTATGCAATGGCGATGTCTATACTATATTTTGCTACCATAAATTTTTCGGGTGTGACTGCTTATGCTCTTGGCTGTGCTGCAGTATGTATTATCTCCGCTATAACGGAGAGGATAAATATACCGCAGAAAATTTTTTTATCAATAACTATGTATTTGCTTTTGTGGATATCAATGGAACTGGCAATCTTACCATGGAACTTAATATGTTCTGTGACATTTTTGAATCCTAAAGTGATAGGGGATTTACAGCAGATTATGCTTTATGGCTTGGCACAAGCTATTCATGCTGTAATAAGATGTGCTTTGTTGGTTATAGGAATACATCTGATTAAAACGATGTACAGCCGTAAAAAAGAACTTATGGAATGGAGAGAATTAGCTTTTTTATCAGCAACGTACATAACAATAATAGTATCTTACTGGATATGTACATTTATGGAAGAAGCTTTTGAAAAAGCTTCGGGTGAATATTTCTGGAATAGATATCCTGTATATCATGAAATGCGTGCATTATTTGGTGTGGTAGCTTTTCTCACTATGATTGCAGTGATCTATTTTTATCAAAAGATTAAGACTTCTGAGGAAGAAGTACTGCAAAACTCTCTTGTAAACAGTCAGATTGACGAGTTGTCAGGGCATGTTCATTCAATGGAGAAAGTTTATTCAGATATTCGTGGGATAAGGCATGATACTAATAACCATATCATGGTACTTGGTAATCTAATAAAAGAAAACAATAGTGATCAGGCTTTACAATACTTACATGACTGGTCTGAGGATTTTCATGCTGTAGATATAAATGCAAAGACCGGAAATCCTGTCACTGATATAGTGATTTCAGAGAAGCGGAGACAGGCTGAGGACGTTGGAATACGATTTGTAGATGATTTTCACTATCCGAAAGAAGGTAAAGTGGAATCCATAGATGTGGGCGTTATCCTGAATAATGCTCTTTCAAATGCTATAAGGGCTGCAGAAAACCTGGATAAATCTTTCGTGGAGATAAAATCCTGGCGTAGTGGTGATATGTTCATGATCCAAGTCAAGAACAGCTATAACGGACTGTTGCGGTCTTCTGATGAGAACGGACTTATGGAAACATCGAAGACAGATCGTGATAAGCATGGTTTTGGCTTGAAAAATATGCGAAGGATCACAGAAAAGTATTATGGAACTACCCAGCTTGAACAGGAGGGAGACGTGGTTATATTCACTGCAATGATGGTTATTTGAGTCCATTCATGATTGAAAAAGGTCGTTTCATGAAAAATCTATAAGTTTTTTTTATTAACTTTCCGAAGCCTTTGGTAGAGCTGAGAGGACTTGGCGAAGTATTTTTGAGCCTAGTCCGAACGTGTTCTGGCGAACGAAGTGAGATCAGAACTTCCATTATTTAATACAAGGAGGTGTGTGTAATGGCTTTAACAAATGTTATGACTCAGTCTCTTATATCTGCCAGTACATCCATGAAACAGATACAGCTTCAGCAGGGAGTGAAAAAGCAGATGGATGGTAAGGCCGGTGTTTTGGATGCTGAGATCAAGAGAGATGAGGCATCCGGCGCGGATACCACAAAAAAGAAAGAAGAACTGGCTGAAACTCAGAAAAGATCTGAAGACATAGCAAATAACAATATGGAGCAGATTGCTGAGACTAATAAGGAAATGCAGAAAGCCAGGGAAGCTGATGCGACCCTGCAGAAAGAGAATGAAAGAGCTGAAGCAGCGCGTGAAAAGAAGAGAGCTGAGAGAAGGTGGCAGGAACAGCATCTTCAGGAGGCTGCATCAGAAAGAAGAGCGGAAGAAGCAGACAGAGTTGCAAATGCACAAGCAAGGGCATCCGGATTCTCAGACGAAGAAAATGCAAAGGCACAGCAGATCGATGTCGGTGGCGTGAAAGTTTCCGTTGTTTCAGAGTCCACGCACAATACAAAGGTTCCGCATATTGATGAAAAGATTGCAAAATCAACAGGAACAGAGGTGTCTGCAGCAGAAGGCGTCAGTGTGAGTATTGATGTAAAGACCTGACTTAGATTTTTAAATTAAGAAATCAAGCTAAGTACTCACGGAAGAGTATGGGGTTATGCAAGGATGGCAACTTATAAAATATACAGTAAATGAGGATCGTTATACCCTTTGCATCACCCTATATGCAGATAGTGTATTTGGTGTAGATGTATGTATTATGGGCAGAATGATCCTTTTTGTTGCACTTGGCGGATTTGCTAACACATGTGTTGCTCTAAGCACATAAAGAACATGTGCTAAGACCAACAGCAAGTAAGACTGTATGCGTAGCGAAGCAAGGATGCTAGTCGCACTTAGCGAACTTGTGAGCTTAGTAAGACTGTATGCGGAACGAAGTGGAGAAGGCGGTAGGCTATGTATGGATATGAGTTACAAATTAGAGGAAATACTGAATATTACTATAAACGCCTATATGACCTTAATGGTAATCATGTAGGGACTATCTCTATGTCCAGGCCAAGGAAAACGGGTAACAGCTCAAAAAAGAAGAAGCCGGCAATGTATAGCTTCAAGCAGGTTTCAGCACAGGTCTTAAGTGCCAAGACTTCCGCAAAAGCTGCTCAGGTTTCTATCGGGATCAGGATGAAAATCGGGAACCTACAGAAAAAGCTGAAAACCGGAGAGTACGATGATGAAGAGATTTTAAGAGCAATCCTGCATGCAGAAATGGTCCAGCGTGCCTGTGAGAAGAAAAAGAAAAACCTGAAGATGGAAGAAACTGCTGAACAGAACATGAACGAAGAATTGCCTTCTGAACAGGAAAATCCGTTAGAAAATGATCAGTCTGATGAAGAAATAAAGGAACTTGAACAGGAAGAATTCGAAGCCCTTATGGAAAAGCTGGAAATGTCTGCTGAGGAGATGTATGAAGAGGCTGAGGAAACGGCTCAGCTTGATCAGGAGCTAGATGAGATGGCCGAAGCACTCTCAGGGTCCATGGAGCTACAGGATCTTGAACAGCTAAAGGCTAAACACAGATCTGATGAAGCAAGGGATATCATGAAGGCTGACTTAAAATATCTAAAGGCAATGTTTGAACGGCTTCAGGCAGAAAAAGAGAATTTGGGGAAATCGTCAGTTTCATCAGGTTTTGATAGTGGAGTATCGCTATCACTTGGTGGAGATGATATGCCCGTGATGGTACAGGATGCAGGCATGACAGAAGTAGGTGGAATGGTCGATGCAGAAATATGACTTTTAGGAGGGATTTGTTATGAGTACAGGATTAGTAGGAAACATTCAAAATACTGATTATTCAGTGCTGAACACAGAAAACTATAGCACTGAAAACGGAAAGAAAACTGATAGTGTTCAGGAAGTAGCAAACGAGAATAAAGAGTCTGCTGCAGTTTACGAGAAGACAGCTGAAAAGACAAGTGAAAAGGATGCAGGTTTATATAGCATAAATAAGAAGTCACCTGCAGACAGAGCTGCAATAGTTCAGCAGATGAAACAGGCTGAAGAGGACCAGAGGAACAAGCTTCTGGAAATTGTCAGGAAAACATTGGAAGGCCAGGTTTCAGCTTTTGGAAAGGCAACAGATGACAGCTTTTGGAAAAAACTGGCTGGTGGGAATTTCAAGGTTGATGCAGCAACTAAGGCTCAGGCACAAAAGGATATTTCTGAAGATGGATACTATGGCGTAAAGCAGACTTCTCAGAGACTTTTTGACTTTGCATCAGCTCTTGCAGGAGATGATGTAGAGAAAATGAAAAAGATGCAGAAAGCTATGGAAAAGGGATTTAATTTGGCTACTGGTGCATGGGGGAGAGATCTTCCATCTATATGTAATGAAACATTGAAAGCTGCAAACAAACTTTTTGATAATTACTACAAGTCCAAGGAAGAAGAGACTGCAGCTACTACAGCAAATGCTACAGAGCAATGACATTTTGGAGGGGCTGTATATGAACATAAACGTACAGGGCTTAAATTTGTTTAATAATTTTTCTTCCAAAGCTGAGCAGAACCGAATGGAGAGGCAGCAAAAACGTGATAATCAGATTGCGTTTATCGAGAACCAAAAGCATAATCTGAAAAATATTCAGTCTGAGTCCATTGAAGATATCAAGAAAAAGCTTCAAATGATTGAAGACTATGATAATCAGATAGCTGCGGTTAAAGCGGAATACAACCATGAACAGGTATTTCATATGCTTGACGAGGCATGGGAGACCGGAGAGAAGATTGCTGAAGCAGCTGAGAAAGCAGCACCCAAGACACCCGAAGAGCGCAAAGAAGAGCTTATCGAAGAAGCAACCGGAGTGGAGAAGAGCGATGGACTTCTTGCGGATGTCATGGATGAATTTGAGGATATCGCTGATGAAATGGAAGAGATGGAAGAATCCATTGAGGAGATTGAAGAGAACCTTGAAGAAATGGATGAAAACATGGAATCAGTTGAATCTGTTGAAGATATACCAGAGGAAGATAAGCTGATTGCCGAAGAAATGGAAAATGATCAAAGCATAGATGGGAAGACTTTTACAGAACAGCAGAGGATGGAAGAACTAATGATGCACAGAAAAAGGATAGACATTAAGGTCTGAGACCTGGAATATGATGGATACAAGCTCTTTCATGAAATTATCAACTTTCATAAAAAGATTGCATCCAAAGTGAAGCAAAGGAGGGCAAGGAGATGTCAACGATAAGAGACTCATTAAGTGGTAGTTATTATGATAAATCTGATTATGATTTCAGCGATTATAATCAGAATGCAAGCTCTTTTTTATCGGGGCTAAATATAAATACCAGCACAAGTGCAACAAGCCCTTTTAGTGTTTCTGATTATGCTATGCTCCGAAATGGCTCGTACAAAAAGCTTGTGAAAGCATACTATGCCAAGCAGAAAGCAGAAAATGCTGCTGCAGGTAAGGACTCATCTACAAAGCTTACTTCTATGGCAAGTAATGCAGGAACATTGACGAAAGCTGCGCAGAATCTGATGAAGGACTCTCTTTGGCAAAAAAAGCAGAAGACTACTAAAAATGAGGAAACAGGTGAAGAGACAGTAACTGAAGAGTACGATTGGGATAGCATTGGCAAGGCTGTTAAGAGCTTTGTGGATAGTTACAATCGAACATTGGATGGCGCTGCAGAGTCAAACACCAAAGATGTGCTACGTTCTGCTACATGGATGATTAAAACAACTGAAGTAAATGAGGACCTATTAAACAAGGTGGGCATAAGTGTAGGAGCCAATAATAAGCTTGAAGTGGATGAGGATAAGCTTAAGAGTTCAGATATAAAAACACTAAAGACACTTTTCACCGGGTATAATTCGTTTGCATCAAAGATGAGTGACAAAGGAAGAGCCATTACTAATGCTGCAGCAAGAGGTGGCGGAACATATAATAGCCAGGGAAGATATTCGGATGCACTTTCATCACTGTTGCCTTCAACTGTTGATAAGAAGGAGTAATGTCCACTCATGACATAAAACCGACCATTCATAACATTGCTCTATAGAGAGCGTTGACATAATGTTATGATTAAATAAGTTGGAATTCAAAAGGCTTACATGAAAAATCATGCTAAGCTTTTTGTTATGTTTATAGAGATAACTTAGTTGTTAGCGGTGTTATGATTGTTAGTTTTGAATGATATGGATGTAATTGCCAACAAAACGGAAAGTAGGTTCGCATCTTATGGGAAAAATGTGTTTTGCAATCTGTGATGATGAAAAAGCAGTACGAGAATTACTTTACGGATGGCTTTCCGGAAGTGTGTATAACGCGGAAATAAAGGAGTATTCATCAGCTGAAGACCTCATAAAGGACATAGATTCAGGAACAAAAATAGATGTGCTTTTTCTTGATATAGCTATGGGTGGTACTGATGGAATTGAGGCAGCCAAAACTCTGGGGGAAAGAATTGAAGAAAGTGGCCGCAGTATCAGGGCTTCAAGACCACTTATCATATTTGTTACCGGTATTCCCGACAGAATGGGAGATGCTTTTGGTGTAAGGGCTTACGGTTATCTTCTTAAACCAATATCTAAGGCCGCATTTGAGTCTGAACTTCGAAGAGCAGTGGAAGAACTGAAAAAAATGGATGCCCAGATGATATGTGAAGCTACATATGAAGAGGATGCAGGGGAACAGTACACAACTATCCAGACAGGTGGAATAACAATACAGATAGTCATCAAGGATATTTTATATGTAGAAAGTAATGGCCGGAAAACTACTGTACATCTCAAAGGCAAAAACTATGAAGTGTATAAAAGAATGTCAGAATTTGAAGATGAACTGGGAAAAGAGTTTTTCAGAATACATAGAGGATATCTTGTGAATTTGAACCATATCAGAGGGTACACAAGGACAGAAGCCATTATGGACAGCGGAGATTCTGTAATTATTTCCAAATATAAATATGCAGATTTTGTTAAAGCATATATGGATCATATTTTGTGACGAGGTACATGGTTTATATGTCAGAAGTGCAAATTAAGATAATAGAAGAATTTTATGGAGTATCAATAATTCTGATACGAGGCATCTTTTTGTATTTTTTTATGGGCCTGTTTATAAAAAAAGAGGTCTTGAACAGGGGAAAGAGGATTGTGTTATCAGCAGTAATTACGATTGAGGCATTATGCCTGTATTCTCTTCCTTTCCCTGTAAAAGGGCTATTTACCGTAATAAGTGTTCTGACAATCGCAGCAATATTTTATTTTTATGACAAAAAAGCAATGCCACACATGATCTTTGTGTTTTTCCTCTGGCAGAACGTATATTATGTCTGGCATTTGACTAATACAGCAGCTTCTAATTCAATAACAGACATGGTCATAGGAAGTATAGATTATTCGCTGGAAGGAGCGATAGAAGAACTGTGGCTCAGGATGTTTTTGCTGATGCTTGCTCAAGTAATATTTATGACTGTCATGGTGTGGGGAGAATTTTTATTAATAAAAAGGATTTGTCCAGAACAGTATGATATGACCTGGACAGAAGCAGTCTATCTTTCAATCTACTCTGCGGTATCATATTTTATTTCATACATGATTGTAGATGTCATGGTTGTTCCGCTACAAAATGAAGTATTTGTTTTGCTGGACGAAAAGAGAAGTCTTAGATATACTCTGCCAATTCTTACAGTGCTTATCTTTATAGGTGAATTATCAGCCATAGCAACCTGGCAGCGGTATAGGCGCTTAAAGGAAGAAGACCTTTTGCTTCAGGAACAGGTGCAGGAGCAGGAGTTTCTGAGAAAAAAGATAGAATTTACTGAAAAACATCACGATCAGATCAGGACTCTGCGTCATGATATGGCAGGAAAGCTGATGATTTTAAAGAGTTTTATCGAGAATAATCGCTATCAGGATGCAAGTGATTTTTTAAGTGAAATGGATATAGAGCTGAATGCCAGTGGGGTGAAATATTCTACAGGTAATCCGGTTACTGATGTTGTAATAAATGAAGCGGCAACTCAGGCAGAAAAGCAGGGATGTACCTTTGAGTGTGAGTTTTCTTACCCTGAGGATAAGAGTATCAGTGCTATGGATATGGCTATTGTACTCAATAACCTTTTAGATAATGCATTGGAAGCGGTGGCATTGGTGTCGGAAAAAGAACGATTTATTAAGATGTACGGGACTTCAAAAGATAACTTTTATCTGATAAAAGCAGAAAATTCCTATGATGGAACTGTTATACGGGACAAAGATAGCTCAATAGTTAGCAGGAAAAAGGAAAAAACAGATAATGGGCAGCATGGTATTGGGCTAAAAAGTGTAAAAAACATCGCAGAAAAATATCTCGGCGGAGTCAAAGTGGAGACTGGAAATAATACTTTTATCGTTACGGTAATGCTGCAGTCAAAAGAAAAATGACTATTCATTACATTAAACTGTCCGTTCGTTACAATCCTATTTAATTGTCTCATTTCATGGACGATACTTGAAATAGCAAAGGAAAAAGCTCCTTATGAGGAGGTGATCGCATGAATTTTGGGATGGATTATGTAGGCGCGCTAATGAGCAGGATCGGTGGTGCCGGCTCAGTTTGGAGTGGCTATGGAACGGGATCCGTAAGAAACAGTGGAAGACAACAGCTTACCAAAGGTCAGGCTGTTGCGCAGGCAAGCTATGCGGATACTTTTATGAAAATGTCCAGGGCAGAAAGACGGGAGGCTGTTGAATCAGGTACTCGTATAAATACTGGAATTTCTTCATCAGGCAGATATGGAAACACTGGAAATATCCGATCGACTGGAAACAGCAATCTGTATAACAAGCTTTATGGTAGTTCTGCCAGAGCAAACAGTTCTGTGCTTGAGGGCGGTGTAAAGGCTGAGGCAGCCGGGAAGACACTTGGCAGCGATTATATCTACAGTGATAAAAATACTGATGAGCTGTATAACAGTGCAAAGAATCTTGTTGATGGATATAATGACATTGTTTCTCAGGCAAAGAACAGCACAGCTACAATTATCGGAACCAGAGCTACTGCCATGAAAAATGATGCTGCCGGCAATAAAAATGCTCTTAGTGAAATTGGTATCAGCTATAACAGCAAAAATGGAACACTAAGCATTGATGAAAAGAAATTTAAGGCAGCTGATAAGGATAAAGTCAAAAACCTGCTTGGACGGGAAGGTTCATTTGGTCAGAGAATCCGTTCTAATTCTACACTGATTCAGAGTGTGGCTGCGACAGCTGTAAGGAATAGTACAACCAGTGCTTATGGCAGCAATGGATTGTATGGGACCAACAGCCTTTATGGATTGATGAGTAGTTATGGGGTAGGAAGCAGCTATGGGCTTACCGGGAACTATGGACTTTCATCATTTTTAGGAAACTGGCTGGCATAAGGAAAAATTACATAGATTAAAGCTACGGAAAGCGCTTTTGTTCGAGGGATCTTTTTTGAACGAAGGTGCTTTTTTGTGCTTCGGCAGTATCTGGAGGAAATATATATGCGAATTGATCAGAGTGAGATAAACAGTACAGCGTCAAGATATTATGATAAACAGTACGGCCAAACGGGAAAAGGCAGCAACATGGGATTTGTTGGTCTTGTCGATAAAACAACAGAGAAGGAAATGACAACATATGAAGCTAAGGGAACAGTCAAAACTACAGATGGTAGAAGTATTGATGTTGATATGAACGCCTCTATGGAACGATGCAAAGTGTCAGAAGTTTTTGTACCGATGGCTTCTCCGCTAGATGCGCTGTTTGATCCACTTATCATAAATACAGGATCAGACACTGCAGGGCTTAGTGATAAGAAATTCAAATTTGACCTGGATGCTGATGGAAAAGAGGATGAGATATCTACGCTTGGTGAAGGAAGCGGATTCCTGGCACTGGATAAAAATGGAGATGGCAAGATTAACGATGGAAATGAGCTTTTTGGAGCGAAAAGTGGTGATGGCTTCAAGGATCTTGCAGAATATGACATAGATGGAAATGGATGGATAGATGAAAATGATGAGGTTTTTGATCAGCTCAAAGTGTGGTACAAGGCTGAAAACGGCGATGAGTTAAAGAGTCTTAAGGATGCAGGTGTCGGAGCGATTTTCCTTGGAGCAGAAGAAACAGAATTCAGAATGGATGGTGCAGATCAGGTTCTTGACGGAAAGATCCGGAAAACAGGCATGTTCCTAAAAGAGAATGGGGGAGCAGGGACTATCCAGCATGTGGATATGGCTATAAAAGGACACGAGGCTGAACTATTATCGGATGAAGAAAAGCTTGATCAGTTAATGGAACAGATAAGAAACCAGAGTACTCAGAATCGACAGAGAAACAATAATAATACTAACGCTCAGAGGAGAGCTCAAAGAGCTGCCAGACAAAAGAAGCAGATCGAAGAGTATTACAAGAAAAAGGATTATCAGAAACAATTGACTGAGGAAGCTATTGAGCGTCGGGAAATGCTGGAGGAGCGAAATAAACTTGCCTGACAATTGATAATAGTAATCCATCAATGACAGTAGAAGAAGTTTCTGAGTATTCCAATATAGGAATAAACAGAATAAGGGAATTATGTAAAGATCCGTTAAACAAGATTTCCTTTCAGGTAGGCAGAAAAATATTGATTAAAAGAGAAGCATTTGACGAGTATTTGAATAACGTGGAGCTCATTTGACGGAGGCTGATATGGTTGAAAAAATGGGTGTTCTATGTTATTTTTATACACGCGTGAAGATGCTTCTTTTAATATGAAGGACAGGGCTTGAGAGAGAAGTTTGCATGAAGGACTTGATATTTGTTAACTTTCGTACAGGTGAGCCAATTAAGAATTCTACTTACGATACCAACCTATATAAGATATGTGACAAGGCAGGAATAAAACCTTTTTGTATGCACGCATTAAGACACACATTTGCAACCAGATGTATTGAGAGAGGAGTCAATCCGAAATCTCTTCAAAAGATTTTGGGACATGCTCAGCTATCCACTACGATGGATACTTATGTACATGTGACTGATGATTCTTTACTTCTTGCAATTAAACAGTTTGAGGCTGCTGATAAGCCTTAATTATTTTTTGCAAAAAATTTGGGAAGTAAAAAAATAATCAAAACTTATCATTTCTGGTGTAAAATGGTGTAGATTTTATAGTAATAATGTTAAGAAATCCCTTAAATAAGGGAAAAAGGAGATAAAAGATGAAACTAGGAATCGTTATTTGAACGCCTTTTTCATATATCTCCATATAAAACATTAAATCTATTCAAAGCTGCATAAATACTTCATTTGCGGAAATCCCAACTCTGATATAACTTAATAAAGATTCATATATTTTATAAAAAATGGCACTCGTGTGGCACTTGGTGGCACTCGATATGGCACTCGATGGCACTCGTTTTTGGGTAGTCCTATGAGGGAATACTTCATGCCATTTTTGGTAACTTTCTAGGTTAAAAGTCCCAAATTAGCATTTAACAAATCAATTTTGAAAAATGGTATTTGTACCTGACTGGAAATATAACGAATCCATGTTGTTGTATGGTTTAAATTATGTACGATAGTAGCAACAAACATGATAAAAACATACATAAACTTAACTTGACAAGACAACTCTATGATGATAAGTTAAAAATATGTATAGAAATGCTATGCAATAGAGTAAAATCCGACAAATAATTAACATCATGGAGCGAGTATATGAACTTATATTATGAACTATTACAATACCCAATTTTTTCCATGAAAGAGGTTAATGCCCTGTATTCAAGTGAACGGACAGCAAGGATGGCATTAGAAAAGCTTCTGAAGGAAAATATGGTGCTAAAAATACGAAATGGGTTATATACGTGTCTTAGCGGTGAAAATGGCGGACCAGTGGCTAACAGATTTCAAATTGCCAGTGCTATCACTCCATCTTCATATGTATCACATCATACAGCATTTGAATATTATGGAACTGCCGATCAGGTTTTCTATGAGGTTTATGTTGGCTCAGAGACACGTTTTCACGACTTTGAATTTGATGGGTACATTTATCATTATGTAAAAGAACAGCTGAAGGAAGGTATAGTTTTTCCGGAATTTGGTGGCGGTGTAAGGATTACGGATAAGGAGCGGACAATAACAGATTCCATAAGGGATATGAATCTCATTGCCGGGCTGGAAGAGGTGCTTTCATGTGTTGTGTCCGTGAACAGTATTGATGAAACAAAAATGTTAAATTATCTGGCCTTATATGACAATGCCTTTTTATATCAGAAGACAGGTTTTATCTTTAGTGAATATCAGAGGGAACTTGGTATAAGCGATGATTTTATAAAGATATGTAAGGATAGGAGCGGAGATTCAAAACGATATCTGGCAACCGGTATAAATGAGCCTGCTTATTCCGGAGAATGGAAGTTGGTCTATCCAAAGAATATTAAGAGAATGAAAAACGGAGGGCTAGAAGATGCCGCAATTTAATAGAAGAGAGCTTGATGTAAGAGCTCGGGAATATGGTTTTAATCGCGATACCTTTGAGAAGGTTCTTCGATTGAGGACAATTCTTGATTTCCTAAATACGCATGAATATATGCGTGAACATCTGTTGCTTAAGGGTGGAACGGCAATAAATCTGACTGTTTTCAACCTTCCAAGATTGTCGGTTGATATAGATTTGGATTTTGTTCCAAATCTGACAAGAGAAGAAACGGTGAATGAAAGAGAACGTCTGACGGAGATCTTGAAGGGATTTATGTCGGAACAAGGATATTCCCTCTCTGAGGCATCAAGATTCAGTCACAGCCTGGACGCATTCCATTATAATTATGTGAATGCGGCTGGTAATAGAGATATGATCAAGATAGAGATCAACTATTCACTGAGAACTCACGTGTTATTACCAGAGGACAGGGCATTAGTGACGGATGCTTTTGGAGAACCGATAAAAGTCAGGACGGTTGCTGCAATGGAAATCTTTGCGGCAAAAACCAATGCTCTGATAAGTAGAGCGGCTGCAAGAGATTTGTATGACTTCTGTAATATGGCTGATATTAAGCTGTTTGCAGGAGAGGAAGACTTGTTTAGGAAATGCATCATTTTCTATGCAACGATCTCGGCAAAGGAAGTGAACAAAACCTTTGATACATCAGCCATAGACAGTCTTGTCTTTTCAAAAATAAAATCAGATTTGTTCCCGGTTCTGGCTGTGAAGGATAAATTTGACCTGGAAGGAAAGAAGCAACAGGCAAAGGAGTACATAGCTTCGCTTATGAAGCCGACAGCTCAGGAAATGGAATATATGGAAAGGTTTATAGCAAAGGAATATAAGCCGGAGCTGCTTTTTGAAGATACAGAGATCATAGAGCGCATACAGAACCATCCTATGGCACTATGGAAATGTAAATAATATGAGAAGGATAGGGTGACTATCATCTGGAATCGGCACCATGAAGTTAAAAAGCTTCGTGATGCCTTTTTTATATGAGTGAATGGGACTAAATTAGTTCCAATATTAAACAGCGAGAGGTATGATTAAGGTATAATCCTAAACAATAGGAGGTATACATATAGGCATTTTTATTAAGCAGGATGATGCAGATAAAAAGCAGTTTAAGATTTATTTGTATTGTGAGAACTCCTTAGAGGTAACTAGAAAGGAAGCAATTAGTGTAAGCGAACGAGAGCGTTTAGAATTGATGCTGATTTCAAATTCGGATGTTCACTATAATGCTCGCGCAGATGAAGGGGTACTTGCAGACGTAATATACGGAAACGAAGAATAATTATCAAGATGAAAAAAATCAATTGTCTACTAAATAAAAAATAATTTAGGAGATATTGATTTATGAATTATAAAGATATAAGAATTAGTGAAAAAATATTATTGACTATAGATGAAGCAGCTTTGATAAGCAATATAGGTCAAAATAAATTATCAGAACTGTTAAAGAAACCATCTTGCCCTTTCGTGTTCTATGTTGGACGAAAAAAACTAGTTAAAAGAGAAGCATTTGAAAAGTATATAAACGAAAACATAGAAGTAGATTGAATAAATGTAACACAAAGGAGCTTATTTATGGTATTATATAAGGTACTGTATTTAGGCTTCTTTTTCACGAAAGGAGCTTATTATGGGAAAAGACTTAAAAGGTAAAGAGCTGGGTGTAGGTATTACTCAGCAGAAAGATGGTCTTTATAATGCAGGCTTTGTAGATAAGTTAGGGAAAAGGAGAGTAAAGCGATTTAAGAAACTACAGGAATGTAGGAAATGGCTTGATGAAGCGAAGTACATAGATGAGCACAGTAGCATAACAGAAGCAAATTCAATGATGGTAGATGCTTTCTTTGATTACTGGATTTCTATAAAAGAAAAAACGGTAAGACCCAATACAGTGAGAAATTATAGAGAACGATATCATCATAATATCAGCAAAGTTATAGGAAAAATGCTTCTTGTTGAGGTTAAACCTATTCATTGCCAGAAGATATTTAGCGATATGGCTGAAGAAGGATATAAGACATCGACAATGTATCAGACTAGAATAGCATTATACAATATGCTGGAGTTTGCTAAGGAAAATGATATTATAATCCATAATCCTTGCAAAAAGTCAGTGCGTAGTGATATAGGAAAACCTTAGGAAGAAAAAAGAGCCTTGGAGAAGGCTGATCAGAAACGCTTCCTAGAGTATGCACGAGATCAGAGCTACGAAAATCAGTATAGATTCATTTTACAGACAGGCCTGAGAACAGGAGAACTTGTCGGACTAAAATGGTCAGATATTGATTTTGAAAAGAAGGTGCTAACAATTAGCCGGTCTATGGAGTATAGGCATTCTACAAAGGAATGGCGAATCGGGAGCCTAAAAGTGCATCTGGATACAGAACAATTCCGCTAACAAGTGAAGCTATAAAGATTTTAAAAGACCAGAAGTTAAAGAATAGTACAATTAAAGTGATTCCGATGGAGTGGAGAGAATTTGTATTCCTTTGCCGGAAGGGAACACCGATAAAGAATAGCACTTATGATACTGCATTGTATAAAATATGCAAAAATGCTAACATTAACTCATTTGGAATGCATATCCTAAGGCATACTTTCGCGACCAGATGCATTGAAGCGGGAATGAAGCCAAAAACTCTTCAGAAGCTTCTTGGACATTCTAATATTGGAATAACTATGAATTTGTACGTCACAACTACAGAGGATGAAAAGCAAAAAGAAATCGAGCTTGTAGAGGAAGCATTGAAAGTTATATAAGTTCATAAAAATGCTTATATATTATTTTTCTGTGTAACACTAATTGTAACACCTTGAAAAGGTGATGGCTCGAAATGCTTGTAAAATCAACACTTTTAAAGGAGATAAGATAAATATGAAACTAGGAATCGTCGGGCTCCCGAACGTCGGAAAGAGTACCCTTTTTAATTCACTTACAAATGCAGGAGCGCTTGCAGCGAACTATCCTTTCGCAACAATTGATCCTAATGTGGGAATCGTTGCTGTACCGGATAAGAGATTGCAGCTCCTCGGTGACCTTTATAATTCCAAGAAGGTAACACCTGCTACAATCGAGTTCGTTGATATAGCAGGTCTTGTAAAAGGCGCATCTAAGGGCGAGGGCCTTGGAAACCAGTTCCTTGCAAACATTCGTGAGACAGATGCAATTGTGCATGTCGTAAGATGCTTCGATGATCCCAATGTGGTTCATGTTGACGGTTCGGTTGACCCTGCAAGAGATATTGAGACTATCAACTTAGAGCTTGTTTTCGCTGATCTTGAGGTTTTGGAGAGAAGAATTGCAAAGACTACCAAGGCAGCAAGAATGGATAAGACAGCAGCCAAGGAACTTGAGCTTCTTAATAAAATTAAGGAAGTTCTCGAGGGCGGCAAGATGGCAAGAGAGCTCGAGCTTGATGATGAGGATGAGAAGGCACTTATGAATACCTACGACCTTCTTACCTGGAAACCGGTAATCTATGCAGCTAACGTTCTTGAGGATGATCTTGCTGACGACGGCGCTTCCAATAAATATGTAGCAGCAGTTCGCGAGCTTGCGGCAAAGTCCGGTAGTGAAGTTTTTGTAATCAGTGCTCAGATTGAAGCTGAGATTTCAGAGCTTGAGGCTGATGAGAAGGCTGAGTTCCTTGAGAGTATGGGACTTTCCGAGTCCGGTCTTGATAAGCTTATCGCAGCAAGCTACAGAACTCTCGGTCTTATGAGCTTCCTTACTTCCGGTGAGGATGAGACCAGAGCCTGGACCATCAAAATCGGAACCAAGGCTCCTCAGGCAGCAGGTAAGATCCACACAGACTTTGAGAGAGGTTTCATCAAGGCTGAAGTTATAAATTACGAGGATCTTCTTCGCGAGGGCTCAATTGCAGCAGCAAGAGAGAAGGGCCTTGTCCGCATGGAAGGTAAAGAATATGTTGTACAGGATGGAGATGTAATCCTGTTCAGATTCAACGTGTGATACTGCAAAGCATCGCAGCAAAATAAAGAAGGTACCAATGCAAGCTGGCTTGCTGATTGGTGCCTTCTTTTATTTTGGTATGAAGCGCGCAGCGCTTCAATGAGGAATTGCGAAGCAATTTCGAGTCTGCGGCCTTTGTTATATTTGATGCTTAGAAGAACTGTTGACATTTAGAATATTAATGATATCATAATGATATCAAATAGATAAAAGTTACATCCCAAAGAAAGAGGTATATTATGAACACTACAAAAAACACAGACACAAAATTAATGAAATACCTTCGCTGGGTATTTATAATCGCCTGGGTAATGCAGGTTGCAGTATGGATGCTGTATCAGAACGGAGGGGCGGCGGTAGGTCAGCTCCTGATGGCAGTTATGATGTATGTGCCGCTTGTTGCAACACTGATATCCGGAGTAAAGCTTAAGGGAATGGGCTGGAAGCCTAAATTCAAGGGGAATATCGGAACACTGCTGTTTTCATGGTTTGGTCCGTTTCTTCTTACACTGATAGGCGCAGCTATATACTTCCTTATTTTCCCTAAGCATCTTGATCTGACAGGACAGTATATAATGGCTGCTTCAGGAGAGGCAGGAGAAGCCGCTATGAAGGCACTTGAAGCACAGGGGCTTACCTATCAGACATACATGCTTATTACATCTGCTTCTTCAGCACTGTATGCACCGCTTTTAAATATGTTCGTAGCGGTCGGTGAGGAAGCAGGCTGGAGAGGATATATGTCTCCCGTCCTTAAGGAGAAATTCGGCAGAACAAAGGGCATCATAATCGGCGGCATTATCTGGGGCATGTGGCACTGGCCTCTCATAGGCTTCATTGGATATGAATATGGCCCCAGCTATTTCGGATTCCCTGTTACAGGAATGCTGGTATTTTGCATATTCACAATTACACTTGGAATTTTGTGTGACGCGGTTTATGAAAAGAGCGGATGTATTTGGTTTCCTGCAATTTTCCACGGATCAATAAATGCCGCAGCAACTATTCCGATAGCGTTATGTGTGCCGGATACCGGCAACTACAGGCTTTTAGGACCTGCACCAAATGGTGTTTTGGCCGGACTGCCAATAATTATCATTGCAATACTAATATTTAAATCAAGATACTTTTCAACAAGGACAGAATAATTCAGGAGGTGAATATTATGAATGAAAATGTAAAAGAAAAAGTTATAACCGGACATAAAAATGGAATGGCAGTAATGATAACAGTTACAGTACTGTATTTACTTGCTATTGTGGTGCTTGTGTTTTCCGCAATGGGACTTGACGGCGCATCGGTATACATAACTGCCGCATTAGGAGAAGGCGCTAATCTTTTGATTTTTATTATAAGCATAATTTACATAGCGATCGGCTGGTTCCCTTATCTTGGACTTAAGGCTATTAAGCCAGGTGAAGCGCTGGTGCTCACACTTTTTGGAAAATATGTCGGAACACTTAAAGAGGATGGATTCTACTTTGTAAATCCTTTCTGCACAGCTTTCAATCCTGCTGCTGATACAAAGCTTGGTCAGAGCGGAGATATCGCTGATAATAAGAAGATTGCAGGTATAACTATTAACAGCGGTGAAATGCAGCTCACAGGAGCGGGATCATCAAAGAAGATATCACTTAAGGTTATGACTCTCAGCAATTCCAGACAGAAGGTCAACGATCTTCTCGGTAATCCTGTTGAGGTTGCGGTTGCTGTTATGTGGAAGGTGACTGATACTGCAAAAGCAGTATTTGCTGTTGATAACTTCAAGGAATATCTCTCTCTTCAGAGTGATACGGCTGTAAGAAATGTGGTTAAGCTTTATCCTTATGACATCACCGAAAATGTTGATACCACCGGTGACGGACTGGCTGATGACGGAAGCCTTCGCGGCTCCACGGAACTTGTTGCACGCCGTATCAGAGATGAGATTCAGGTAAAAGTTGCCGATGCCGGAATCGAGATAGTTGATGCAAGAATTACCTACCTTGCTTATGCTCCCGAGATTGCAGCTGCAATGCTTCAGAGACAGCAGGCAGCAGCAGTAGTGGATGCCAGAAAGCTCATTGTTGACGGCGCGGTTGGAATGGTTGAACTTGCTCTTGAGAGACTTAATGAAAAAGAGCTGGTTGAACTTGATGAGGAGAGAAAGGCAGCTATGGTATCCAATCTTCTCGTAGTTCTTTGCGGAAACCATGACGCACAGCCTGTTGTTAACTCAGGAAGTCTGTATTAATGGCAGAGAAAAAGCAGGTCCCGCTTCGCCTGAGTGCCAAGTTGTACGATGCCATCGCTGCCTGGGCAGAGGATGACTTCCGCTCGGTAAACGGACAGATTGAATATCTTCTCACGGAATGTGTGAAGCAGAGAAAAAAAGACGGCAAATATGTTTCAGAACATTTAGATGAGCCGCCGGAACTTGATATTTAAACAAAGCCTTCCCCTCATCCGGCACTTCGTGCCACCTTCCCCCAAAGGGGGAAGGCTTTAATCGGGGAAGGCATAATTTTACAATTTGGTTATTCCGTACGCGTCCAGATCATGTCCCAGCAATTCCATAATTCTAAGTTCATCCATTGCATCTATTACTGCGTTGTGAGTTTCGCAGTAACTTGCATTTCCACTGATCATTCTCAATATATTTTCAACGGAATATCCACTTTTCAACCGGCCGCTTTTACATAAAGCGGCACTGGCCGGAATGAAGCTGTTGAACTGCTTATATGCAGCCAGTCTCATGATATCGAACCAATCGAAGTCCGAGAGCTCTTCCAAATGACCGTAGTCAAATTTAGCATTGTAAGCGTATAAACTACCAACACCGTTTCCCCTCAGGTAATTGCTGATGTCAGCCATTGCCGCCTCTCTGGAGGCTACTGCCTTCGGAATGTTTTTCGCAATATTCAGAACGCTTGAATACATCCCGCCTTTTCTGTATTCGGGATCAATAATATAATACTTCGCACCAACACACTTAAAAGTACTCGCATCCGCAAGTGCAATACCGATAGACATTACCTCGTTATACCAATTGGTTTCGGTGTCTATTACAGCGATAGTGCTATGTGAGTTGGGAGCTTCTTTGGGAACTTCTTTTGGAACTGGAGCGGGGGCGCTTTTTTGTGTACTTTTTTCTATGTGATTTTCTGTGGCCTTTTTGTTAGATGGTCCGGAACTTCGGCGATTTTCTGCCTTGGCAGAAGGGTTTTTTATCATATTTAAAAATTCAAGTGAAGTATTGTGACTCATTTTTTAAAAATCCTTTTGGTAAATTTGCATTACAGCATGTTATATCTTAAATGATTTTGGGTTAAGAGACAATGTCATGAGTAAGTGGCGAGGTTGACAGATACCTCTATATGTGTTTCAATATCTACTATTATTTTTTCCATTTCTTCAATATGAATTCGTCATATTGTTTTTTCCATTTTTGTTTTCATAATTTTTATATAGGGAAAGGAGGAGAACTGTTATATTCCCAAAGTATGATTTTTTATCACAATTACAGGAAAGAGAAGCGTTATTAAAGAGAGAGGTGAATAAGAGAAAAAAACGTATAGCAAATGCGCCGGAAGGCAGTCTTAGAATAGCTACAACGGGAGGGAAGAGCCACTACTATCTTGGGATAAAGGGGCATAGGAAGAGTGAATATATTAAAAGAGAAGATTCTGACCTGGTTAGCGAACTTGCGCAAAAGAGATATGATTTGAAATTTGTTAGTGAAGCTGAGAAGGAGCAGAAGAGGATTTATTCATTTTTACGGGGCTATTCAGATAATATACCCGGACTTATTTCCGGATATCCTTCGGAATTAAAACAAAAACTCGATTTTGCAGACATGCCTGATGATGATTATGTCCATGATTGGCAACAGTTTGAGTATGTGCCCAAGAAATTTGATGAAGAAATGCCATATCATGTGACGGTAAGAGGAGAAAGAGTACGATCCAAATCTGAGGAGATGATAGCCAACGCATTGTTTTCAAGAGGAATTCCGTATAGGTATGAGTGCCCGATAATTCTGAGTAATGGGCAGGTGCGTTATCCGGATTTTACAATCCTAAAACCGGGGACTAGGGAGGAAATTTTTCTAGAGCATTTAGGGATGCTGGATAATCCCGAATATCTTGAAAATAATATGAAGAAGTTCAGAGAATATGAGAATAACGGAATAATTTTGGGGCGGAATTTGCTTGTTACTTATGAAAGTTCAAAGCAACCGTTAAATTCACGAATAGTGGAGAATTTTATTGAGGCTCATTTTGGCAAGATATCTGTGCTTTGATTCAAAATGGCCAAAACATAGATGCTTTTTTAGGGGGAATCTGTGTTTAGGCTGTAAATTAAGAAAACACAGATGGATATAGTAGGGATGGTCTGTGTTTTGAGAAGAAAAGCCCAAAACACAGAATGCTATAGTGGTTAGAGTCTGTGTTTTGAAAGAAAATGCCCAAAACAAAGAAGGCCATAGCGTTAGGCATCTGTGACCTGGAAGAAAAAGACAAAAACGCAGATGGCGACTAATAATGCATCTGTGTTTCGAATGAAAGAACTAAAAACACAGACAGCCCTCGCAGAAAGAGTCTGTGAAATAAAAGAAAAGATATAAAACACAGAACCCCTAAAATATTTAATATTTAATAAAAATTTCCCAAATAACTCGAAAAGAACAATACGGACAAGATATAGCAAATAAGAAGCTAAAACCACAATATCTTGTATGGGCGAGCCTCCCACCGGACGGTGGGAGGCATTTTTGCGCCTAAATTCAGCGATAAAGCCGCCAGACAGAGGTTGTTAAATGAAGAAAAAAGGTATATTATACATTTAGGTGGAGGAATGTGGTGCAGAGTGGGTGATTGTGGTGGATAATAACACAGACCTGCCAAAAACAATCAATCACAAAAAATAAGTTGACGAATCAGAACAATCCACCTTACCGGTGAAGAAACTATGGGAAAGGCGTACAAAGGCGAATACAGCCATTCAATCGATGCAAAAGGGCGACTGATCATCCCGGCCAAGTTTCGCGATCTGCTGGGAGAGCAGTTTGTGGTAACGAAGGGCTTTGATGGATGTCTTTTTGTGTTTGATCAGGAAGGTTGGGATGCCTTTGAGGAGAAACTCAAGGCGCTGCCTATGGATATACCCGGTGCAAGACAACTTGGAAGATTCTTCATGGCAGGAGCAGATGATGTCGAGCTTGATAAGCAGGGAAGAATACTTCTTAAAGCAAACTGGCTAAGCCACGCTTCTATAGAAAAGGATGCAATTGTTGCAGGTGTCGGCAATAGAGTTGAAATCTGGAGCAAGGAGAAGTGGGAAGAAGCAACAAGCTTTGATGATATCGATAGCATAGCAGCGAAAATGAGTGAATATGGCTTAAGCATCTAAGTCATGTGCCTGGTACAAGGAAAGAAAACAATATGGAATTCAAGCATTACTCAGTGCTTCTAAATGAAGTGATTGAAAACCTGAATATAAAGCCTGACGGCATATACGTTGACGGTACACTGGGCGGTGCGGGACATTCCTCACACATAGCCGAAAAACTCTCTGATAAAGGAAAACTCATTGGAATTGACCAGGATGAAGATGCAATTAAGGCGGCAACAAAGCGCCTCGAACCTTTTGGCGACAGAATCACCGTTATTCGTGACAACTATGAAAATGCGGTAAGCAGAGTAAGAGACCTTGGAATAGAGGGTGTTGACGGAATCCTCCTGGATCTCGGAGTTTCATCCTTTCAGCTGGATAACGAGGAGCGCGGTTTTACCTACAGATTCGACACACCTCTTGATATGAGGATGGACAGACGCCAGGAACTGACCGCGGGAACAATAGTGAATGAATTTTCCGAGATGGAAATATTTCATATTATAAGAAATTACGGCGAAGACAAATTTGCCAAGAACATTGCAAAGCACATAGTAGCGAGAAGAGCGGAAAAGCCTATAGAAACAACCTTTGAACTCAATGAGATTATAAAGGCTGCAATTCCCGCAAGAATGAGAGAAAAGGGAGGGCATCCTTCAAAGAGAACTTATCAGGCGCTGAGAATTGCCTGTAACAGAGAGTTGGATGTTCTGGAGAATTCTCTTGACGGAATGATCGATTTTCTTAATCCCGGAGGAAGAATCTGTGTAATAACCTTCCACTCTCTTGAGGACAGAATAGTAAAGAACAACTTCAGGAAAAATGAAAATCCCTGTACATGCCCGCCGGAGATCCCGATCTGCGTATGCGGCAAGAAATCAAAAGGAAAGGTAATAACAAGAAAACCGATAATTCCTTCCGAAAAGGAACTTGAAGAAAACTCAAGAAGCGCCAGTGCAAAGCTGAGAGTTTTTGAAAAAATAGAATCATGAGGGTGTATAGTAACGAGGAAATATATATGGAAAAGAGATATGTATACGGTAATACCGCAAGACAACTGAATGAGCCAAGAAGACAGACTCGAAGAGAGATGCCGCTCCATGAGGTTAAGCGCAAGGAGGCTAAGAAACGCGCGTCTCACATGAGCCTTGGATATTTGTTGTTTTTGTCACTTGCAGTTTTGGCTACAGGGGTTATACTTACTTGGTATATAACTCTTCAGTCGGAAATAACTTCAAGTGTTAAGGAAGTGTCCACTTTGGAGGCACAGCTCAATACCTTGAAGCAGGACAATGATGAGGCGTATAACAAGGCTGTAAGCAGTCTTGATTTGGAGGAGATAAAGCGAATCGCTATAGGGGAGTACGGTATGACCTATGCTACTGATGGTCAGATCGTATCTTATTCCGGTGGCAGTGGCAATGATTATGTAAGACAGGTTGCACCTATACCGGATGGTAATTGAAAAAGTTATGAGAACTAAAAGAAGTAAAGCACAAAAATTTACAATAGGGATGAAAAAGAAGCTGTTAGTGCTGTTCATAATAGTACTGACAGCTTTTGTTGGTTTGAGTATCAGACTGATCCTCATAAACAGGGACAACGGTAAGGAATATGAAAAGCAGGTTTTGTCCCAGCAAAAGTATGATTCCAGCACAATACCTTACAGACGCGGTGAGATACTTGATGCCAACGGGACAGTGCTGGCATACAGTGAGAAGGTTTACAACATTGTTCTTGATGCCAAGCTTGTTTTATCGGGAAAAGATAATAAGTATCTGGATCCCACGGTCAGTGCACTTGTGAGATGCTTTGGCTTTGATGAGGCAGAAATCAGAAACTATATTTCCGATAACCCCGAGTCGCAGTACTATGTCCTGTCAAAACAGCGCACCTATGATGAAATCAGCGAATTCCAGGGGCTTATTACAATAGGCAGCGAAACCTACGACGAAAATGTACAGGGTGTGTGGTTTGAGGAAAACTACATCAGAAAATACCCTAACGGCTCAATGGCATGCGATGTTGTCGGATTTACAACAAGTGACAACAACGGCGTATTCGGACTTGAGGAATATTACAATGATGTCTTAAGCGGCAGTAACGGACGTACCTACGGCTACCTCGACGAGGATTCGAACCTTGAGAGAACAACAATCCCGCCGACGGACGGAAACAGCATAGTTACAACTATAGACGGTAACCTTCAGTCAATCGTCGAGAAGTACCTTCAGGAATTCAATGATACCTATAAGGATGCATTTCGCCAGGGAAACGGCGCGAACAATATCGGTTGTGTGATCATGGATGTCAATAATGGTGATGTCCTTGCGATGGCCAGCTATCCCAAATTTGATCTTAACGATACCAGAAATACCGACAATCTCATCGGAATGCCCAGGGTAGATGAGAGAGGTCTGAAAATAGCGGGCGAGAGTATATATGATTCCGGAGTTTACATTACGCAGGAGATGCTCGATGGCATGAGCGAAGATGAAAAAATGTGGAACCTCAACGCTCTCTGGAGAAATTTCTGTATATCTGATACCTATGAGCCGGGTTCGGTCGCAAAGCCTTTTACAGTGGCAACGGGACTTGAAGCGGGCTGCATTACAGGCAATGAAGTATATGAATGTACCGGAAAAATGGATATCGGCGGACACGAGATTTACTGCCATAACAAGTACGGTGATGGCGCTGTTTCCGTTGAAAGAGGTATAGAGATTTCCTGTAACGTTGCTATGATGAAAATCGGCCAGACAATAGGTGCCGATACCTTCGCGAAATTCCAGAAAAGCTTTGGTTTTGGCCTTAAGACCAATATAGACCTTGCCGGAGAAGCCAGGACGGAAGGACTCACCTACAGTGCAAACGATATGGGTTCCACTGAGCTTGCAACAGGCACGTTCGGACAGGGCTTTAACGTGGATATGATTGAGATGATCTCTGCGTTCAGTTCACTGGTAAACGGCGGCAATTTTTATGAGCCCCATGTTGTAAAGAAAATCCAGAACTCTTCGGGAGCTACGATTAAGAGCATTGAGCCTAAGATACTCAGACAGACTATCTCGGAGTCGACTTCAAAGAAGGTTATAGAATTCTGTAATCAGGTTGTTGCAGGTGAAGAAGGTACCGGTAAGACTGCAAGACCTGCAGGATATATGATAGGTGGTAAAACAGGTACAGCGGAGACTATTCCGCGTAAGAATCAGCAGTACGTAGTATCTTTCATGGGATATGCTCCCGCTAATGATCCTAAGATTGCGATCTATGTTGTTGTAGACAGACCTAACGCAATGGATCAGGCTGATGCCAAGTTTGCAACAAGAGTTGTAAAAAAGGTGCTTACAGAGGCTCTTCCTTACCTGAACATACCTATGACTGAGCCTGTGACAGAAGAAGAGCAGGCTGAGCTTGATGCTTTGAGAGAGAAGGAAATTATGATGGCAGCTGCTGAGAAAACAGAAGCCACAGTGGATGAGAATGGTAACCCGATTCTTGATGAGAACGGCAATCCGGTTACCGCGGAGCAGGGAACACCTCTTTTGGATGAGGACGGTAATCCGGTGCTGGATGAAAATGGTAATCCTGTTATGCAGAACACCGGCGATGAAGTTTCCGGTGGCGATGCCGAAGATGGAGACCTCGATGAAGACAGTATCTGGGAGAAGATTCCGGAGGATGAACTTCCCGAAAACACTGAGCCTGTATGGAAGTCGTTTGAAATAGACGAGGAAACGGGGTATTATATTGACCCGGAAACAGGCGATCTGATTAATCCCGAGGATGGTCATTCTATCAGCGGTGACGGACTTCCGGACTATAACCCGCCTGAAACTGAAGATTCTGTGGGAGACTGATTTATTATTTGGAAGGAATAACTATGTTAGCTAAAGATATAATCGGCAAAAATGTACTTGTGATAGGAACCGGCATTTCCGGAATAGGAAGTGCGAAATTACTTGGAAAAGTAGGAGCAAAGCCTGTAATTTTTGATGAAAACACAAAGGTTACCGTGGAGGCTGTAAAGGAAAAGCTTGCGGGCTATGAAGGAACGGAACCTGAGATAATTATCGGAGAACTCTCTGATGAAGTTATAAAGGATTTGGTGCTTGTTGTTCCTAGCCCAGCAGTTCCGCTTGATTCGGATCTTATTCTTCGTCTTAAGGAGGCGGGACTCCCTATCTGGAGTGAGATAGAACTCGCTTTCAATTTTGCCAAGGGAAGTCTCGTGGCCATAACGGGAACAAACGGTAAGACTACTACAACAACCCTTGTGGGCGAGATTATGAAGGCTCATTTTGCATCCACATATGTTGTGGGAAATATTGGCTATTCCTATGCGGAGAGAGCTCTTGAGATGACGGATGATACGGTTTCAATCGGAGAGATCAGCAGCTTTCAGCTTGAAGCTGTGGAGAATTTTCATGCGAAGGTTTCCGCGATTCTCAACGTTACTCCGGACCATTTGAACAGACATCACACCATGGAGTGCTATGCCTCCATGAAAGAAAATATTACAAATAATCAGACTAAGGACGACACCTGCGTGCTCAATTATGACAATGAGTATACCAGGGCTTTTGCCGAAAGATGTCCTGCAAAGGTGGTGTTCTTTTCATCATCGGGGAAGCTTGATGAAGGCTTTTTCCTTGACGGAGAGGATATAATGCTCGCCGAAAACGGTAAGGCCGAGAAAGTTATGAATGTTCACGAGATGAACCTCGTCGGAACCTGCAATTATGAGAATGTGATGGCTGCCATCGCAATGGGACTTGCGATGGGAGTTCCTATGGATACAATACTTGGCGTTGTCCGCTCGTTCAAAGCGGTTGAACACCGTATCGAATTTGTTGCCACAAAAAACGGCGTTGATTACTACAACGATTCGAAGGGAACCAATCCCGATGCCGCAATCCAGGGAATAAAGGCTATGTGCAAGCCTACATATCTCATAGGCGGCGGATATGATAAGGGAAGTGAGTACGATGAATGGATCGAGGCTTTTGACGGCAAGGTTAAAAAGCTTGTTCTCATCGGTGTTACCAAGCAGAAGATAGCAGACTGTGCAAAAAAGCATGGTTTTAATGATTATGTATTTATGGAGACTTACGAGGAAGCACTTAAGTATTGCAGTGATAATGCTGTTTCGGGAGAAGCTGTGCTTCTTTCACCCGCCTGTGCGAGCTGGGATATGTTCCCCAGCTATGAGGTAAGAGGGCAACAGTTCAAGGATTATGTGAATAATCTGTAAGTTTTAAAGGGGGATTTTGTATGGAGGCTGCAAGAATGGCAGGAGCTACAAGAACAGCAAGGTCTGGCGCGTTTGCCACTCGCGGTATGGATAGACCCGTATCTAAGAAAAAAGTAAAAAAAGAAGTCTATGTTGATTACAGCATGGTCTTTGTTGTGCTCTTCTTGCTGGTATTTGGTCTTGTTATGCTATATTCTACCAGCTCGTATGAAGCGACTTTGAAAAAGGGCGATTCGGCATATTACCTGAAGCATCAGCTTATACCGACTGTTTTGGGAGTTGGTGTGATGATAGTGGTATCGAGAATCCCGTATCAGATATATAAAAAATTCGCATCTATAGCGTATGTGTTATCTATAGTGCTTGTCCTTCTGGTTAAAACTCCTATGGGAATGACGATTAACAAGGCATCCAGATGGATTAAGATAGGCGGAGTATCTGTTCAGCCCGCAGAAGCTGCAAAGCTGGCGATGATCATTGCGCTGGCAACATTTATCAGTAAGCTTAGCAGGAACATAACCAATCCCAAGGCATTCTGGATAGTGCTCTGCGTGCCTCTTCCGGTATGCTTCCTGGTATGGAAGGTTACGAGTAACTTAAGTTCCGCAATTATTATTTTCTGTATCGCTTTTGCAATGCTCTTTATATCAACTCCGGGCTACAGGCGCTTTATTGCCATATCCGGATCGGTGGTCGGAGCAGCTGCCGGCGTGGTTTTCTTTGTTAAAAAAGCAGGCTTTAACAGCAGCATGAACTTCCGTTTCGTCCGTATTCTTGCATGGCTTGATCCTGAAGCATATGTAAACGATAAGGGTTATCAGACACTTCAGTCCCTCTATGCAATTGGCTCAGGCGGCCTTTTTGGAAAAGGTCTCGGAGAGAGTATGCAGAAACTCGGATTTATTCCCGAGGCTCAGAACGACATGATTTTTTCAATCATTTGTGAGGAGCTGGGAATTGTCGGTGCGATAGCAGTTATGCTCATGTTTGTTATTCTTATTTACAGAATGATGGTTATTGCCCAGAATGCACCGGATATGTATGGAGCTCTTCTTGTTATCGGAGTTATGGCTCATATTTCTATCCAGGTTATTCTGAATATAGCCGTTGTAACCAATACCATCCCCAATACGGGAATCACACTTCCTTTCATCAGCTACGGTGGAACCGCTGTGCTTTTCCTGCTTACAGAGATTGGAATCGTGTTTAATGTTGCAAGACATATAGACGTTTAAGGACTTTATGTAAATGGCAAGAAAGAGAAGACGAGTAAAAAGAAGAAGAACACATGCTCCTCGAATGAGCTTTGGGGAGCTGTTTTTTCTGCATAAGAGCCTTTTTATAATAGGAGCGATAATACTTATCGTTCTGATTGCGGCAATTTCGGCACTTTCGTATTTTGCGCATAATTACACCATCACAAATGTCTATGTTGACGGGAATGTGCATTATACCGATGAAGAGATCATGAACATGGTCATGACAGACAAACTCGACAGAAATTCCATGTACTTATCGCTCAAATACAGGGACAAGGAGATAACCGGTGTCCCTTTTATCGAGAAAATGGACGTGGAAATACTCTCTCCCGACACGATAAGGATCAATGTTTACGAAAAGGCTATTGCGGGATATGTGAAGTACCTCGACAGATATATATTCTTTGACAGGGACGGAATAGTGGTGGAGACCTCAGAACAGCCCTCTGATGATGTTCCTCTTGTGCTGGGGCTTAGTTTCGACTATATTGTTCTGCATGAAAAGCTGCCTGTCGAAAATGAAAACGTTTTTAAAGAGGTTCTTGATATCACTCAATTATTAAATAAATATGATCTGAAGGCTGATAAAATATTTTTTGACAGTGATTTTCATCTTTATATTTATTTTGATGAAGTGGAAGTCAGTCTCGGAACTAATGACAACATAGATGAAAAAGTGATACAATTACAATACATTTTGCCGGAACTCCAAGGAAAAAGCGGCATCCTGGAAATGTCAGAATATGATTCAAATACTCAGAACATTACATTTGAACAGAAAAATTAAAATTCTAGGTTGTAAATTATATAAAATAATTATAAAATGCTTTGTAGGAGTTTTAGGTTATGAAGGAGGAGCACTATCTTGCTTGAACTAAAGTCAAATGAGGCTGAATCCGGTGCCAAGATCATTGTTGTTGGGGTTGGTGGCGCAGGAAATAACGCTGTAAATAGAATGGTAGAGGAAAATATTTCCGGTGTAGAATTCATCGGAATTAATACAGATAAGCAGGCTTTGCAGCTTTGCAAAGCTCCCAAGCTGCTTCAGATCGGTGAGAAGCTCACCAAGGGTCTTGGTGCGGGAGCAAAGCCGGAAATCGGTCAGAAAGCTGCTGAGGAGAGCCAGGAAGAGATTTCCGCAGCTCTTAAGGGTGCTGACATGGTTTTCGTTACTTGCGGAATGGGTGGCGGTACCGGTACAGGTGCAGCTCCGGTTGTAGCTAAGCTTGCAAAGGATATGGGTATTCTTACTGTCGGTGTAGTCACCAAGCCTTTCGCTTTTGAGGCTCGCGTACGTATGCAGAACGCACTTGCCGGCATTAACACAATTAAGAACAACGTAGATACTCTTATCGTTATTCCTAACGATAAGTTACTTCAGATTGTTGACAGACGTACAACAATGCCCGATGCACTGAAGAAGGCTGATGAAGTTCTTCAGCAGGCAGTTCAGGGAATCACAGATCTGATCAACGTACCCGCTGTTATCAACCTTGACTTCGCTGACGTTCAGACAGTAATGAAGGACAAGGGAATCGCACACATCGGTATCGGTTCCGGTAAGGGCGATGATAAGGCTGCGGACGCAGTTAAGATGGCGGTTGAGTCTCCTCTTCTTGAGACTAAGATTGACGGAGCTTCCAATGTTATCATCAATGTATCCGGTGATATCACACTTATGGATGCTTCAACTGCATCAGACTATATCAGAAATCTTGCAGGAGATGATGTTAATATCATATTCGGCGCTATGTATGACGAATCAATGGCAGACACCTGCAATATTACTGTTATTGCTACAGGTATTGATGACAGAGCAAATAATGCTGCTGCATTGCAGAGGGCTCTTAATCGTAACGCTGAGAAAGCCGCAGCCGCTCAGGCAGCACAGGCTGCAGCTGCTGCATCACAGCAGGCTCAGGCACAGCCTCAGCCCCAGGTTCAGGTACAGCCTCAGGTTCAGGTTCAGCCGCAGGTACAGCCTGTTCCGGTTACTCCCGAGCCCATGATTGATACACTGACAGCTCGTTCAGCTCAGACAATACCGACACAGAAACCGGTTACTCCTCAGCCTACTCAGAGACCTTCATCAGGACTTAATCGTACTCCTGAAGTTAGAAGCTCTGTAGAAGCTAAGAGTCTTAAGATACCGGATTTCTTACAGAAAAAGTAATAATGACTTTCAAACAGTCACCTGAATAATCGGGTGACTGTTTTATTTTGCATTTTTTAATAGTTTGAGCGAGATAATGCATTTTTTTGTGGATAATTCCGTTTCACAATGTTACAATAACTTGTGTGGGTATTTTTTTTAGACCCTAAATCTTGTAAAAGAATCAAAAGTTACAAATCTATAATTTTTTATGTGCGATAAAGCACAGAAAGGTTATCATTATGAAGTGTCCTTTTTGCGGTAAAGACAACACTCGTGTAATTGATTCAAGACCTGCGGATGAGAATACATCCATCAGACGCAGACGTGTCTGCGATTCTTGCGGGAAGAGGTTTACGACCTATGAGAAGGTTGAGACTATCCCTCTTATTGTTATCAAGAAGGATAATAACCGTGAACCCTACAATCGTGCAAAGATCGAAGCAGGCGTGCTGAGAGCATGTCACAAGAGACCGGTAAGTGCTCAGCAGATTACACAGATTGTCGATGCTGTAGAGACTGAGGTTTTCAATCTTGAGCAAAAGGAAATCCCCAGCCGTATTATCGGTGAGCTTTGCATGGATAAGATGAAGAATCTCGATCCTGTAGCTTATGTAAGATTTGCGTCTGTTTACCGTGAGTTTAAGGATGTAAATACCTTCATGGATGAGCTTAAGATAGTACTGGAGAAGGAAGAAGAGGGTGTGATAACCGATTCTACTGATAAGAACACCCCCTTGTTGAAATAAACTGTAATCTGACCTTGGTTGTTGACATCTGCTACGTCTTTCCGTATAGTTTATGGTGCATCAAGACTTGATAATCAAATTGTTTTGGTGCGAAAACTAAATAAAGAAAGAAGGATTGTAACATGATGAAAAAAGGTATTGGAAGGAGAGGACTTTCCACACTTTTAGTTGTGTTAACGACACTGACTCTTACTATGAGCGGATGCTCAGGTAAAAAGGCAGAGGAATCTACGGCAGATGCGACCAATGCTACCGAGAATACCAGTTCAGGAAAGGACGGTAAAGCGGAGACAGCTGACAACACTGCAAGTTCAGATGATCTTTCAAAGATTACCATTGGTATTCCACAGGATATTGACAGTATGGACCCGCACATCGCACAGGCGGCGGGAACCAGAGAAGTACTGTTCAATGTTTACGAAGGACTTGTGAAGCCTGACCAGGATGGTAATCTGCAGCCTGCCATAGCCAGCGAGTACACAATTTCTGAGGATGGAAAAACTTATACCTTCACACTTAGAGAAGGCGTTAAGTTCCATGACGGTTCTACGGTTACGGCGGAGGATGTTAAATATTCAATCGAGCGTAATGCCGGTACCGATGGAACAGATCCGTTGATATCGGCATTTTCTAATATTGATAGTGTTGAGATTGCGGATGATTCCACAGTAGTAATGACACTTAAGGAAGCAAATACAGAGTTTCTGGCATATATGACAGTAGCTATTATTCCCGCTTCCAATGAGGATCCCGAAGGTAATCCTGTGGGAACAGGCCCTTATAAGTTTGTTTCACGTTCACCTCAGGAGAACGTAATACTTACCAAGTTTGATGAATATTGGGGCGAGCCCGCATACATTAAGGACATAACACTTAAGGTTGAGGCTAATGCTGATTCAATCGTTATGGATCTTGAAGGCGGCTCCATTGATATGTTTGCAAGAGTAACATCTGCACAGATGTCACAGCTTTCCGATAAGTTTGATGTATATGAAGGAACCATGAACCTTGTTCAGGCACTGTATCTAAACAATGCCGAGGAGCCCTTCAACAACGAACAGGTTCGTCAGGCTCTCTGCTATGCTATAAGCCCGCAGGAAATCATGGACTTTGTATCAGACGGAAAGGGAACCGAGATCGGAAGCAGTATGTTCCCTTCCTTCGGTAAGTATTTTGATGCAAGCCTTAGTGAGACCTATAACCAGGATATTGATAAGGCTAAGCAGCTGCTTGCAGAGGCAGGATATCCGAATGGTTTCGACTTTACAATAACCGTTCCCTCAAACTACACTCAGCACGTAGACACAGCACAGGTGCTTGTTGAGGAGTTTAAGGCTATCGGTGTTAACGCTACCATCCAGGAAGTTGAGTGGAATACATGGCTTGATGATGTATATACAAACCGCAACTTCCAGTCAACTGTTATCGGTGTTGATGCTTCAACACTTACAGCTTACGCACTTCTTAGCAGATTCAGATCTGATGCGCACAACAACTTCATCAACTACAATGATGCGTCCTACGATGCAGCATTTGATGCAGCTGTGAATGCAACTGATGATGCCGAGAAGACCAAGAACTACAAGGAATGTGAGAAGATTCTTTCTGAAACCGCAGCAAATGTATACATTCAGGATCTTCCCGAGTTTGTAGTATTAAATAAGAAGTTTACAGGTTATACTTTCTATCCGCTTTACGCACAGGATTTTTCAAAGATAAAACCTGCTAAATAAAATATTGAAAAAAGAGGAACACGCATATGAGATACGTATTGAAAAAAGTTTTGAGCATGGTGCTGACTTTATTCGTTGTATCTTTGTGCGTGTTCTTTGCATTTAGCCTAATACCGGGAGATCCGGTAACAAGAATGTTCGGAACAGAGGCTACACCTGAACTGATAGCGCAGTACAGAGCAAAAATGGGACTTAATGATCCACTTCTTGTCAGATATTTTCGCTGGTTTATAGCATTTTTACAGGGGGATATGGGAACCTCCTATGATTACAAGATTCCCGTAGCTGGTATGCTTGCAGAAAAAATCCCGATTACGCTTACACTTGCTATTATGTCTTTTGTGATCATGGTCATCATATCGATTCCGCTCGGCATTTACACTGCAAAGTACGAGAATGGAATAATTGATCATGTGATTTCTGTTATTAATCAGATAATTATGGCGGTACCGCCGTTTTTCTCAGGAATATTATTGACCTTCTTTTTTGGTGTGATTCTGAAAATATTCACGCCGGGAGGTTTTGTTTCATATACAAAGGATGTTCAGGGATTTCTTAAATACCTGATTTTGCCGGCTTTTGCCATAGCACTTCCTAAGGCAGCAATGGCGACGAAGCTTCTTAGAGGTTCTGTCATTGATGAGGCCGGAAAAGATTATACAAGAACAGCCTACAGTAGGGGGAATACCACAAACGGCGTTCTGTATCGTCACGTCTTGAAAAATGCCATGATTCCTGTAGTTACATTTATGGGAATGGCTCTCGCCGATATGGTTGCCGGAAGTATTGTAATTGAGCAGGTTTTCGGAATCCCCGGAATAAGCCGCATACTTCTAAGCTCAATCAACAACAGGGATTATCCCGTGGTAGAGGCAATCATCATGGGAATAGCAATCATGGTCCTTGTGATAAACCTGTTGGTTGATATCATTTACAGAATTATCAATCCCAGAATCGAGGTGGAGGAGTAATGAAGAAATTTCTTTCACTTTTCAAAAAGAATAAAGCTACAGGGCAGAGAAATACATTTCTTCTCCTTGGGACAATACTTACGGGAATAATACTCCTTATGGTTATAGTGGGAGTATTCTATACTCCCTATAGCCCGACTAAGATGGATGCTTCGGCAAAGCTTCAGGGTATCTCTCTTAAGCACATCATGGGCACTGATAACATGGGAAGAGATGTGTTCAGCAGAGTTCTCTACGGAAGCAGGATTACTCTTATAATTGCGACGTTCACCATTTTGATCGGAGCGGGAGTAGGGACAATTATCGGAGCTCTTGCCGGATATTTCGGAGGAATGTTTGGCGAGGTGACAATGAGAATTATTGATGCAATGCTGGCGTTTCCCAGTATTTTGCTCTCGCTGGTTTTTGTGAGCCTTTTCGGAACCGGAACCTATCAGGTTGCTGTAGCTCTCGGAATATCATTTGTACCAAGCTTTGCCCGCATAGTGCGAGGTGAATTCCTAAGGTGCAGAAACATGGATTATGTGGAAGTAGCAAGGCTCCAGGGAGTTTCAAATATCAGAATAATATTTGTACACATACTACCAAACACGGTAGGAGTATTGCTTTCATCAGTGATGATCGGCTTTAACAATGCTGTTCTTGCGGAGGCGGGACTCAGTTTCCTTGGAATAGGTGCGCAGCCGCCCTATGCAAGTCTCGGGAAAATGCTCTCGGATGCACAGGGTTATCTGTTCAACAGACCCAGCTATGTAATAAGCATAGGTCTTGTGATTGTGCTTATGGTTTTGGGATTTTCGTTCCTTGGTGAAGGTATAAAGAGAATTCAATGATTTTTATAAGGAAAGCAGTTTATGGGAAATGTAATACTTGATGTTACTGATCTTCATATAGAATTTCATGATCATGACAAGCCGGAGACGGTTGTCGAGGACTTTGATCTTATGCTTGAAGAGGGCGAGATTGTCGGAATCGTCGGGGAATCCGGATCCGGGAAAAGCATGAGCGCCCTCGCAATCGCAGGACTTTTGAAAAGACACGCCCTCACGAAACAAGGCAGAATCATGTTCGACGGTACCGATCTTTTAACCTGTGACAGACAAAAGCTGAGGTCATATCAGGGTGATGAGATATCAATGATTTTCCAGGAGCCCATGACCTCTCTTAATCCGGTGAAGAAGATTGGCTGGCAGGTGGAGGAATCACTTAGGATCCACCACCGCGAAATAGATAAAAAGGAAAGAAAACGCCGCGCCATCGAGATGATGGAGGCAGTAGGACTTCGGGAGCCGGAGCGTGTTTACAATATGTATCCGCATGAGCTGTCGGGCGGAATGCGCCAGAGAGTTATGATAGCTGCAGCGATGATAGGTGAGCCCAGGATATTGATCGCGGATGAGCCGACGACGGCGCTGGATGTCACAATTCAGGCTCAGATTGTGGAACTTCTTAGGAAAATGAACAGAGAAAAAGGAACCGCAATCATTTTTATCTCCCACGATCTATCACTCATCAGACAGCTTTGCAAAAGAGTTATAGTTATGCAAAAGGGGAATATAGTAGAGATTGGCGATGTGGAGAATATTTTCAGAAGACCTCAGATGCTCTACACAAGAAAGCTTATAGCTGCGATTCCGCAGATAGATCTATCGTAAAAGGAATGTCCTATGGAACAGGAAAAGGTAATTCAGATCAAGGATCTGAAGGTTTACTACAAAGATCATAAAAAGAATCCGCTTAGCAGGGACCATAGAAGGCAGGTTTTAAAAGGAGTTTCTCTTGATATATATGAAGGAGAGATTCTTGGAATTGCCGGGGAGTCAGGATGCGGTAAATCCACCCTTGCTAAGGCCCTGGTTGGAATGAATAAGGATATCGAAGGAGAGCTTATTCAGAAATACAATGATGCACAGATGGTTTTCCAGGATCCGTATTCGTCCCTTAATCCCACAAAGAAAATCGGATGGCTTTTGGAAGAGCCCTTAAGGGCAGATAAATCAAGGAACTGGACTAAAGAGAAGAGACAAAAGCGGGCAAAGGAGATCATGCGGGCGATAGGCCTTCAGGAGAACATGATGGACAGATATCCTTCGCAGCTATCCGGAGGGCAGAGGCAGAGAGTCAGCATAGGCGTTGCTCTTATGAAATCGCCCAAGGTTTTGATTGCGGATGAACCGGTATCGGCTCTTGATGTTACGATTCAGGCTCAGATACTGGAACTGTTACAGAAACTCCATCAGGATATGGGAATTACTATTCTTTTCATATCCCATGATCTTCGCGTCATATATCAGATATGTGACCATGTAGCTGTTATGCATGAGGGAATCATTGAGGAATACGGTGTTCCGAGAGCTGTTTATAAAGATCCCAAGAGCCCTTATACCATGCAGCTTCTGGAGGCTGCCGGAATAAGACAGCCCAAGGTATAAAGTTTTCGCCCCTATATGCCGATATAATACAAGATGATGTGAAATGATTGAAAAACGCCACAAGTTCGTGTATTATAACGATGTATGAAGAAAGGAGGGGCGTATGAGGATTGATGGGCTTGATAACTCATATATACGCGAAATATATCAGGACGCCATCGCTTCACCGGATAAGAGTTCGCAGGTAAGACCGGAGTCTACACCCCAGAGCAATGTTAAGGAAAGCGATAATACTGAAAAGTCTGTTTCTGAGGAGGTTGTAAAAACTCCCCGCAGAAACTCAAATATAAGTGATGTCAGAGTGTCTTTGGGGAATAGAGACAGTTCACTTGTGGGACTTTCCAATCTCGGAGGAATTCAGTCGAGCGTTATGCGCAAGGCCGTTTCGGATATGCAGAAGGATTCAATTCTTCATGAATATCAGTATTTTGTGGGAAGCGGAGCTATAAGAAGAAAAGAAACTGCCGGCGATGGCAATGTAGTGATGAATGATGAGGACGGACTTGTCGTTCGCAAGTGATTTGGTAATTTAATGAAAATAAAGGGATAGGAAAGTGTTTTTCCTGTCCTTTTTTTATGTTATAGTTTTCTCTATGAGACACTTACTTTATCCGAGCGAGATCTCGGAATCAACCTATTTAATTCCATTTGACAGATTATATGATGAGGGCTACAGAGGGGTTATTTTCGATATAGATAATACCCTTGTTCCGCACGGAGCGCCGGCTGATGAGCGCGCTGTAGAGCTTTTTGATAAGCTTCATGAGTTGGGATATCAGACAATGCTGCTATCAAATAATAAAGAGCCCAGAGTAAGCCCTTTTGCTGATGCTGTGGAATCGGGATATATATACAAGGCAAACAAGCCCTTCCTTTCAGGCTATTTTAAGGCTATGGAGAAGATGGGAACCGGTCCGGATAATACTTTGTTTGTGGGTGATCAGATTTTTACTGATGTCTGGGGAGCAAACAGAGCGGGAATGCACACGATTCTTGTAAAGCAGATAGATAAGAAGGAAGAGATTCAGATCGTTATTAAAAGGTGGTTTGAAGCAATCGTTCTCTTCTTTTACAAAAAGCATGTAAAGCGCATGGAAAAATAGAGTACCACTTGGAGGCTGATATGGGAAAAGACATAAAGGGTACCACCAGAGTCTGCGGACTTATAGGTAATCCCGTTCATCATACGTTGTCGCCCGCTATTCATAATACATTGAATGAGCTTACGGATACGGATATGGTATACGTGCCCTTTGAGGTGAAGGGTGAAAATGTTGAGGCGGCGGTAAAGGGGGCATTGGCTCTTGATGTTCTGGGGCTTAATGTTACGATTCCGCATAAGAGTGCAGTTATTCCTTTTCTTAAGGAGATTGATCCTGTTGCAGAGAAAATAGGTGCTGTAAATACTCTCGTCAGAACTGAGGATAACACCGGTTTTAAGGGATATAACACGGACTATACAGGGCTTCTTAGATCTTTGAAGGAAGAAAATGTAAGCCTTTCTGGGCAGTCGGTTATTATCCTGGGAGCCGGAGGAGTTGCAAGACCGGCGGCATTTATGTGTGTGAATGAAGGCGCTGCAGAGGTCTATATTCTAAACAGAACCTTTGAGAGGGCGGCTGATCTGTGCGCTGATGTCAATGGATACGCCGGAAAAGATATTGCAATTCCGATGGAGCTTTCGGCATATAATGAGCTTCCTTCGGACAAAAAGTACATTTGCATGCAGATGACTCAGGTGGGACTTTTTCCTGAATCGGATAAGGCGGTAATAGAGGATCCTTCTTTCTATGAAAAGCTGAGCACCGGATTTGATGCAGTTTACAGACCGCTTAATACACAGTTTTTGCAGAATTGCAAGAAGGCGGGAGCAAAGAGCATATCTGGACTCAGGATGCTTTTGTATCAGGGAATAGACGCCTATGAAATGTGGAACGGCATAAAGATCACACGAAACCAGAGTGAGACAGTATACGGGAGACTTCTCGGGGAACTTATGGATGGGCAGAATATTGTGCTCACCGGTTTTATGGGAAGCGGAAAAAGCACAGTCGCCAAGATGCTGTCAACAATGCTTGGATATGAGCTGCTTGATTCCGATTCGGAGATTGAACATCAGCAGAGAACCACGATCAGTTCGATTTTTGAGCATCAGGGTGAAGGTGCTTTCAGGGATATGGAGACAGAGTATATAAAGCAGCTCCTCGAAAGCGAAAAAAAGCGTTTTATTCTTTCGGTTGGAGGCGGACTTCCGCTTAAAGAAGTAAACAGAGAGTTCCTTAAAAAGATAGGCAAGGTCATTTTTCTAAAAGCAAAACCCGAGACTGTCTATGACAGGATCAAGGATGACAGAACCAGACCACTTCTTAAGTCCGATGATGTTTTACAAAAAATTAAAGATCTGCAGAATGAGAGAAGAGCGGTTTATGAGGATGCAAGTGACATCGAGATCGATACGGATGCGATAGATGCTTTGCAGGTTGCAAATGAGATAATAGAGAGACTGATTTGAGGATTACGAAAATGAAGCTACTAGTTATAAACGGACCCAATCTTAATTTTCTTGGCATAAGAGAGAAAGCGGTATACGGCAATGAGGATTACGATTATCTTGTTAAAATGATAGAGGATAAGGCATCTTCATGCGGAGCGGACGTTGAAGTATGGCAGTCGAATCACGAAGGAGCGATTATCGATAAGCTGCAGGAAGCATATTTTGACGGCACAGAGGGAATTGTCATAAACCCCGGAGCATATACTCATTACAGTTATGCGATACATGATGCTCTAAAAAGCCTTGAAAATATCATCAAGGTGGAAGTGCACATCTCCAATATAAAGGAGAGAGAGGACTTCAGGGCGAATTCCGTCACCGCACCCGCCTGCGATAAACAGATATACGGACACGGACTTCAGGGATATCTGGAGGCAATTGATTACTGCATGAAAAAAAGTTGTTGAAAAAAATATAACATTAGTATAATATAATCTAGTTGTTTGATTTGTATTAATTAGGAGGATTTTTATGATTTCTGCAAGTGATTTCAGAAACGGTATGACCATCGAGATCGATGGCAATGTATGTCAGATTATAGAATTCCAGCATGTAAAACCCGGTAAGGGCGCAGCATTTGTAAGAACAAAGCTTAAGGATATTATCAACGGCGGTGTTAAGGAGACAACCTTCCGTCCTACAGAGAAGTTCCCTGCAGCACGTATCGATCGTAAGGATATGCAGTATCTTTATGCTGATGGCGATCTTTTCAACTTCATGGATAACGAATCCTATGAGCAGATCTCTCTTACAAAGGATCAGGTAGGCGATTCAATGAAATATGTTAAGGAGAATGAGACCGTTCAGGTTAACTCATACAACGGCAACGTATTTGCTATTGAGCCTCCGCTTTTCGTAGAGCTCGCTATTACTGAGACAGAGCCCGGCTTCAAGGGTGATACAGCTACAGGTGCTACAAAGCCTGCTACTGTTGAGACAGGTGCTGTTGTTCAGGTTCCGCTTTTCGTTAACGAAGGCGATGTAATCAAGATCGACACAAGATCAGGAGAATACCTCTCCAGAGTATAATTACCGTTCATCTGAAAAAATTGTATTTATAGACTTGTAAGGCAATGAAAGAAAAAATGATATCTTTCATTGCCTTTTTGCGTGTTTAGGTAAAAAAAGGAGAAATAATGAATAAAATCAATTTTTTTAATGAGGTAAGAGACAAGGCAGCAGAGTATTATGAGGGAAAAGGAAAGGTTTCCATGCATGAGGTGGACAAAAATAACGGACTAAAGAAAATGGGAATTTGTGTAACTCTTGTTGGTGGGAACTGCGGACCTACGGTATATCTTGATGATTTTTATGAGGAGTTCCTGAAGGGAAAGTCTTTCGGGAGCGTTTTTAATGATATAATAAGGGTGATCGACCAGCATCTTGTGGGCGAAAAAGTTGATTTTTCATTCTTTTCGGACTTCGACCTTGTCTGTGACAAGATTTGTTTCAGACTCATCAGTTCAAAGAGAAATGAGGAAAAGCTTAAGGAAATTCCGCACAGGCTCATGGAGGATCTTGCGGTAACCTATTTTGTTTCGCTCTCTGCAATGGGGATTGAGGGAAGCGTTGCTGTAAATAACGAGATTATGAAAATCTGGGATGCTACGGAAGAGGATCTCTTTGAGGCTGCTTTGGATAACACCCCAAGATTATATCCTGCTGAGATTGTACCTATATATGATTATTTGGAAAAGCAGGGAGGACAGAACTGCTGTCCCGGTGATGTATTTGGATATGACTCTTATTTTGAGGGGTTGCTGGTAGCAAGTAACGAAAAATTAACAAACGGAGCATCGGTAATCCTTTATCCGGAGCTTCTTAAGGAAGTGGCTGAGCACTTTGGATCGAATTATTATATTCTTCCATCATCAGTACACGAGGTGATCTTTGTTAAGGAACTATTTTCACAGGATGAGCCCGGAACACTTGAAGATATGATAAAAACTGTAAACGCAACATGCGTTTTGCCGGAAGATGTGCTGTCGGACAGCCTCTATTACTACGACAGGACGCACGAAAATAATATAAAAAAGGTTGAACAGGTCAGAGATACTATGGTATTATAGTCGGGTACGTAATAAATCTGTAACAATTTTGCACCCGTAGTCTAATGGATAGAACGGAGGCCTCCGACGCCTTTAATGCAGGTTCGATTCCTGTCGGGTGCATCTTTTGTCACAGAAAGGATATAGAGTTTTATGAATTTTAAAGGTATGAATTTTAACAAAAAGAGTAGTAAGCCGGAGAATCCTTTCGCTGCTATGGATAAGCGTAATTTCTGGGAATTTATCTCTGACAATAAGAAGCTTGTGATGCCACTGGTGCTTGTAGTTGCGGTAATTATTACAATTGTTATAGCACTTAAGGCCAATAACAGAGTTGTGCCGACAGAGGCAGAGGACGCGCAGGTTACAATCGATGAGAATGGAAGCTATATTGTTCCGGAGGTAGATCTTGAGAAGAATGCTCATGAGGATGTTAATGCGCTGATGAGCACATACTTTAACGCTTATGCAGCAGGAGATATGGAGACGATCAAGTCGGTTTATACGGGACTTGAATCAACAGAGGAGCTTAGACTCAAGGAGGTATCGAAGTATATCACCGGAATTCCTACCGTAGATGTTTATACCAAACCCGGTCCTGTTGACGGAAGCTATGTTGCTTACGTGTACACTGAGGTTTTATTTGACGGCTATGACACAGCACTTCCCGGAATGCAGACTATGTTTGTTTGTACCGATGAAAACGGTAAGCTCTACATCAATGGTGATGTAGTCGATGATAAGGTTACTGAGTATATCAGCAACATTTCTCTTCAGGCTGATGTTGTTGATCTCAACAATACTGTTGCTGATGATTACAATAAGATTATTGCTTCCAATGAGGCGCTTGCTACTTTCCTTTCCGATATGAGTGCCAGCATCCAGGTATCTGTAGGAGAGGCACTTGCAGCTATTGAGTCCGGAGATACATCAATGCTTGAAGCTGCAAACCAGGAGAATCCTGAGGGGGCTGAAGCTGCGGCAGAGAATCCTGAAGGCGAAACTGCTGAAGGTACTGAGGCCGGAGAAGCTACCGAAGGAGCTGAAGCTGCCCCGGCTGAGCAGGAGCAGCCCGCTGAGGAACAGCAGCAGGTGGTTAAGAAGATCAAAGCAACAGATGTAATCAATATCAGAAGCTCTGATTCCGAGACAGCCGATAAGATTGGCAAAACAGAAAAGGGACAGGAGTTCACACAGCTCGAAGCACTTGCAAATGGCTGGAGTAAGATTGAGTATAACGGCGGAACAGCTTATGTAAAGACCGAGTACTTCGAGGAAGTAACTGAGGATCAGGCAGCTGCAGATACCCAGACCGAAGAGAATACCGAGACTCAGACTGAGGAAAAGAAGGAAGAACAGACAGAAGAAAAGACTGAGGAAAAGACTGAGGAAAAGAAGGAAGAGCAGACAGAAAGCGCATCAGTCAGCGTCTATGATAAGGGTAAGATGCAGGTATCAGAGGCTGTTAAACTCCGTAAGGGACAGGGAACAGATACTGATATCGTAACAACCATCTATGCCGGAGACTTTGTTGATGTTAAGGAACAGTATGCGAACGGCTGGGCTAAGGTTGAATATAACGGCAAGAGCGGTTATGTAAAATCTGAATTCCTTAAAAAAGAATAAGGATATGGTATAATTAACATTGGCGCGTAGCACTGACAGTGCTGCGCGTTTTTTTAACAGAAGGTTATCTCCGATGAGGAGCAGTTGGCACGAAGTGCCGGGCGAGGGAAATGGGAATGATATTTGATAAGAAAAAAGTTGGAATACTTGGAACAGGCGAGATTGCCAGAATTATGGCAAAGACACTTTCAGGAATGAGAGGCGTTACATGCTATGCCGTAGCATCGAGAACCAAGGAGAAGGCCGAGAGTTTTGCCAAGGAATTTAAGATTAAACATTTTTACGGCTCGTATGAAGAGCTTTGTCAGGATCCCAAAATTGATCTGATATATGTGGCAACTCCGCATTCTGCGCATTATGAGAATGTTAAGCTGGCACTTGAGAACGGTAAGAATGTTCTTTGCGAGAAGGCATTTACATTAAATGAAGAGCAGGCTAAGGAACTATTTGACCTTGCGGCAAAGAAGGATGTTCTTCTTACGGAAGCTATGTGGACAAGATTCCTTCCTCTTGCGGGAAAGCTTAAGGAAGTTATTGCAAGTAACGTCATCGGGGAAATCTCGATGGTAATGGCTGACCTTAGCTATAACATAGCGTGGAAACAAAGAATCCAGGATCCTTCACTCGGAGGAGGAGCTCTTCTTGATCTTGGTGTATACGGACTTACTTTTGCTTCAATGATTCTGGGGGAAGATATAACTGATATAAAGAGCCAGGCTGTGCTTGGTGATACGGGAGTTGATATCCAGGATACCGTGTCACTCAAATATCGCAGCGGGCAGATGGCGGTTGTTACCTGCTCGGCAACATCCTTTGGTCCATGTAAGGGAATAATATACGGTGCAAACGGACATATTGAAGTACAGGATATTAACAACTTTTCAGAGATTGTTGTATATAACAATGCCGGGGAGACAATTGCGCATTATAAGAAAGAGAAGCAGATAACCGGCTATGAATATGAAATTGAGGCAGCGTTTAAGGCGCTTTCCGAAGGCTGGAAGGAGTGCCCGCAGATGCCTCATGCGCTTACTCTTAAGATAATGAATATGATGGATTTTATTAGGGACCAGACAGGTGTGAAGTTCCCGCAATAATATTTTTATCGGTTTAAAGCAATAAAGTGCTTGACGATTTTTAATCTCTGTGGAATAATACTTGTCAGACAGTGGTGTCTACGCAAGGGAGCGTAAAGACCTATAAATCTTTACGCTCTTTTTTTGTACACAATTTTAATTTTTTAGGAGGAGCAAAAAAATGTCTTACGTTGATGAAGTCTACAATTATGTTGTTGAGAAAAACCCCGCACAGCCGGAATTCCATCAGGCTGTAAAGGAAGTACTTGATTCACTCAGAGTAGTTATCGATGCTCATGAGGATGAGTACAGAAAGGATGCTCTCCTTGAGAGACTTTGTACTCCCGAGAGACAGATTCTTTTCAGAGTTCCGTGGGTTGATGATAAGGGACAGGTTCAGGTTAATAACGGATTCCGTATTCAGTTTAATTCAGCAATCGGACCTTACAAGGGAGGACTTCGTTTCCATCCTTCAGTAAATCTTGGTATCATCAAGTTCCTTGGCTTTGAGCAGATCTTCAAGAATTCACTTACAGGCCTTCCGATCGGCGGCGGTAAGGGTGGTTCCGACTTCGATCCCAAGGGTAAGTCAGACAGAGAGATCATGGCATTCTGCCAGAGCTTCATGACAGAGCTTTTCAGACACATCGGTGCTGATACAGACGTTCCTGCAGGTGATATCGGTGTAGGCGGACGTGAGATTGGATTCATGTATGGTCAGTACAAGAGAATCCGTGATACATACGAAGGCGTTCTTACAGGTAAGGGCCTTACATACGGCGGATCACTTGCTCGTACACAGGCTACAGGTTATGGCCTTCTTTATCTTACAGAGGAACTTCTTAAGTGCAACGGCTCTGATATCAAGGGTAAGACAGTAGTTGTTTCAGGTGCAGGTAACGTTGCTATCTACGCTATCGAGAAGGCACAGCAGCTCGGTGCTAAGGTTGTTACATGTTCTGATTCCACAGGCTGGATCTATGATCCCGAGGGAATCGATGTTGAGCTTCTTAAAGAGGTTAAGGAAGTTAAGAGAGCACGCCTTACAGATTATGCTGCAGCAAGAAAGTCTGCTGAATATCATGAGGGCAGAGGCGTATGGAGCATCAAGTGTGATGTTGCTCTTCCTTGCGCAACACAGAACGAGCTTCTTCTTGAGGATGCTAAGCAGCTTGTTGCTAACGGCTGTATCGCTGTTTGCGAAGGTGCTAACATGCCTACAACTATCGAGGCTACAGAGTACTTACAGCAGAACAAGGTTATGTTCGTAGGCGGTAAGGCTGCAAACGCAGGTGGTGTTGCTACATCAGCTCTTGAGATGAGCCAGAACTCCGAGAGACTTAGCTGGACCTTCGAAGAGGTAGATGCAAAGCTTAAGAGAATCATGGTTGACATCTATCACAACATTGACGATGCTGCTAAGAAGTATGGTCAGGAAGGCAACTACGTTGCAGGTGCTAACATCGCAGGCTTCCTTAAGGTTGCAGAGGCTATGAAGGCTCAGGGTATCGTTTAATAAAAGAATGATATTGTAGCTTTTATACATTAAAGCGATATAGTATAATCAAATAAAGAAACATCGAATACCGCACCAGATAGTTCTGCTGCGGTATTCGCATTATATATGAAAAAAGTGAAAATTTAAGGAGGAGGGGAGTAAAAATGTTTGTTAACAGTTTTTGGGCTCTTTTGCCGGCTATTATCGCGATAGCTCTGGCGCTGATCACCAAGGAAGTTTATTCGTCGCTATTCGTAGGAATTCTCGTGGGTGGTCTTCTCTACACCAATTTCAGTTTTACTGCTACAATGCAGCATGTTTTTGTGGATGGAATGATCGGACAGCTCTCCGATGGGTGGAATGTCGGTATTCTGATATTCCTTGTAGTTCTCGGAAGCATGGTAATGCTTATGAACAGAGCAGGCGGATCTGCAGCTTTTGGAAAATGGGCAACTACCCATGTGAAAACCAAGACAGGCGCGCAGCTGGCGACAATAGCACTTGGCTGTCTGATTTTCATCGATGACTATTTCAACTGCCTTACAGTTGGTTCTGTTATGAGACCGCTTACAGATAAGCACAAGATATCAAGGGAAAAGCTGGCATATCTAATTGATGCAACTGCAGCTCCCGTGTGTATTATTGCACCTATTTCTTCCTGGGCAGCCGCTGTAACTGGCTTCGTTGATGGTGCTAACGGACTTACACTTTTTGTAAGAGCTATTCCGTATAACTTCTATGCACTTTTGACAATAGTAATGATGCTTACTCTTACTTTTGGAAAAATAGAATTCGGTCCCATGAAAAAGGCTGAACTCAGAGTAGGCGGTGGCGCTGATAAGGACAGCGAGAAGAATAAAAGACACTCCAGTATGACAGGTGCGGAAGATCAGCCTACTCCGCCTGTGTCCGTGAATGGCCGGGTTATTCATCTGGTACTTCCCATCATTACATTGATTGTGTGCTGTGTTATCGGAATGATCTATACCGGTGGATTTTTTGAAGGTACAAACTTTGTTGATGCTTTTGCAGGATCAGATGCTTCTGTAGGTCTTGTATATGGTTCGGTGGTAGCCCTTGTTATTACGATTATCTTTATGGTTGCTACAAAGGTACTCAGCTTTACAGAGTGCATGAATGCTATACCTGAAGGTTTTAAGAGTATGGTGCCCGCTATTATGATTCTGACCTTTGCATGGACACTTAAGTCAATGACAGACTCCCTTGGAGCTGCTGAGTATGTTGGAGGTCTTGTGGCCAATATCGCAGACAAGGATGCTCTTATGAGTTTGCTCCCTGCAATTGTTTTCATAATTGGAGCATTTCTTGCATTTGCGACCGGAACATCATGGGGAACCTTTGGTATCCTTATTCCGATAGTTGCTAAGGTCTTCGGATCTGATATGGGCAATGAGCTTATGATCATCTCGATTTCAGCCTGCATGGCAGGAGCTGTTTGCGGAGATCACTGCTCACCGATTTCCGATACGACGATCATGGCGAGTGCAGGTGCTGAATGTAAACATATAAATCACGTTTCAACGCAGCTGCCCTACGCGATAACAGCAGCAATAGTATCCTGCGTTGCATATATAATTGCAGGATTTGTACGTAACTGGATAGTATGCCTGATAGTTGGTGTTGGACTCATGATTTTTACTGTATTTGGAATACACGCTGTTACAAAAGAATAAATGATATTTCGTTTCAATAATTCGTGAAATTTAAGAAATAAAATTTTAAGAATTTCTTAAGTTTTTGTTCCTTGATTGGAGACGGCCAATACTTTAATATTAACCTTGCATCTGAAACACAGAAGTCTTTATCTGGGGGGAGAAAGTTCTGCAAATGTTTTTTCAGAACGCAGAAAAAGGCAGACAGGTATTCAGAATCTGATGGTGGGGACCTTCGGATTAGCAAGGAGAAAAGTATGGAATGGAAAAAAGCGTTTGACCGAATCATGGATCAGCTGTACAATCACCCGGAAGAAATGAGGACTAAACTTCTCGGAAAGTACAATACTCCTGCTGCGGCAGGACAGACAGAGGGGAAAACAGCAATTGAGTTATTGCAGAGCTTACAAAGAGGCTGAGTTTTAGGGCAGATTTGTAAGCAGATGAATATAGAAGAAGTACACCGGTCGGATTTCATAATTCGGCCGGTTTTTATTTTTGATTTTACTGAAAAAATAACTGTTACTGTCGGCGTATTTTTGATAAAATGTAATGTATGTGTGGCGACAGGTTTTGATTATAACCACATTAAATTATGCTGCATAAGGCAGATATTCTGCCAAAGATGATGTTTTTCAAGAGAGGATTTTTATAAAGGTGAAATTTGGGAAATTAGCTGGACTTCTGGCTGTGGTCGGAGTTTCTGTGAGTTTATGTGCCTGCGGAGCAAAAAGTCAGCCTGATGAAGGCGATACCGCAGAGAACACATCTATTTTTCAGAAGATAGATAGTGAGAAGAGCGCCGCTGCAGAGGAATCTGACAGCCCCGCGGAAGAGGTTTCCACTCAGGTGGTCGTAGAAGCGGAAGAGGTTTCTTCTCAGGATACAGAGGAAACGAACGAGAGCACTGAAGAAATCAGTGCAGACGAGCAGATCACCGATGATGCCGGTGAGGCTGTTAGCGGGGAAGAGACAGAGCAGGAAGGTAATGCCGCGAGTGAGGGCGGTGATGAAGTGGCTTCTGAGGGCTCTTCAGATGATGTTTCTGTAGATGTTGCTCCTGCAGATGATACTACTGCTGAGAATACTTTAGGAAGCGGATTTACTGCATCCTATGATCTTCAGACGCTTCAGAATATGCATTATTCTGATGAGCAGATGGAACAGATCCGTCAGTTCTATGAAAATACGGTATTTGCGGGAGATTCGGTTCTTCTGGGATTTAGGAATTATTCGGCCAGGAGCTCTGATCCGATGCTTACACAGCTGCAGTTTCTTGCAGCAGGATCGCTTTCACTTCATAACGCGTTCTGGCCTGTAAGTGAGAAAAGTGTACATCCGTTATATCAGGGAGCGCAGCATCCAATCTGGGAATCAATGCAGATGATGGGAGCGAAGAAGGCTTTCCTGTTTTTTGGAATAAATGATGTCAGCTATGATATTGATGAGTCTGTGGCTCTTTATCCCCAGCTCGTTGATAAGATCAGGGAATTATCTCCCGATATGGAGATTAACATTATCAGCGCAACCTATACGCTTAAGGATTTGGGCAAAGGGAAGCTGAACAATACGAATATCGCAGCCTTCAATCAGGCGGTGCATGAACTTGCAAATCAGAATGGTTGGGGCTATATTGACATGGCGACAGTTCTTTCTGACGGACAGGGCAATCTGTTACCTGAGTATTGCAGTGATGGATTCCTGCATGAGAGTAAGTCCGCATATAATGTCTGGACACAGATGCTTGTAAGATATGCAGCTGAGAGGCTTGGGCTTCAGGAGACACCGGTGGATGATACTGCGCAGCAATAAGGAGGATGTTATGAAAAAAAATTATCTTAAAGTTATAGGAGTGGCAGCACTCACAGCAATGCTTTGCATTACAGGATGCGGCGGCAAAGGTACAGATGCTTCAGGCGCCGGTACCGAGGCAGGACAGGAGGTAGCTGCAACACCTCTTAAGGCATCAGAGATCTATGAGAAGATCAAGGGAGCTTATACACTTCCCGATATGTATGAAGCTGATGATGACTGGCTTATGAACTACTACGGAATTGATGCATCAATGCTTTCAGATTACGTTTTTGCTGAGGCTGATGAGGTTCATGCAGACCGCGTTATCATATTAAATGTTGCAGATGAGGCAAACGTTTCTACAGTTGAGGAGAAGCTTGGAGCTGTCCTTGAGCAGCTTTCTTCACCTGAGATGCTCGACTATCTTCCGGATCAGGCAGACATCATTAAGGCTGCAAGCATCAAGAAACAGGGCAATGCATTATACCTTGTTATTTCTTCCGACGCCGATGGCATCGAGGAAATCATTAAAAATGGTCTCATGGGTAAATAAGAAAGTAGCGTTTTATGGTATTTAGTAGTCTTACATTTTTATTCTTTTTTTTACCGGCATTTTTGATTTTATATTATGTAATTCCCGGCAGGGCGAAGAATTTCGTCCTGCTCATTTTTAGTCTGCTTTTTTATGCCTGGGGAGAACCAATCTATATTCTTCTGATGCTGTTTTCTTCATTTGTTGATTATACGGACGGACGACTTCAGGAGAGATTTGCTTCTTCTCTAGTGAAAAAGCGTGTATGCCTTGTGATAGCGCTTCTTATTAATTTCTCACTGCTTGGATATTTCAAATATGCTGATTTTTCCGTTGGCATCTGGAATGCGCTGACACCGTATGATGTAAAGCTCCCGGGTGTGGCTCTTCCAGTGGGTATAAGCTTTTATACCTTCCAGACTGTAAGCTACTCAATTGATGTATATAAGGGCCGTATTAAGGCTGAAAAAAACTATCTGGACTATCTTACCTATGTTTCGATGTTTCCGCAGCTTATTGCCGGTCCTATTGTGCGTTTTTCAACAGTTCAGCAGGAGATTCACAGTAGGGAAATATCAGAGTCCGGTTTCGTATCCGGTATGAAGCGTTTTATTCTGGGACTTCTTCGAAAGGTTTTGATCGCCAATCAGATCGGAGCTCTTTGGGATACTATTCGTGTGGCTGACGGCATTTCTATAGTTACGGCATGGCTTGGACTTTTGTGCTTTACACTTCAGCTTTATTACGACTTTAGTGCATACAGTGATATGGCTATAGGTCTTGGACAGATGCTGGGATTCCACTTCCCTGAGAACTTTATCTATCCGCTTAGCTCAGTTTCAGTTACGGACTTTTGGCGCCGCTGGCATGTGTCACTTTCAACCTGGTTCAGAGATTATGTGTATATTCCTCTTGGTGGAAATCGAGTAGGCATGGTCAAGCATTTTCGGAATATCTTTGTGGTATGGTTTTTGACAGGATTATGGCACGGAGCTTCCTGGAACTTCGTCCTCTGGGGATTGTATCACGGAACACTTCTTACACTGGAGAAATTCATCTGGGGAAAATGGCTTAAGAAGCTTCCTATGGCGCTGCAGCATTTGTATGCAATTATTATAGTTATATTCGGCTTCGGAATTTTCACCTTTGATAATCTGTCTGAGATGGGAACCTATTTCGTTAAGCTTATAGGCATCCCAGGCAATCCGCTGTTCGGAACAGAGTTCTGGTGGTACACCGGAAATTATCTGCCGGTTTTACTTGCGGCAATAGTGCTTTCATTTCCTGTGTATCCCGCTTTTGTGAAAAAAGTGGAGGGAGCGGGAACCACTGCGGTGAATGTGGTGAAAACCGTTGGTACTGTACTTATGGCAGGTTTGTTTATTCTTGCAATATCCAGCCTTGTGAAGGATACCTATAATCCGTTCCTGTACTTCCGTTTTTAATTTTGAGGTATTGATGTGAGTAATAATTCAGATAAAAAAAAGATAGGCATTCTCGACCGCATTCCGGTATATCTTATTTGTGCGGTGACCTTGTGCTTTATAATCGTGTTTTTTGTTTCTGAGAAAAAGACCTTTTCTCAGAATGAAAATCGCAAGCTGGCACAGATGCCCGAATTCAACTTTGAAAAGATAAAAAGCGGTGACTTTACCAGCGGCTTTGAAACCTTTGTGGCAGATCAGTTTCCTGCCCGTGATGCATTCATGCGTCTTATGGCTGAGGTTGAGAGGATAACCGGAAGGAAAGAGATTAACGATATTTATCTTGCGAAGGATGGCTCTCTTATTGAGAGGTACAAGTATCCTAAGAATACGGCAAAGCAGATTGATCAGTTTTCAAAGCTGGCTGTAAATGTTGAAAATGCCAGATGCATGCTGATGATGGTTCCGACTGCGGTATCGGTTTATTCCGACCTTCTGCCGGAAAATGCAAACGATCCTGATCTTCAGCAGCAGATAATATCAGATATTTACTCAGCAGCATCTGATAAGCTTCAGAAAATAGATGTTTCGACAAGGCTTAAGGATGAAGCGAAGAAGACTGTTTCAGAGCCTCTTACAGAGGATGTTACAGGTAATAGGCTGTTTTACCGTACAGATCATCACTGGACTACCTACGGCGCATATATAGGTTATGAGGCTTTCTGTGAAGCAGCAGGACTTACGCCCATTCCGCTTTCTGAGTATAAAGGAGAGGTTGTATCGGAGAATTTCAAGGGGACAATATACTCCAAGCTTAATGATCCGTATTTCGGTGCGGACAGGATTGTTTCTTACAGCTATCCGGACTGGAAGCTTAGTGTGGAATATTCGGATACTGAAGAAGTGACCGATACTCCTTACAATAAGGAATATCTGTCAGAGAAGGACCAGTACTCCTACTTCCTTAACAACATTCATCCTTTGATCACCATCACCAATGATGCGGTGCAGGATGGGGCGATAGCACTTGTTAAGGACAGTTATGCTAACAGTATTGTTCCGTTCCTTCTTGCACATTATCATACTGTCTATGTGTTTGACACCCGCTACTATAAAGGCGGACCGTCCAAGTTTATAAATGAGCACCCCGAGATATCTGATGTGCTTATTCTGTATAATATGAACACGATTGATAACGATACAGGTATAGGTGGTATCTTCTAAGTATCAAAAAAGCTCCAGTGAACTCTTTGATGAGTTTACAGGAGCTTTTTTCGAAAGGAGATGTGACCTTGGAGTTTATTCCTTTGCAGCCTCTTTAAGTGCTGCAACTATATCTGCCTCAGTATCCATTGCCATAACCTTGTCTGCAAGAGCGTCTGCTTCAGCCTTACTCCATTTGGAGATGATGCAGCGGGCGGTCAATACAAGAACCGGATTAACGCTGTATTCATCGAGACCAAAGGACATAAGAAGCGGAATCATAAGAGGATCTGCAGCTGCTTCACCGCACATTCCAACTGGAATACCGGCCTTTTTACCACACTCAATAATATACTTTATTGAGCGGAGTACAGAGGGCTGGAAAGAGGAATACAGGTAAGCTACCTTGGGATTTCCTCTGTCTACGCTCATCGTGTACTGGGTGAGGTCGTTGGTTCCGATTGAGAAGAAGTCAGCTTCCTTTGCAAGGAGATCTGCTATGAGAGAAGCAGAGGCTGTCTCTATCATGCAGCCGACTTCAATATTCTTATCATAATCTATTCCTTCTGATGAAAGATTATCCTTTATCTCACCAACAAGTGCTTTTACGCTTCTTACCTCGTCAACAGTTGTAACGAGAGGTACCATGATCTTAACTTTTCCAAAGGCGCTGGCTCTTACAATGGCACGAAGCTGTGTCTTATACATATCCTGGTTTCCAAGACAGTAGCGGACAGCTCTGTAACCAAGAAAAGGATTTTCTTCCTTCTCAAGTCCCAGATAAGGAATATCCTTGTCACCGCCTATGTCGAGAGTACGTATGATTACGCATTTGCCATCCATTGTCTGAACAGCTTCCTTATATGCTTCGAACTGCTCATCCTCGGTAGGAAGGTGTGTGTTGTCCATGAAAAGGAACTCTGATCTGAAAAGACCGATTCCTTCGCCGTCGCATTCGACAGCTTTCTTGGCATCCTTGGGAGTGCCGATGTTGCAGAAGAGTTCAAGCTTTGTTCCGTCAGCGTTAACTGTTTCCTTGCCGATGAAGGTCTTAAGCTCTGACTGCTTACGGATGAATTCCTCACGCTTTAGCATGTATTTTGAAAGAACTTCGCCATCGGGATTAATGAAAACATCGCCTTCGGTTCCGTCAATTATAGCGGTATCCTTATCTTTTACTTCGTCGACGATTCCGGGAACAGAGAGTACTGCCGGAATCTCAAGGGCTCTGGCAAGGATAGCGGAGTGAGAGGTCTTACCGCCTATCTCCGTGATGATACCGGTTACATTTTCCTTGATGATCTGTGATGTCATGGAAGGAGTAAGATCCTTGCAGACAAGAACAGTACCGGGTGCAACCTTGCTGATATCAATATCCTCAATGCCGAGGAGCTTTTTCAGGACGCTTACCTTGACATCGGAGATATCGGAAGCGCGCTGCTTCATCATCTCATCATCCATCTGTGAAAACATGTTAATAAACATATCACAGACAGCAGTAAGAGCTGTCTCGGCGCACTGCCCCTGGTCGATCATTTTGTCCATCTCTCCGGACATGGCGGGATCGGAGATCATTACGGCATGTCCCTGAAGGATTTCTGCTTCCTTGGGACCGATGCGTTTTCTGACATCCTCAGCCATTGCGTTAGTTTCTTCTACGAAGTCAGCTATTGCTTTATGAAAACGTTCTTTCTCTGCAGCGGGATCGGCAACCTGCTTTGCCTCAAAAGAAAGATCATGCTCTATTATGCGGCATATACTGCCGATACCGATTCCTCTGGATGCAGCTATTCCTTTGTACATATTTATTCCTCCAGATCAGTCACCCATACCGGACTCAATAAACTCTGAAAGCTCTGCGAGAGCCTTTTCTTCATCGGGACCTTCGCATACAAGCTCAATCTCGGAACCACACTTGATGCAAGCGCTCATAAGGAACATAACGCTCTTGCAATCATAGCTGTTGCCGTTAAACATGATTTTTACTGAGCTCTCAAAAGGAGTAGCCTTCTGTGAAAGAAGACTTGCGGGACGCATATGCATGCCCTGCTCGTTTTTTACTGTGATGTTCTTTGATACCATAATGTATGTCCTTTCTTTACAAAACCTCTTCCGTCTGCTGCGCAGACACCTTCCCCTAAAAGGGGAAGGCGATAGAATGAAAATTACTTAGTTACGTCCTTCTTGAGGATTCCAAGCAGCACTGCTGATACTACTGAACCAACAAGGAGTGCTACAAGATACATTGCTACATTACCTACAACAGGGAATACGAAGATTCCGCCGTGAGGAGCCATAAGTGTGCACTTAAATGCCATTGAGAGAGCGCCTGCTACAGCTGAACCAACCATAAGGGAAGGAATAACGTGGAGCGGGTCAGCAGCTGCAAACGGGATAGCCCCTTCTGTGATAAAGCAAAGACCCATAATAAAGTTAACGGGACCTGACTTTCTCTCGCCCTCTGTGAACTTGTTCTTGAAAATAAGTGTTGCAATTGCAATTGCGATAGGAGGAGTCATACCACCAACCATAACTGCTGCCATGATCATCCAACCTGTCTGATCTGACTGGCTTGCTGTTGCAAGTGCTGCTGTACCGAATACATAAGCTGCCTTGTTGAGCGGGCCACCCATATCTGTTGCCATCATACCGCCAAGGATTGCACCAAGGACTACGATAGAACCGCTGCTCATTCCGTTAAGAACGCCTGTGATCCATGCATTGAGGGCACCAACCAGAGGGTTGATAGCGCACATTACAAGACCGATTACCAGGATACCGCAGAGCGGGTAGATGAGAACGGGCTTGATACCTTCAAGTGCAGCCGGAAGACCATCGGTGATCTTTCTGATTGCGAGTACGATATAACCTGCCGCAAAACCTGCTACAAGAGCGCCAAGGAATGCTGAAGGAATATCACCGCCGGGAGCTGCAAATGTAGCGCCTGTACTTGCAAGAGCACCGCCCACGAAACCAACTGCAAGACCGGGACGATCCGCTATACTCTGAGCAATAAATCCTGCAAGGATAGGAAGCATAAATCCGAATGCTGTTCCACCGATTGATTTAAACCATGCAGCAACAGGAGTGTTGGAACCAAAGTTTGAAGGATCGAGTGAGTAGTCATCCAAAAGGAATGCAATCGCAATAAGGATACCACCGCCGATAACGAAGGGAAGCATGTGTGATACACCGTTCATAAGGTGCTTGTATGCTTTTCTTCCTGCGCTTTCGTTATCAAGAGAAGCGCTGCTTGTTACGGATCCTGAATGCTGATAAACGGGAGCGTCGCCCTTTACCGCACGTCCGATAAGATCTGAAGAGTGGTGGATTGCATCGGCTGTTGAAGCCTTGATAACCTTCTTACCGTTGAATCTGCCCATCTCAACATTTTTATCTGCTGCGATGATAATAACATCAGCGTCCTTGATCTCAGCATCTGTGAGCACATTCTTTGCACCGCCCGAACCATCTGTCTCAACCTTCATTGAAAGGCCCTGGTCCTTTGCTGCCTGCTCGAGAGCTTCAGCAGCCATATATGTGTGAGCGATACCTGTGGGACATGCTGTTACACCAAGAAGCTTAATTCCTGATGATGTGGGAGCCGGAGCAGCTGACTCAGTACCGGAACTCTTTTTATCACGTGCATCTTCCTGCTTATCAATGAGATCAATGAATTCTTCAGGTGTTTTTGCTTCAATAAGAGAGGATGTGAAAGTATGATCCATGAGCATTGTCATGAGCTTTGACAGTACCTCGAGATGTGTGTCGGCAGCTCCGTCAGGTGCTGCGATCATGAACAGAAGCTTACTGGGCTGGCCGTCGAGTGACTTGTAATCTACTCCTGACGGAACAGTAATGGCAACAAGTCCTGCCTTGTTAGCAGCTGCTGTTTTTGCATGCGGAACAGCGATCCCCATGCCTACCGCGGTTGAACCTTTTGCTTCTCTGGCAACAATCGCATCCTTGAATGCTGCCTTGTCATTAAGATTACCTACTTTGTCGTGAAGCGCTACCATCAGGTCGATTGCGGCATTCTGATCCGCAGCGGTCTGATTTAAGCTTACCCCTTCTTTGCTTAAAAGATCTTTGATTTTCATGTTTCTCCCTTTCTATGCGTTAGCATCCTTGTTGGGGTTTTCCCCAATACATTTGTATTTATATTGACGAAACGTATTTACAGGTTTATCCCTGTTTATAATGTTTCGTAAATACTGTTAATCAGCTCGCCTGTTGCGAGATCGTCGGAAAAGGCTGTTGCGCTTCCGGCGGCGGTTCCCATGTTAAGGGCAACCTTGTAATCCTTTGTTTTCATATATCCTGCGACAAAACCGGCTACCATTGAATCACCGGCTCCTACGGAGTTTTTAACCTTTCCTTTCGGAACACCGACGCGGAATCTCTGTCCGTCCTCTGTTATAAGCATTGCGCCATCGCCGGCCATGGATATCAGAACGTTTCTTGCGCCCATTTCCTGGAGCTTTTTGGCATGTTCTTCAATTTCGTCATCTGTTTTAAGTACGGTTCCGAACATCTCACCCAGTTCATGGTTGTTGGGTTTAATAAGGAAAGGATGGTATTTAAGAACATTCATGAGAAGATCCTTTGTTGCATCAACCACGAAGGTGACTCCCTTATCCTTTAATCTGTCCAGAATGATTTCATATACATCGCTTGGAAGAGTGCTTGGAATGCTTCCCGCAAGGATTAGCATATCGCCTTCCTTAAGCGAATCGAGTTTGCAGAGAAGCTCGTTATAGGCTTCGTCTGTGATAACAGGTCCCTGAGCATTTATTTCTGTTTCCTGCTCTGATTTGATTTTTACGTTAATTCTTGAAATTCCATCCTTTAGCATAATGAAATCAGCTAGAATTCCTTTATTCTTGACACTTTCAACTATGGCCTCTCCTGTAAAACCTGCTACGAAGCCAAGAGCTGTGTTCTCGATTCCGAGATTCTTTAATATGGTGGAAACATTGATTCCTTTTCCTCCGAAAAAGCAGTCCTCGGAAACTGAACGGTTGGTCATTCCCGGATCCAGTGGCTTATCCATTCTGACAATATAGTCAATTGCAGGGTTAAAAGTTACGGTATATATCATTTGCTTCTCCTTCCTTTTCAGTTGATGGCCTTGATGATGGTCTGATCTTTATATTTTTTGTCAGGCTCCTCATCTGTAATGATGCAGCAGTTCCTCAGTTCAGAAAAAGTAACCGAGCTCACAACTCCGAATTTGGTGTGGTCTGCAAGAATGTAGGAGAGATAGGTGTGCTTTATTGCTTCGGCTTTAACAAGTGCTTCGTCCACATCGGGGGTGGTGAAACCCGCCTGAACCGAAATGCCGTTTGTTCCCATGAAGGCCTTTGTAAAATGGAATTTTTTCAGCGCTTCCACACAATCGGGACCGATGACTGCTTCAGTAACGGGCTTTATACGGCCTCCTATTATCATGGTGGAGAGTCCTCTTTCCAAAAGCCTCTTGGCATGAACAACGCCGTTTGTAATGTACTTCGCCTTTTTATTTGTTATGTGATCGATGAGATGAAGAGTAGTTGTACCTGAATCGATATAAACAAAATCGTTGTCCTGAATGAGTGAAGCAGCATATTCCGAAATGATGTCTTTTTCATCGGTATTACGATGTGATTTCTCGGCAACAGAGGGCTCTGTTGTGGTCACGTCCTTTTTGTTTAAAACAGTGGCACCGCCGAAAACCTTAAGAATGCGGCGCTCCTCGTGAAGAGCATTCAGATCGCGCCTGATTGTAGCCGCTGAAGAATCAAGAGCATCTACAAGCTCCTGAACAGTTGCTGCTTTATGTTCTTCAATATAGGAAACAATTGCTGATCGTCTTTCCTCGGTTAACATATGCTAAGTCTCCTTGAAAATTGATGATGGAATGTACCATCTGAGAAAAGAATAACATCAAGAGTAATCAAAGTCAATCATATATAATCACGAATACTCATGATAAATAGACAAAAATAATCAAGAATGATTGTGAATAATCACAAAAAATCACTTATAAGAAGTTTCGAGGGGGCAATAGATAGGAAATATGCAGTGATAGAGTCATAAAACAATATGAAGATAGACAACAAGTTATTTAATGCAAGAATTGCCATAACAAAGGATAATTTGGAAAAGGAACACATTTGCTGCGCCATTTCCAATAACAAGGATGTGCAGGTATCATCAAAGAAAGCCTGGCTGGCGGACAGATTTGATGAAGGACTTGTCTTTCTGAAAAGTGCTGAGCGGACAAAACTCTCCATTTATTCTATTCATTTCCCACGTTCCTGAGAGGGCGTGAGATTGTAGGTGTCACGGTAGATTTTGCTGAAGTAGGCGAAGCTATCGTAGCCACATTTTTGGGAGATGGTACCAATGGGCATTTTTGTGTTGCGGAGCATGTTTCGTGCATGCTCCATTTTTACGGAAGTGATAAGTTCCTTCACCGTCATGCTCTCGGTGGTTTTTACCACCACGCTTACATGATCCGGGGATAAGTGCAGACTGTCTGCAATATCATTTCTTGAAATAGGTTCGGAGATATGCTCGTTGATATACTCCTTTATCTGACCAATATATTGCTGATATCTGCCCTGGCCTGAATTGGCACTGAGGTAAGCGTCGCTGTCAAAGGGATAGAACCTTACGCTGCTGGGAGCACCGGATTTTACTTCACTATTAAGAAGATGATCCATGGCATCCTTCATAAAGCGTAGCTCGGCCGCTGTGCAGGAAAGTCCGGCGTGGATACCTGCTTCAGAGGAAGCGCTTGAGAACAGCTCCGCAAGTGATACCTCAAGAGACATGGGAAGAGGCATGATAAACACAGCAAAGAAACGCTTCTCGGTCAAATAGCATGAAAAGCCGGGAGCATCATATTTTGTGCTTAGGAGATCGTAAAATCTGCTGCAAAGAAGAGAAAAATCCGAAGCCTCTGCACTTATCTGAGATGGAACATACAAGGAGACAAGCATGCAGGGAGTTGATCCGTTACAGTCCACACCAAAATGTCTCATCTGATTAAGCATCTTTTCAAGGCGCTGAGGATAAATAACTGTGGTTTCATAATCAGGCCAGCTATCAAGCAGATTGTTTATCACGATATTGTTAGCTGCAGCATTTATCTTCTGATTAGGGGAGGAGCTGCTATGCTGTCTTGAGCTTTGAATTTTATCGATGGCTCTTTTTACGGAGGCGATGATATCCTCAAAGCGTGCGGGCTGAACTACGTAGTCGAAAACATTTAAGGTTATAGCCTGCTTTGCATAGAAAAAATCAGCGTGTGCTGTCAGCATGATACACTCGTAATTCATACCCTGACTTCTTGCCCAGGACAGGAGTGATAGGCCATCCTCATTAGGCATCTCTATATCTGACACCACGATATCTACAGGGTGTTCGGTCAGAATGGCTCTGGCCTTAGCTGCACTTGTGGCCGCAAGGACAGAGGTAAAACCCATTTCATGCCAGTTTATTCCTGTAGTTAGTGCCGATAATATACTCGGCTGATCATCAATTAAAAGGATTGTCATAATAACCTCGTTTCTGAATCCTGTCCGGGTACTGTGGGAAATGTCATTGACACAGTTGCCAGATCGTCTTTATTTGTAAATTCGATATTGAAATCTTCTTTGTAAAATAGCCACATTCTGTAGCGGACATTTGATATTCCTATTTTATTGCTTCGATATTGAAACTCATCATTTGTCGCAGCATTAAGCGCGACAAGAACCTCATCATCGAACCTGCTGCTGTTTTGAATACACAGCTCAAGCATAGGCTTTTCGCTATTTTCATTATTTACGGAAGCAGTGATTCTGATAAGAATCTCATCCGAGTCATTACGGTGTTTTACACAGTTTTCCACAAAGGTAAGAATGGTAAGAGGAAGACAGGGGATTTCCATTGCCTCCTCAGGGATGTCCAATTCAAGTCGTATGGCACTGTAAAGACACCTGCAAAGATCAATATAGCTTCCTACCGAGTGCATTTCCTCCCTGAAGGTTACCAGCTGGTTCTGATCCTGGAAGGAGTAGCGGAAATAATCAGATAGGGAAATGACTATTGACTGAATTTTTTCATCCTCATGTATCTGTGCAAGAAAGTTTATGGTCTTTAGGCAGTTTAAGTAAAAATGCGGACGAATCTGCAGCTGCAGGTATTGCATCTTAGCCTTTGCTGCTTCCTCCTGATGCTGATATTTTTCTATTTCAGCTGCATGGAGTGAATCAAGCATGGCATCAAAGCCCTTATAAAAGGTTGCAAATTCTACTATATTACTGCTTTTACCAATACGATAATTTGTATCGCCATCTGTTATTCGCTTAAAAGAAGCTGAAAGCTCGGATAAAGGTGACAGCAGGAACTTCTGCATAAAACGGAAGAGCAGAATAATTGATAAAAAGAGCAGTCCCAAAACCAGAATGGCAATAATCTGGAAAACACTTATACCTGTAAAGGTGCGATAGTTTTCAATTTTGTAGGATAGAAAAAGCGGTGCACTTTCAAGTTTTGAGGCTATGTAATTTCTTTCCTGTAAAGCAGCGGACTCTGAGCTGAAAAACAGAGAATCTTCATAATTGTTTCTGTTTAGGGTGCGATAGTTTTCATTGTTGGATGGGCAAATGATAATGGTCATGCAGCCATAACGCTGCTTTACAACATATAGTAAAAAATACTGCCCTTCATATTCCGCAAGCTCCAGATGGTCATCTCTGTGTTCTGTGAGCGGAGTATTTGAAACAGGAACAAGGCTGTCCATGCCACTAAAGTCTGTTGAAAAGTAGCTTGAAAAGGACTGATCAAGCACCGAATTATATAACACCACACCAACAACTTCTTTATATATACTCATGCTTCGCTGCAGCTGCGCCAGAAGCTTATCCGAATTGACTGTGGCAACGTTCTTTGAACTGGTGTTGGAAAAATATAAAAACTCCATGCTCTGGACAGAATCCAAAGCAGTCTTTTCTATTGAATGAACATGATCATCAATGGATCCGAGGATTGTTTCCTGATTGCTGGCTATTGTAGCTCTGTTATATTCGTAATTACTTATAACGGTGTATGTAAACAGTATAAATGCAACAACCAGAGTAGGAAGTGTGACCAAAAGAAGCAGATGCTGCGCAATTCTTGATATGTGAAAGCTTTTCATAATAACCTCATAAGCCTGTGTGTCTTTAAAAATGGAACTATACAGAGTTAAACCGAAAACCACGGTATCTGTATAATTTAGAAAAATTATAATTTTTTACAATAACCAAATCAAGCAAACCTGATTTCTTTATAATTTATTGCCGCATTTGTTATAAAAATTTAATTGTGGGATAAAAAATAGAAAATTTCTTACAGTGTTTTTTATAGAATGCCCCTTCCTGGATTTGTATAATTAGCACAACAAATTTAAGAAAGGAGCAGGAATTATGGACACATCGACAACTAATTCCTCGCAAAGGGTTACGGGTTATATCGAAAATGGCGGAGTGAAAGGCTTTTTTCACAATCAGCTTGTAGATATTCGCAGGAACCCTGTCATTTATTTTTTACTGGCAATTGTGCTGATCTATTTTGCTATTTTCAATTACGCGCCTATGGTTGGGCTGCTGATGGCATTTGAGAAGTACTCACCGGCCAAAGGACTTCTACATAGTAAATGGGTAGGACTGGACAACTTCAGGGAGTTTTTCGGAAGCCCCTACTTTGGGAGAACAATCCGAAACACAATAGGTATAGGTGTTCTTGATCTTGTCGTGAATTTTCCGATACCTATCATCTTTGCACTGATCCTCAATGAGATACATGCAAAGTTCTTCAAAAAGACAATACAGACTATAAGCTATATGCCTTACTTCATTTCAGCTGTAGTTGTCTGCGGACTTGTAGTGACCTTCATCGAAGCCGGCGGCCCTCTTTCAGTGATAGTGGCAAACATCACCGGTGGAGATCCTGTAAATCTTTTGAATAACAAAAAGAATTTCTGGCTTGTATATGTGCTGATGAATCTCTGGCAGGGACTGGGATACGGATCAATTATTTATCTGTCGGCTCTAAGCTCTGTGGATCAGGAACAGTATGAAGCGGCCTATGTTGACGGGGCGGGAAGATGGAAGCAGTGCATTCACATAACGATTCCGGGAATCATGCCAATGATCCTTATGATGCTGATACTTCGAATGGGTGCGGTCTTCTCGGTTGGTGCTGATAAGATACTTCTTCTTTACTCACCTGCAAACTATGAGTATTCGGATGTAATCAATACCTACACCTACAGACTTGGTCTTCTTGACATGAACTATGGACTGTCCACTGCGGTTGGTCTGTTCAATTCAATAGTTGGAACAATAATGCTTATTACTACAAATAAAATAACAAAGAAACTGTCCGGCTCAGGACTGTTTTAAGGGGGATATCATGAAACAAAAAATGACGGTATCGCGGGCTATTTTCCTGGTGTTCGCGGTCATACTCCTGATTGGAATAGCAGCGGCGTGCCTTTTTCCTTTATGGCATGTAATCATGGTTTCAATCAGCAATCCAACGGAGGTAACTTCCCACAAGGGATTGGTACTGTGGCGATTAAAGAATTTTGATTTCCAGGCTTATAACATCATCTTCAGTTATCAAAAGCTCTGGTCAGGCTATTTAAACACGATCATTTACATTTTACTTTCCTGTGCTTTTACAGGAGTGCTTACTGTTATCGCCGGCTTTGTTTTCTCAAGAAAACGCTTCAGATACAGAAATGCATATATGCTGTTGATTTCGTTCACAATGCTTTTTAACGGCGGTATGATTCCGACCTATATGGTTATCAGAAACCTTCATATGATAGACACCATGTGGGCTATGGTTATTCCAGGATCCTTAAGTGTATTCAACATCATACTTATGAGAACCTCCATGCAGGGTATAGCGGATGCTCTTGAGGAGGCAGCAAGAATAGACGGAGCAAACGAGTTCGTGACAATGTTCCAGATAATCCTTCCCTTGTGTAAGGCAGCTTTTGCGGTAATCATGCTCTTTACGGTGGTCGGAAAATGGAATGACTTTATGTCAGCTCTTTTGTATCTTCCTACAAAAACCGAGCTATACCCGCTGCAGATGGAGATAAGGACAATTCTTTTCCAGAGTACCAAGGACATAACTTCAAGTACGGATGCGCTTTCCATGAATCTGTATTCACGTAATATTCAGTATGCCGTGATTGTGGTTTCAACATTGCCGATACTTGCGGTATATCCCTTTGTTCAGAAGTATTTTGTAACCGGTATGACGATCGGGGCAGTAAAATAACCCGACATGATATACAATTTTATATACAAGCAAAAAGGAGAGAGTATTTTATGAAAAAGAAAATTTTAGCAATTATTATGACAGCCACGATGGTTATGTCATGTGTTGCGGGGTGTGGCAAAAGTGAGGCTGATGCCCAAAACGGTGATCAGGCGGCAAAGACAGAAAGCACAGCTTCTACCGGGGAGGAGCTTCCGCTTAAGGAACTGACACTTCCTCTTTGTGAAGAAAAGCAGGAACTTACAGTATGGCTTTGCTACAGCGGAACTGTCATGAAGGATCTTAACGAGATCGAGGGCGTAAAAAAGATGGAGGAGCTCACAAATGTCCACATCAACTGGATTCCGATAAACCAGGATGATGCGGTTCAGAAATTCGGGGTTCTCATTTCCTCAGGTGATCTTCCTGACATCATTTATCCTGTTTCCTATCCCGGCGGTGAAGAATCCGGTGTTGAAGAGGGAATCATCTATCCTGATATGGATACACTGATTGAAAACTATATGCCTAACTACAAGGCACTTCTTGCAACTTCAGACGAGGCCAGACGTGAGGCAACTGCTGATTCAGGCAAAAGAATTGTCTGCAGAACGATAGTAGGTCAGGATAAGACTGCAGAATCTGAAGGAACCTATCAGGGGCTTGCGTACAGAGCTGATCTTCTGGAAGATCTTGGACTTGATGTGCCTACAACAATTGATGAATGGCATGATGCACTTGTAAAGGCGAAGGAAGCAGGTATTGCAACGCCCTTTGTTCTTGACAATGACGGCGGTTCTGCACTTGCACTTTCCTGGGGAGTGGGAACCCAGAATCTTAAAGAGTTTTTACAGCTTGAAGGGGACAAGATCGTATGCGGACCGGCTAAGGATTCCTGGAAGGGATATCTTGATACCATGAAGCAGTGGTATTCAGAGGGACTGATAAATCCTAATTTCACAACCTTCCATTATTATCTTGATACACCTGCATCAGTTCAGAACAATGACACACTTCTTTACAGCATGGTACTGTCAGCTTTCACAGGAAACAGCTACAGCAATTACCACATGGTGGACAACGATAAGGAGTTCCTGCAGCCCATCGTGGCACCTGCCCTTAACCCGGGGGATGAGCCTGTTCAGCTCGGTGATCGTAAGATTGCAAAGGGACCTATTTTTATCAGCACATCCTGTAAAAATCCGGAGCTTGCAGCAAAATGGCTGGATTTCCAGTACACAGAGGAAGGTCAGTATCTTAACTGGTATGGAATTGAGGGCGAGACCTATACAATAGGCGAGGACGGAACACCACAGTATACAGATCTTGTTTTACACAACCCCGATGGACTTCCTGCAACAGATGTACTTCAGAAATATGCTCTCAATCAGGGCAGCAGCTTCCTTGGTAAGCATGATATTTCTGCAAGCTGGAAGCTTTCTTCAGCAACTGCAGGTGATACAAACTACGAGCTGGAGGCAGTTAAGATATGGTCATCTCCGGAGACAAATATGTCAATCTCCGAGAGCCTTACACTTACAGCTGAGGAGAGCAAGATACAGACCAAGTTCACTGATATTCAGACTATGATTGATGAATACACCATCAATTACATAACAGGTCAGGACGTTAAGCCCTACGAAGAATATGTAAACGACCTTTATGCATTTGGTCTGCAGGAGGTTATTGATACCTATCAGGCCGCTTATGACAGATATCTGCAGAGATAAAGTGACATCTAAACAAGGCTGGGCGGAGGAATTGATCCTCCGCCTTTTAAAAGACAATCAGAGGGACAGAATATGATGACAACTATTTTTCCGCCTCTTTCAGAGAGAGAGATCAAGGGAGCTGATGTTTCAAAAAAAGCAGCAATAGAAGGAATGGTGCTGCTGCGTAACAATAACAGAGCACTTCCGCTTAAGCCCGGCAGGGTATGTATGTTTGGAAACGGTGCAGTAAGGACCATAAGAGGGGGCACCGGATCCGGGGATCCCTTTAACGGCGGACTTACAGGCGGTGGCGACAGCAATGTAGACCTTTCACCCAGATATCATATACAGCTTTTACCTGCCATGAAAAATGCAGGTTTTACCATTCTTAATGAAGAAGAGTTACTTGAAACAGGTGATCGCTATGACAGGGAATTTAGCAACATGCCGGAGAGGGTAATGGCTACCTTTTCTTTTCCCGAAAAACTGATCTCGGCAGAAGAAGCAAAAAGCTATGCAGAGGATACTGATACGGCTGTCTATGTGATCTCAAGGAATTCCGGCGAGGGAAACGACCGAAAGGCAGAGGATGATTTTTATTTATCTGATACGGAAAAAGACAGTTTTAAGAACCTGAGAAAACATTTTAAAAAAGTAATTGCAGTTTTGAATGTGGGTGGCCCTGTTGCGGCAGCTGACCTTGAAAACACAGAAGCAGATGCCATACTTTTGGTTGGACAGGCGGGACAGGAGTGCGGTGAAGCTGCTGCTGAGATTATTACAGGAAGAGCAAATCCTTCCGGTAAGCTGTCAGCTACCTGGGCCTATGAATACAAAGATTATCCCAGTGCAGATTCTTATCTGAAAGATAAGGATACATCCCTTTATAATGAAGGCATTTATGTGGGGTACAGATATTTTGACACCTTTGATAAAAGGCCGGGATACGCCTTCGGCTATGGCTTATCTTATACGAGTTTTTCCCTGGAATGTATCGACACCGGAATTAATGATAACGAAGTCACAGTTTCAGTGAGAGTCACAAATACAGGTGCTGTTGCGGGAAAAGAGGTAGTACAGCTTTATGTATCGGCTCCTTCCACAGAAATCGATATGCCCTCTATGGAGCTTAAGGGCTTTGAAAAAACTTCACTTTTACAACCGGGACAGTCAGAAATTCTTAAAATTTCTTTTGCGTTAAAAATGCTTTCGTCATATAGCGAAAAGGAAAAAGCCTATATTTTATCAAAGGGTTATTACATCGTAAGGGTGGGTAATTCCTCAGATAATCTGACTAAAGTGGCGGCGGTTCAAATTGAGCAGACATTAAAAACAGTACTTGTAAATGCTGTGATGCCGTTAAAACAAGAGCTTGTTGAGCTTACAGGAATCAAGGGTAAAGATAACTCCGATGAAATAAGGAATATTCCGGTTCTGGAGCCTGATAAGGAAATTGTATGTGAGGACAGGCGGTCAAAGCTTTCAGATGAGAAGGTTGTAACGTATACCTCTGATAAAGAGTATAAGTGCAAGATGCCTTATGAAGAAAAGAAGATCACTGCAGAAGAGTTCTTTTCCTATGATGATCTAATGGCCCGGAAGACTACTGTGGAAAACTTTGTTGCAGGACTTTCTGAGGAGGAACTGGCTGCCTTTGTCTGCGGCTCGGGCTGGGGCGTTGAGGATGACAGTAATCCCATAGTAGGAGCAAATTCAGAATCTGTACCTGGGGCAGCCGGCGAAACAACGCATGCGCTTTCTGAAAAGTATCATATTCCCTCACTAATTTTTGCGGATGGGCCCGGAGGGGTAAGAATTGCCCAGCATTTTGAGGCCACTAATATTGAAACCGGGAAAAAACAGATGGTATATCACCACTGCATTGCCTGGCCTATAGGAACACATCTGGCTCAAAGCTTTGACAGAGAGCTGGTACGGGAAGTGGGGGAAGGAATGAATGCTGACCTTCTGGCCATGAATATCGATGTGCTTCTTGGCCCCGGTGTAAATATGCACAGAAATCCTCTTTGTGGCAGAAACTTTGAGTACTTTTCAGAGGATCCGTTGCTTGCCGGCGAGATGGCAGCAGCTGTCACAGCGGGGATCCAGAAGGACGGAACGGCAGCTGCCTGTGTTAAGCATTTTGCGCTGAACAACCAGGAGACAAACCGGCACGCAAATAATTCGGTGGCAGGAGAAAGAGCAATAAGAGAGATTTACCTGGAGCCCTTCCGTATAGCAATCCAAAAGGGTAAGGCAATGTCTGTCATGACCTCCTATAACCTTATAAATGGTGTTCCCACGGCGGATGACTTCGATCTTTGCACCAACATAGCAAGAGGTGAGTGGGGCTTTGAGGGACTCATAATGACCGATTGGAACGGGGGAAGCAGTTCTCCATACAAATCAATGCATGCGGGGAATGACCTGATAATGCCGGGTGGATTTGAAAAAAGTATTGAGATTTTAAGACACATGAAAAAGGTGGAGCCTGAATTTGAGCCTGATGGGCAGGTGAAAAAATACCGTCTGGGAATTCCTTTTGCAGAGGTTTACATTCTGCTCTGGAATGATTATGAACCCTCCGAAGACGGAGACAAGCTCATCAGGGTATCTCTTGGAGAGGGCTTTAAGGCAGAGGTAAATAAGGACCTTATCCTTGTAAACGGAGAAAAAATATATTATGAAGCAAGTCCGGTTTTTGAAGCATTTACTCTGAGAGATAAGTTTTTGCCAATGAAAACCGCAGTGGATACTAAGGTGGCTTTTTTAGAAGATGGTGGCAAGACCATAGTCTATAAGGTTAAAGACAATTATAAGCAGACAATCTGCAGAGGTGATGTGCAAAGGTGCGCAGCTAATATTCTTAAGGTAATGCTAAAGCTAAAAAAGAAATGCTGAGGAGAAAAATAAAATGAGTAAATTTAATAATGAATATGTTAAGGGTGTGCTAAGAACAGAGGGCACCAGATTTGTAAACGGAGAAGGGCAGGAAATCATTCTTCACGGATATGGAACAGCCAACTGGGAAAATGTGGAGGGCTTTATGATAGGCGGTGTTGAAACACCTATCGATGTGTTTAAGTTTTTTTTGTTCCCGGGCCCGGGACGCGATCACAATCCCGAGAGATGGACAACACGAAGGACCGTGACACAGACAATTAGAGAACTTTGCGGAAGTAAGTATCTTGAGACCTTCTGGGATCGTTGGGAGGAAAATCATCTTCGTGAAGAAGATATTGAGAAAATGGCAGAGCTTGGTTATAACTGCGTGAGAGTAGTTTTGAATGCCAATGCACTTCTCTACGAGGAGCCCGGAATTACTTTCAATGAAAAAGGATTTTTCCGTTTATCCAATGTAATAGACTGGTGCGAAAAGCATAAGCTCTATGTAATTCTTGATATGCACGGTGTTGTGGGTGGAAACAATGGTGCTACAGGTGACGGCCTGTTCTGCGAAGTACCTAATGTTTTCCTTGATGAAGAGAGTAAAGAACGTCAGATAATTCTTTGGGAGGAAATCGTTCGCCGCTACGGAAAGCGCTGGATAATTGCAGGCTATGATCTTATAAATGAGCCGGTTTCATCACCTGTTCAGCATGAATATATTCCACTTCTTGTTCAGTATTATGAGGAATGCATCAGAAGAATCCGTGCGATTGACAAGGAGCACATCATGTTCCTCGAGGGTGCAAAGTTCGCAAGAGATTTAAGAATCTTTGACCATGACTATGATCCTGAATGCCATAACTGGGCTATTTCAATTCACCTTTACGGAGCATCTCCTGAGATCAAGGACCTTTACCCGTGGCTTCTTAAGTGCAGAGAGTACAATGTTCCCCTTTGGCTTGGCGAGTGCGGATCAAAGCCGATTCACAACGGAATATTCTATGATATCTGCGCTCACTACGGCATAGCTTACACTCCCTGGGCATGGAAGACAGCCATGGGTGGCCCTCATGCTCCCGGCTCTGTTGGACATCCCCTTCCGAAGGACTGGAATAAAATCCACAAATTCCTTTCAGGCGGCCCCAGACCAAGCTATGCGGAATCCCAGAGAATTATGGATGAGTTTATTGAGCTTACAAAGCTTGAGCACTGCGAGATAAATTATGAAAACGCGCGCATTAGTGCAAAGCATCCTGACATAGACATCCCCGGCTCCGGCTACGATATGTTCCTTGAGGACGGAAGCCGCTACTATGGAACCTGGGAGCTTAGTAACTACCTTGATTTCAGACTTGAGGATCACACCAAGCTCGTGTGGGCTACCAGTAAAAACAAGCCTTACCCTGCATTCAATTGGTACGAGGATCCTAATGTAGAGCGCTATGATCCAATGGAGGATCTCGCTCTCGAGCTTCACTGCGGTGAGTTTGCAAACTACACAGTTCGAGAGGTTACAAAGGATTGCCACGTAACCATAGAAGGAATTGGCGAGGGCAGCGCTGATGTATTCTGCAATGGAGAAAAAGTCGGTGCCATCACTCTTGCTGCCGGTGACATTTTAAAACCTGCCTTCGCAGACACTCTTACCATCCCCGCCGCTGAGGAAGCTGTAGTAAAGATAGTCGTAACTTCAGGCACCCTCACAATCAAGAAGCTGCACTTCGCATATTGATAAAGTTTAATAAAACAAGGGTTAAAAAACAAAAAACGGAGGTAAACCATGTATCCCCGAAAACTAACAAGATCTATAATCTCCAATCCGGATTACCCGGTAGTAGATACCCCAAAAGGAAAAATACGAGGACTGTGGGAAGAGGATGTTTTCATATTCAGGGGAATTCAATATGCAAGGGCAGAGCGTTTTCATCTGCCCCAGGAAATCCCTGCCTGGGAAGGCACTAAAGAGGCTATTATCTACGGCCCTGTATGCCCTGAAATGCACACCCCTATAGCCCACGATCAGTACAATGTTCCTCATTATCATTATGTTCAGGATGAGGAATGTCATTATTTAAATATCTGGACCAGGCACATAGAAAAAGGTGCAAATAAACCTGTTATGGTCTGGATCCACGGAGGCGGCTTCGCAACAGGCTCATCAATTGAACTTTACGCCTATGATGGTCACGAACTCTGTGATTTCGGCGATGTGGTGGTTGTATCGATAAATCATCGTCTTAACTGCATAGGATATCTTGATCTGTCAGGCTATGGTGATGAATATCGCTATACCGGCAACCTGGGACAGGCGGATCTGGTGGCTGCTCTGAAATGGATCAATGAAAATATAGAAGCCTTTGGTGGAGATCCCGGTAATGTAACAATTATGGGACAGTCAGGTGGAGGCTGCAAGGTAAGTGCGCTTTTACAGACTCCAAGTGCTGTAGGTCTTTTTCACAAGGCAGTAATCCAAAGCGGACTTTTTGAAGGCTTTAAAGATGTAACTAAAGAGCAGGCAGCAGAGCTTTCAAAGATGGTTGTTGATGAGCTGGGGCTTACGGACATCCATGAAATAGAAACAATTCCTTATTATAAGCTCGCAAGAGCTGCTCAGAAGGCAGAGCAGGCACTTCAGGAAAAGTATGGCTTTGGCATGTATCTGTGTCCTGTGGCTGACAATGATTTTTATCTTGGAACAGGCATGAACAATCCCTTTATGGAAGAAGCTAAGAATATTCCTGTACTTGTGGGCTCTGTTCTCGGTGAGTTCGATCAGAATTATAATCAGGTCTATGCTGAGGGCAGCAAGAATTTCTGGGATGATGAAAAGGTATGGGAGCTTTTGAATAAGGCCTTTGGCAATAAGGCAAAGGAAATTGTGGCAGCACAGCAGAAGGCATATCCCGGCTTTTTACCTGTGGACAGTCTTTATATAAATCGTGGTTGCCGTGTGGCTTCAAGAGATTTCTGTAAAAAGAGATTCACGGAAGGCTGTGCACCTGCATATAACTGGCTCTTTACATTGGAATCACCCTTCAACAACGGAACAGTTGCCTGGCATAACGTTGAAGAAGCATATATGTTCCATAACGCTAACTACCTTGAGGCATCCTATATCCCGGGAGTTTCCGAGGAACTGCAGGATATAATGACCGGTGCCTGGGTCAGCTTTGCCTATAATGGTGACCCAAATCATGTGGGAATGCCCTTATGGCATCCGGTAGATGCTTCAAACGGATCCTGTATGCTTTTTGACAGAAAAGTGCAAGAAGGCTTACACCATGATGATGAGCTTATGGAGATACTTCCGGCTAAAGCAATTGTAGGGAACAATGACCGTGAGCCGCTTTCAACCTTTGGCGGCGGACCGAGACAGAGTTTGTAATGTTAAGCAGATAATGATAATTGTAGAGGGGCCTAAGGAGTCTGCCGTAAGCGGTACGCCTTAGGCCGAAAGGAAAATACTATGTACATGAAAAAGTTAACTGAGCAGGTTATCTGCAATTACGATGATCCGGTGGCTCAGACTAAATATGGTAAGCTTCGGGGATTAAAGTCAGGCGATACCTATATTTTCAGGGGAATTAAATATGCTAATGCAAGACGTTTTCATTTTCCGACAGAGCCTGATTCATGGAATGGAATAAAAGAGGCATTCCAATATGGTCATGTATGCTGCGAGCTAAATACGCCGGTGCCTCATGACCAGTTTACGGTTCCGCATTTTTTCTATCCGCAGAATGAAAATTGCCAGTATCTGAATATCTGGACAAAGCATCTTGATTCAAAGGCAAAAAGACCTGTAATGGTATGGATTCACGGGGGCGGATGGTTTTCCGGGTCCTCGGTTGAGCTTCTTGCCTATGACGGCGAAAACCTGGCAAAGGCCGATGATGTGGTGGTTGTATCCTTGAACCACAGATTAAATGTGCTTGGATACCTTGATCTGTCAGAGTATGGCGAAGAGTATAAGGATTCCCCAAATGCAGGCCTTGCAGATCTGGTTATGGCCCTTAAGTGGGTTAATGAAAATATTGCCGAATTTGGCGGGGACCCTGAGAATGTAACAATTTTCGGACAGTCCGGTGGCGGTGAGAAGGTGGTGTATCTGATGCAGACACCTGCCGCGGATAACTATTATCAGAGAGCTATAATCCAGTCCGGCGGCCCAAATGGTATAGGAAAGGATAATGTCCTAGAGCACAGGAAAACTTCAAAACGCTGTGCAGAACTGATTCTCCATTATCTTGGAATAGCGCCTGAAAATGTTAAGGAGCTTGAAAGTGTGGACTGGTACGACCTTGCTCAGGCCACAATGAATGCAATATGGACCATTCAAAATAAGGAAGGCGGAATGGTTAACTGGAGACCTCATCCGGATGGTGAGTATTTTATGGGACATCCCCTGGACTTTGGATGGAGGAAAGAATCACTTAAAAAGCCTATGCTTGTGGGTTCTGTTCTCGGAGAATTTTCCGGTAATTTCGGAACCTCAATAGGAGACGGAATAAAAAATAAATGGAGCAGTGAGACCATCTGTCAATATAAAAAAGAAATGTTCGGAGATAAAACATCGGAAATATCAGAGTATTTTCAAAAGGCTTACCCTGACAGAAATCCCGCAGATGTTCTTTTCCTTGATACAAGATTAAGGCGAGGCTGTCTTTCATTTTGTAAAAGCAGAGCGGCAGCAGGAGGAAAGACCTGGAACTGGATGTTTAACCTGGAATCTCCATTCAACTATGGTACGGTTGCATGGCATAACGCAGAGGAGCCTTATGTTTTCAGAAATTCTGCATATATAGAGGCTGAATATATCCCCGGAGTATCTGAGCAGCTTGAGAATCAGATGGCAGGAGCCTGGGTTTCATTTGCGAAAACCGGAGATCCAAATTGTGATATAATATCTAATTGGCCCGCTGTCGAAGGAGACTCAGTTCCGACAATGTGCTTTGACAGGGTGACTGATCTTAGGATAGATCATGATAAAGAACTTATGAATATATATCCTGATCCTGTGTTTAAGGGCTTTCCGGGAAGCAAAAAGATGTACGCTATGTTCGGCGTGGAGCCATAAATTTGAAAAGAGGAAAAATAGGTGAACCTATTTGTACGTGATAAACTATTCTATAGAATGCTGGTGTCCTTTGCACTTCCGATTGCGCTTCAGCAGCTGATCACAGTCGGTGTAAACATGGCCGACAACATGATGCTGGGGCAACTGGGAGAAGCGCCCATGAGCGGTGCGACGCTTGCGAATAATTTTATAACCATTTTCCAGATAATGTGTATGGGACTTGGAATGGGAGCAAGCGTTCTTGTCAGCAGATTCTTTGGAATGAATGACCGGCTCAGCATGAAAAAATCGGTCAATATCATGTTCAGAATGCTTTTTATAACCGCAACCTTTTTCTCGATAATCACTTTTCTTATGCCGGCGGGCATTATGGGACTCTTTACCTCTGAGGAGGAGGTCATCCGTCAGGGAACCGGCTATCTTTTGATATCAATACCCTGCTATTACTTAAACGGCTATGCGGTTACATCAAGTCTTATGCTAAGAAGCGTGGGAAAAGCTCATGTTCCGCTTGTTGCAAGCTGTTGCTCGTTTTTCTTAAATATTTTTTGTAACTGGGTATTCATCTTCGGAAAACTGGGTGCGCCTGCAATGGGGGTAAACGGTGCTGCCCTGGGAACACTTATAGCAAGAGTTGTGGAGTTCACCATAATCTTCGGTTTCCTTCTTTTCCGAGATACAAATATCGGACTTCGTGTTTCTGATTTGACCCTGCCGGTATCAGACCTGCTTCCGGAATACATCCGTATTTCAATACCCGTGCTCGTTTCGGACACGCTTCTTGGTCTTGGAAACAGCGCAGTAGCAGTAGTTATGGGACATATAGGAGCCAGCTTTGTGGCAGCCAATTCCATAACCACAGTTGTAATGTCGCTTGCTACCGTGGTAATTCAGGGAATCAGCCAGGCAAGCTGCACCATCACAGGTATAACCCTTGGAAAGGGAGAGGTTCAAAAAGCACAGCAGCAGGGCATAACCTTTGCAGCACTGGGCTTTATCATAGGTGGTTTTGGATGTCTTCTGATCCTTGTTATTTCAGATTTGGTTGTGGGAGCCTATAAGATAGAACCTAAAACAGCAGCCCTTGCAAAAGACCTTATGACTGCAGTTGCACTTGTTATCTGGTTCCAGGCAGCTAACAGTATCCTTACAAAGGGAACCTTAAGAGGTGGCGGTGATACAAAATTCCTCATGGTAGCGGACATCATCTTTTTATGGATCTGCAGCATTCCTCTCGGAGCACTGACTGGACTTGTTCTTAAATGGCCGGGCTTTTGGGTTTACATAATGCTCAGAATTGACCAGTTTATAAAATGCATCGTTTGCATTGTTCGACTAAGAAGCGGTAAGTGGATAAAGAAAATCGATAATAAAATCGATAATAAAGCTAAGCTTAAGGAAGCGTAAAATTGAAATAGTTTAAAAAATATTTTTCGATGCAGAGCACAAAGGATTAAAGAATGAAGCGGAGAAGGAAATTGGACATAAAGGCAGTATTATTCGACCTTGACGGAACACTCATCGATACGGAAAAGTACTATCAGATAGTGTGGCCTAAAACAATAGAGCATTTCGGATTTCACATGACAAGAGAACAGGCACTGCAGCTTAGAAGTCTCGGAAGACCCTTTGCTCCCGAGCAGTTCAAAAAGTGGTACGGCGATGATTTTGACTATCATGAAGCGCGCGCTTACAGGAAAATTCTCTTTGAGGAGCTGGCTGCGAAGGAAGGGATAAATCTTAAGCCCGGAGCCAGGGAAATTCTTCAGTTTCTTAAGGAGAGAAATATCCTTATCGCTACAGCAACCGCGACGGATGAGGAGAGAACCACCAGATATTTGAGCGAAGTCGGGCTTCTTTCTTATTTTGATAAGATATGCTGTGCCACCATGGTTAAAGAGGGAAAACCTAAGCCCGACATTTACCTGTATGCCTGTGAACAGGTTGGAGTACCCAAGGAAAACTGTATCGCCGTGGAGGATGCTCCAAACGGAGTAAGGTCAGCAGCTGCGGCAGGTATTAAAACCGTATACATTCCCGATCAGAATGATGACGAGGAAGAGGTAAAGGGACTTTATTATAAGAAAATGGAGTCACTTTATGAACTAAAAGACCTTATAATTAAATAAAAAGGTTATAGAAAATTAAGAAATCACAGCCCCTTTCTTCCTTTACACAAAAAGTATGATGGCATAAAATAGTAGTATATCCGTGATATCTAGCGAAATGAAAAACTGATTATACAGAAGCGAGGGGTTCTTATGGATCAGGTACTTACAAACGAACAGATGGATACTTTAGGAGAAATTGCCAACATCAGTATGGGTAATTCCGCGACCACACTCAGCATGATGGTCAATAAAAAAGTGGATATAACCACACCGAATGTTTCCGTGATCAAGCGCAGCGAGACTCTCGATGATTATGAGAATACCTGCATTTTTGTTCAGATTCACTACGTTAAGGGACTGACCGGCAATAACGTTCTCATTCTCAAGGAGAATGATGTTAAGGTTATGACGGATCTTATGATGGGTGGAGACGGTACCAACACTAACTGTGAGATATCGGATCTTCATCTTTCCGCAGCTTCGGAGGCCATGAACCAGATGATGGGTGCTGCGGCTACGTCTCTTTCTATGATGCTCAGTGTTCCTACTGATATCAGTACTCCTGTTGTCAACAGAATAGATGTCGACAGTGTCAAGATTTTTGAAAAGAGTTTTGAAATCGAGTACGATAATTTCGTCAAGGTAGCTTTCAAGATGACTATCGAAAATCTCATTGATTCAGTTATGGTTCAGTTATATCCTGTTCAGTTTGCCCGCGAGATGTGCGATAAATTTATAGCAAAGGAATAGTGTACTTGAAATAAGCACACCGGTAAAACAGCTCACATGAATAAAGCAGAAGTATTAGAAATAAGGAAACAATTTACACCCGACAGATGTACTATCGATCACATCTGCGGGTGTTATGTTGATGGCGAAAAATCAAAGCGCCTTGTATTTAAAAAAGCATTTGGAAGCATCCCCGATGAGGAGATGTTCAAGTATCTCGATATTTTCAAACACACACTTACAGGAGTATTCGGAAAAAGTCTTATAAATCTCGAATTCCCGCTTGACCAGGAAGAGCAGGGAGGAACTCAGGAGTTTTTACTGCGTCTTCGTGATTCCCATCTTGAGGATGACAGTCTTATTGATGAATTCTATGACAAGATTATTGCCAATCTTTTTATGGAAGAGAATTATTATATAATCCTCGTTCATGCTGTCTATGATATCCCCGGAATGACCAGAGACGGAATAGAGATGGAGGATGCATCGGAGAATATCTATGATTACATTCTCTGCAGCATCTGTCCGGTTAAGCTTTCCAAGGCAGGACTTGGCTATAATGAAAAGACCAACGAGATAGAGGACAGATACCGCGACTGGGTTGTGGATGCACCTTCCAAGGGCTTCCTTTTTCCTGCGTTTATTGAGAGAAATGCGGACATCCACAACATGCTCTATTTTTCAAAAAAGCCCGAGGACCTTCAGCCCGAGTTTATTCAGGCACTTTTCGGAGGAAGGGCACCTATGTCTGCACCGGAGCAGAAGAACCTTTTCCAGGCGCTGGTTGAGGAGACAATCGGTGAAGAGGCTGACTATGATGTGATGAGAAACATCCATGAAAATTTGAACACGATGCTCGAGGATCACGAGGAGGATGAGGTTCATTTCGAACTTTCAAAGGAAGATGTAAAGCACCTTCTCTCAGATAGCGGTGTTCCCGAGGAGCGAATGGACTACTTTGATCACAACTATAAAGAAATAGTCGGAGAGCAGGAACAGCCGCTTCTTGTTACGAATATTGCCAACACCAGAAAGTTCGATATAGAAGCTCCCAATGTTGTTATCAAGGTTAAACCCGACAGAGCGGACCTTGTGGAATCCAGAATTATCGACGGCAGGCAGTGCCTTGTAATCGAGGTGGACGACCACATCGAAGTAAACGGGGTTAATGTACGCACCTTTATTAAGGAGTAAAGCCTTTCCCTTGGGGGAGAATAAAACAAAAGCCTTCCCCTTGGGGGCGCTCGACGTCCGGGGGACGTCGGCTCAGCGCGGACCGAAGCGGAGCGAAGACAAGTGGCACGAAGTGCCGGATGAGGGGAAAATAAAAAACTTACAAATTGTATACAATTTATGTTAAGAATGTCATATAATATATAGAACGCTTCGGCGTTCTAATTTTTTCAGAGGATGGTGAATAAATGGTAAAGAAAATTCTTGGGGAATTACATGAATTCAAACTGCCAAGTATACTTACACCCCTGTGTATGATAGGAGAGGTTATCTGCGAGATGATCATCCCCGTCCTCATGGGTAGAATAGTAGACCTTGGAATTAACGGCGCTGATATGAGTTACATTATCAAAACAGGTATGCTGATGATAGTTGTAGCAATTTTGGGCCTGCTCGCAGGTATCGGCGGCGCCTTCTATGGATCAAGGGCATCCACGGGACTTGCAAGGAATTTGAGAAAGAGAATGTTTGATAACATCCAGACCTTCTCCTTTGCAAATATAGACAAGTTCTCATCATCAGGTCTGGTAACAAGACTTACCACTGATGTTACGAATATTCAGAATGCTTATATGATGATACTTAGAATGGCGATGAGAGCACCTGCTTCGATGATAATTGCACTTATCATGTCATTTATTATCTGCCCCAGGCTTGCAACGATATATCTTATCGCAGTACTCCTCCTTGGAGCTTTCATTATTTTCATCATGAGCAAAGCAACAAAGTATTTCAGAGAAGTATTTGAAAAATATGACAGACTCAATGAGAGCGTACAGGAGAATGTATCCGCAATCCGCGTAGTCAAGGCTTATGTTCGCGAGGAGTATGAAAACAGCAAGTTTAAGACAGCTGCTCTTAATATCTATGAAATGTTTGTAAGAGCAGAGAAAGTTGTTACATTAAACGGCCCTGTTATGACTGCAACGGTTTATGCATGCATCCTTCTTATAAGCTGGATGGGTGCTCATATGATCGTTTCAAATGAGCTCACTACCGGCGCGATGATGAGTCTTCTTACCTACTGCATGAATATACTGATGAGTCTCATGATGCTCTCAATGATATTTGTTATGGTGACCATGTCATCTGCCAGCGCAAAGCGTATTGCAGAAGTTATCGATGAGGAGACAAGTATCTCCAATCCCGATCAGCCTGTTATGGAGGTAAAGGACGGAAGCATCAGATTTGATCATGTTGATTTCGCATATAACACCGAGTCCGAAGAACCTGTACTTAAGGATATCAACCTTGAGATCAAGTCCGGAGAAACTATCGGAATAATCGGTGGAACGGGTTCAGCGAAGTCTTCACTTGTTAATCTTATAAGCCGCCTCTACGATGTTGAGAAAGGCAGCGTAAGTGTTGGCGGAATCGACGTAAGAAAATACGATATGGAAGTTCTTAGAAATCAGGTTTCCGTTGTTTTACAGAAAAACGTGTTGTTTAGCGGAACCATTTATGAGAACCTCCGCTGGGGAGACAAGGAAGCAACTGATGAAGAAGTAAGGAGAGCCTGCGCATTGGCTTGTGCCGATGAGTTTATAGAAAAAATGCCTGGGGGTTATGATACCTTTATCGAGCAGGGCGGAACCAATGTTTCAGGTGGACAGAGACAGCGACTTTGTATTGCAAGAGCGCTTCTTAAAAAGCCCAAGATACTTATTCTGGATGACTCCACCAGTGCTGTTGATACCGCAACAGATGCGAAGATAAGAAAGGCCTTTGCCGAGGAAATCCCGAATACCACAAAGCTTATTATTGCTCAGAGAATATCCAGTGTTCAGGACTGTGACCGCATTATAGTTATGGATGATGGTAAGGTTGACGGCTTCGGAACACACGAAGAACTCCTTGCAAATAACACGATTTACCGCGAGGTTTATGAATCTCAGGTTGGTTCCAGCGGCGACGCTGATTTCGATGAAGGAGGGGATAACTGATGGCAGAAGAAAAAGTTAAAGAGGTACGAGGCCCCGGAAATCGTCATATGAGAGGCGGCCCGAAACCAAAGATAAAAAATCCCGGCAAGCTTTTCATGAGGCTTATGTCGTATGTATTTAAAGACTATGGAATTCACATGGTACTTGTTGTTATCTGTATCATTCTTTCCGTTATAGCGAGCGTTCAGGGAACGATGTTTACAAAAACCCTGATCGATACTTATATCACACCGCTCATAGGGCAGGCGAACCCCGATTACGGCCCCCTTGCAAAGGCAATCGGAAATGTAATTATTTTTTATGCAGTTGGTGTTGTTGCAGCTTTTGTTCAGGCGAGACTTATGATTTATGTGGGACAGGGAACCCTTCGAAATCTTCGAATCGAACTGTTTAACCACATGGAATCTCTTCCGATAAAGTACTTTGATACTCACGCTCACGGTGACATAATGTCAATCTACACCAATGACATTGACACACTCAGACAGATGATTTCCATGAGTATTCCGCAGCTTTTAAACAGTGCGATCACTATTGTCAGCGTGTTTATTTCAATGATTGTATTAAGTGTTCCGCTTACAATTGTGACACTTATAATGGTTGCACTTATGATTTTTCTGTCTGCAAAAGCAACCGGAGCATCAGGTAAGAATTTCGTTGCACAGCAGCAAAATCTTGGCGCGCTAAACGGCTACATCGAGGAGATGATGACAGGGCAGAAGGTTATCAAGGTGTTCTGTCATGAAGAGGATACTATAAAGAGATTTGATGAGCTCAATGAGGAGCTTTACCAAAGTGCCTACAAGGCAAATGCTTACTCAGGTATCCTTGGACCGATAAATGCACAGCTCGGAAACTTAAGCTACGTTGTATGTGCGATCGTAGGTGGTGCAATAGCTCTTAATCAGTATCTTGGCTTTACAGTAGGAGGACTTGCAAGTTTCCTTACATTTAACAAGAGCTTTTCAATGCCCATTAACCAGGTGTCCATGCAGTTTAACAGTATTATCATGGCACTTGCAGGAGCTGAGCGTATTTTCAATCTTCTTGATGAACAGTCAGAGACAGATGATGGCTATGTAATGCTTGTTAATGCCAAGGAAGAAAACGGACAGATTGTTGAATCTAAGGAATTTACAGGACGCTGGGCATGGAAGCACTATCACAAGGCTGATGGTACAACAACCTTCCAGCCCATGGAAGGCGATGTTACCTTCAATGATGTTGACTTCGGCTACACCGATGATAAGATGGTTCTTCACAACATCCTTCTTCACGCAAAGCCGGGACAGAAGGTTGCACTCGTTGGTTCTACCGGTGCAGGAAAGACCACAATTACAAATCTGATAAACCGTTTCTATGATATTCAGGATGGTAAGATCAGATATGATAACATCAACATCAACAAGATTAAGAAACCGGATCTGAGAAAGTCCCTTGGAATGGTTCTTCAGGACACTCACCTGTTTACGGGAACAGTTGCAGAGAACATCCGCTACGGTAAGCTCGATGCGACTGATGAAGAGGTTAAGGCAGCAGCCAAGCTCGCTAATGCGCACAGCTTCATCAAGAGACTTCCAGAGGGTTACAACACAATGCTTACAGGTGACGGAGCAAATCTTTCACAAGGTCAGCGTCAGCTCCTTGCAATTGCAAGAGCAGCCATTGCCAATCCGCCTGTACTTATCCTTGACGAGGCTACAAGCTCCATCGATACCCGTACAGAGAAAATTGTTCAGGATGGTATGGACAAGCTGATGCATGGTCGTACAACCTTCGTAATCGCCCACAGATTGTCCACTGTTAAGAACTCAGACTGTATCGTAGTTCTTGAGCAGGGCCGCATCGTGGAGATGGGTACTCACGACGAACTGCTTGAACTTAAGCAGAGATACTACCAGCTGTATACAGGTAATAAACCTGAAATGGTTACCGCATAATATAATTTAGATATGAAGATGGCCGAGCAGTTTTTGCTCGGCCGTTTTTTATATGCTAGCAATTATTAGCAATAAAATAAGGATAAAGGTAAAGTTTTGTTGTATGCCAGAAGGGAGAAAGAAGGCCAATGAGGGTCAAATGAAGGCCAATGAGGGTCAAACGAGGGCCAATGAAAAGGGAAACAACAAATAGAGAAGAGATATATTAATTTGTTGCATGATAGAGGAAGAATTTACAACAAAACAAGACGTGATATAAAGATTTGTTGTATGCAAAGAAAGGATAGACAACAAAAGAAGATGTAACGCAATGATTTATTGTTTGCTAAAGAGTAGGCATACAATAAAGTGAGAAGGAAAGTAGAGATTTGTTGCATAGAGAAAAATGAGGAACAATAAAATGAAAAGAAATACAGAGATTTGTTGCATATAAAGAAATTGCTAACAACAAATCAAAAAGTAAAAATGATATTTGTTGCATGGCATAAGATTATCTATCAATAGCAAAATTATTTATGATATGAAAAAGGCTACAAATGAAAAAGGGCTACCAAAGTGGCTAAAAAGCTGATATATTGAAGAACAGTATGAGAAAAATATAAGGGCTTATGGCTTGGAAATAATAGATTGGGAGGATGAGAAAATTGAGAAGATTTACAAAACTATTTGTTATCTTGGGGATAAGTACTCTTATTGCAGGTTGCACTCCTACAGCACAGGATGGAAGTGTGACAATTTCTGAGGGTGGTGAGACAGCAAGCACTGCGGATGATCAAAATGATAGTGCAAATAATGAGCAGGATGGAGATAGCGATAGCGTAGCCAATACTGATAATGCAGACATATCTGAAAATACTGAAAGCAGCGACGATTCGATAAATGATGGAGCTGAAGAAAACAATAATTCTGACAATAGCTCAGATGATAAAAATAGCGAAAACTTACAGAGAGATGACACCACTGAAGATAATATCAAATCTCAAAATGCTGAATCCGATCTCTACGACGCTTTTCTTGTAGGCGACAGCACCCTTAGTTTCGATTACTACATGAATAATGTATTCCAGGATTCCGAGTATCGTTCTTATGTGGATGATATTATTTCCTATGTTCCCACAGACAGGGAATACACGCTGAGTGAACTTAGAAATACACTCCAGGGTATTCTCAATAATGATGCGTATTACTTTGCTGGCGGCGACATTGAAACAATGGAGTATGCCTTCATCGATTGCGGAGCAGATGATGTAAGAGAGATGGCCCTGAAAATGGTAGGACCCTTTGTGGAACCCGGAAGCGAACTGACTTTGGTAATAAAAGAGCTTGAAGGAAAACTTCAGGTTATCTATGCATTTGCATCCTGGTCCAGAAGTCAGACAGATATCTATGAATACGGCATTATATCCGGAGGAGGAAGTAACGGAGCATCCAACCATGGATGGGATGAAGCTTATATTAATGCTGACGGAAAATATCAGTTTGGCTACTACGAAGAGCAGGAAATGGACTTCGAGATGTTTGCAAACTACAAAGACCATGCCAATTTTGACTTATCAGATATTGAGGGAAGCATGACTATCTATAATCTTCAGCTTGAGGAATGGAGCAAAGACAAAAAGATAGAACAGTATTATTCCTTCGAGGTCTATGATAATGAGACCTATGAAACCATGAACATTCCGAATCTCTATACCGACAGCAAATACAAAGATGTTGTGGATTCCTTCAAGGATTGTAAGTTTGTATCAATGGATGAACTCTATAAAATCGAAGCAGATAAAATGGAATCCATCGGTGTTACAGATAAAATCAAGAACGGAAAAATGCCGACCTATAGCAACATAAATCTTTATATGATTGATGATAATACTTCAGGGGAAAACGATAATAAGAAAGCAGAAACAGACACCAAATCTTCAGAGACTATTGTAGATGATGGCACTCTTCAGTCAGAGCTTGCAAAGGTAGAAGCAAAGTACCAGGAATACGAAAATCTGGATTGGGCATCCATGCCTCAGCAGCCGGCGAATGTGACTACATATGAGATGTATACCCTTTGGGATGAAGAGCTTAACTCTCTTTGGAGCAGACTCATTGAAAAGGTAACTCCCGAGGAAAAAGAAGAACTTCTTAATGATCAGCGCGCATGGATAAAGCGCAAGGAAGCAGCTGTTAAGGAAGCGGGAAACGAAGCACTCGGCGGAACCCTCCAGCCCCAGCTTGAAAACGGTACAGCCTGCGTCTATACAAGAAAGAGAACCTACTATCTTGCAACTGTTCTTGCAAAGGCACTCGGCGAGGACTTTGAGATTCCGAGTGAAGTTGAAAAGAGCTATTCAGACGTAGATACGGAACAATAAAATGAAGAAACGAATAATTATAATTTTTAGTGTTGTTATAATCATCTTTATTGGCGTGTTTGCTAAATGGAGTATCGAAGAAAAAAATAAAGCCACATACAAGTCCCGCCATGAAAAATTTGCATCACAGTATTTTTATGAAATTGACAGAGACACAGGTGAACTGGTTATTTCTAAGCCTGCTGTTATCGAAGTGATAAAGAACTGGGATAAATATGGATGCAGATATATCTACTCATTTGCTGATCCGGAAGTCGGATCTAATGAAGAAATGATGAGATGCTTACATTCGGAAGATAATCCTGATGAATGGGGATTATCTGTTGTTGATGCTTTTTACATCATGCTTGCTGAAGATGAATTTAAACGGTCAGCTGAACTTATAGAGTTAGACTATGATTCCAAAATCAGCATGATAGAGCTAAAGAGATCCTACACGATAAAAGATATTAACGATGCGATGGAAGTGTTTGTGCTCGGAGCGGAAAACGCTAGTGTGAACAACCAATATAAAAGTATTATGGATGTACCATACGATTTACAAAATGCGTGTATTTTTGCGATGGACAAATCGACATTTACGGCAAAGGAAATGATAATCTGCTGGAGCATGGCTATTACAGCTAATTCATAATAAAATTATATCATTTATCATTTGGGGAGCATGTTGTATAATCGTTATTCGAGGGGAACAAAAAGTTGTTTTATTTGGGAAATGTTTCAGGTTCACATGTAGAGCGTCTTCCATCAGGAAGACTGACAGCAAAGAAGAATAGCGTTACACTTACATGGAAGAATCAGAACATACATCTGTCAGTCATTATATTCTACTTCAAAATCTTTAAAGAAAGCCTCTGTTCCGATTTCAGAAAAGAATCCTATAGATCCGTGTGCATCTTTACCGTGTTTCATAAAATGAACCACAAGTACAGGATCTTTTTCTTCATTCAAATAAAACTGAGCTTTTTCATCATGAATAATGGCTGTCAGCTGTACCCACTCATTTAATCCATTATGAATCGGCGCTTCATAATTAGTGATTCCAAATTCTCTAAAATAAGCAAAAGTATATCCCGGATAAGAAAAGTACTGACATCCATGTGCCTTACGTACAGGATCATTTGTTGTCCCATTAGTTGGCCTTATATAAAAAGATTCGAACTCGCTATTATCCTGATTTACCCTAAAAACGATTCCTATGAATCCTCTGGCGAAATCCGGAGCGTCGGGAAGAAGCCTGCTCAACATTTTTACCCTGATGATACCATTATGGAAATCTATATTTCTCAGTTTGACAAAGGTATTCTCATCGAACTGCATGATTTTTTCCTTTTTTATGACCCTGAAAACCTTCTCTCCATCTAGCTTTTCCTGAGTAACTGTTGTGTGTACCGGAATAAATTCTTCCAAATTTTCATATCTTGTCATCATTGATGTGTTGTCCTTTCATCTATTTCGAGTAAATGTCTATAATCCATCAAATCACGATTAACTAATACTAAAATTTTAACCATTTCAACAATAAAAATAAAGCCCACTAATGTGAGCTTTATTCTGTATACAAATTTAATCTGTGAATAGTACCGGATGGATTTTTTACTGTCTCATATATCGTACACACAAAATGGTACAAATAAAGGTGTAGACGAAAAGGTTGTTGCTTACAGGCGGTAAATAAACTGCCTATATACCAAGGGAGGGCATAAAATGAGCATATATCCTAATGAGCAGACATATCCATCAATCACTTACGGACTTTTTTCTTTAAACATCCTTGTTAACAGGAAAAAGATAAAGGAATTGGATAACCATACAGTTATCATCGTTACGGATGAGATTATCGATGATTCCCTCATCAGAAAGTTTGCAGAGATTCTCCTCTTAAAAGGCTGTAAGAACATAGCATTTTGCGGAACAGATGCAGAAGAGTGGCATCAGATATTTGAAAAGGTCGACCTTGATGTAAACGGATTTAATGGCGCAGACGGATACGAGGATTTCGCTGTCATGTGGTGCTTTAACGATATTGAGAATCTTCCTGATGAACTGTATTCCTGCTGGAACGAAGTCCTTATCCTCTGCAGCAGCATGTCTGTTTTAAAAGAATGCCGTGCGATTATTGCTGAGAGCATAGACCCTGTATTCTGACGAAACTCCCCGGCGCCCATTAATACCCTTCGGCAGATTATACAGTCGCTCCGGCGCGTTATTCTTCCTTTGTTAGTTCGTCGATAGCAGTCTTGAATGAGGCTGCCTTATCTGTTGTGAAGAAGACCTTGTCGGCACCGGCTTCTCGGGCCTCCATGAAGGAATCCTCGTCGGTGGCAACCGCAATGACGGGGATGTGCTTGAAACCGGCGCGATCCTTGATGTAATGGATGACCTGATCGCCGGAGATTTTTTCAATATCAAGATCCACGATGACAAGACGGATGTTATCGTGGTACTGGCTTAGGTAAGTGAGAGCTGTGTCGCCGCTGTGAGTCTCGATGATCGAAAACTTTTCGGAAGCTGCATTCAGGAATTTCTCCGACCTCATGCTTTCTGCGGAGCTAGCAAGCAAAATAAGAGGTTTTCCGTAGGCTTCGCTCTTCGGAATAACCCAGGTACTAACACAGTTTTTGCCCATGAGCTTGGACTGGTAGAGGGCGTCGTCAGCCATGCGGAATACTTCACCAATGGAATGATCTCCGGTGTCGATGATCGCGCCTATACTTAAGGTAAAAGGACTACCGGTACCGAGATCCAAGTCAGTCAGCATCATTTGCATAGTTCTGCAGCGCATCTCAACAATATCAAGCCTTGCCAGACCCGGCATGAATACCATGAATTCATCTCCTCCGAATCTTCCGATATAATCCGTAGATCTGAAGTTCTTTCTTAGAAGCTCGCCAATATTTGCCAAAAGCCTATCACCGGTATCGTGGCCGAAATTATCATTGACCTGTTTGAAATTATCCACGTCGATAATACACATACCGCACGGATCGCCGGGCTTTCTTCGCTCAAAATAATTGTTGATTGCAGTTAATAGAGCACCTTTATTCAGAAGATAAGTAAGCTTATCGATTGTACTGATTTTGGTCAGCTCGTCAAAGGCAAGACCCTCCTGGGATCTTACCTCCAGAATGATGTGCGCACTTAGCATAGATAACACATAAGATGCCAGAGCAAGATATACATCATGGTGGAAGATATCTGTGGTTTTGGTGAAAAATGAAGCAATGCAGAAGATGATAACAAGCGTCAACTCAAAAAGGCCATATTTATACATCCTTGTAATATACACCGTAGGGAATACCACAAGGTATAATGGAAACCACATGGCCTGATGATCAGCGGAAGATGTCATATCCCTCAATATAAACAGAATAAATAAAACAAAGTAGAAGGTTATGCAAAGAACTTCTGTTGTGACGGCAGACAATTTTTCCACTTTTCTCGTATAAAGATTGATCAGGAAATAAATGGTAAGCAGCGGAACCAGCAGTACATGAGCAATGCTCAGTCTGAAGTCGGCAACGATGATCTTACCAAGGAAAATCATTGCAATATAACACATAGCAATATACATGCAAGACTTTCTAAGCATGTAACGATTGCTATTTTCTATGGTCTCAGTACATTTGCCAAAGTATTCGAGAATCTTTCTGTTCTCTCTTTTTGCACTGAATTCAATTTTGCTAGAGCCATAATTTTTATCCATGTAAATGCCCCTGAAAAATATCACTTCATTACAGGAAGAGTCTCATCATAAACAACTTCATCATTATGTGTAACAACACGCCACTCAAGAATCTCATAGGTGGGAGTATCCGGACTTTCCGAATACATCGGTTTTATGTTTACATCAAGAGTCTGGAATTCACTAAGAGTAATACTTTTATTAAGTGAATTCACGTTGATATTCGGATCACTCCAGTCGATTTTTCTAAAGGAAGGTTCATTCTCGGCAATAAATCCGCTGGCTTCGTGGCAGGCCTGATAGTAGGAAAGAGATCTGTCCAGCATTTTTTTGCTCAGAATATAATCTGCCCTTGAATTGACAAGAGTCAGCGATGCAAAGGATATGAGGCTCAGCACAAGGAAAATCAGCAAAATAGATGCTGCGCCTATATGGGTGCTGTAGATCGGCTTACGCTTCACTATTGTCTACCTCCGTGTTTCCAATGTAAAAATCGGTGTATCTGTCGGAAATGATATCAGGATCATCATCATCCGGAATCTGGTCGATTGTGGTCTGCTCATCCATCCTGAGGATGGTTATCTCGCCTTGGAGTGCATCGCCGTCCATTAGTGAGGTGTCGGCCTGCGTGTCTGCGTAAACTTCCTTTGCGGGAAGTTTTTTTATGGACAGAAGGAGCTCATATCCTGCGAAATTCAGAGCACCGTTTTCAGAAGGAAAATCTATAAGATTCCAGTTTTCATCAAAAAACATAATAAGCGCCCCGATCTCAGGGGTGTCATCGTAGGATTCAAGGACAACGCAGCAGCCAGCAAAATAGTCGGCGATGGTGTGCAGATTCCCGCGGCTTCCGTAAAAAACCTCAGAGATATTCTGCGTCCATAAAACTGAATTGTTCATCTCCACAGATTGCTCAGACAAAGTGTGAGCCTTGGCAAAGAGCTGGATGCAGATTGCCCCGGATATAGAGAAAAACAAAATTGATATGATGAGCTCCATCAGAAAGAGACTCGTTTTGCTGTGTTGTGTATGATTCATCCATTAGCCCCTGTGCCGGATCTTTTCGATGTTATAAAAGTAAGATCCTTTCCGTCAGTCAAAGTGATGGTTATCTGCAGAAGACCTTCTCCTTTACTTGTTATTTCAAGGTTATTAATATCCATTATCCGCTGCCCCGATTCAGGTAGAAGTGTCCCTGCGTCTGCTCTTGAAAACAGCTCCATAAGACTGCCTTCGTACTCATAGAGGTAGGTCACATAATCCACTGTACCTATTGTTGTATCTATTCTGAGAGCACCGGATTTATTGAAAATATCTGTGCTTATATTTCCTTCGGTATCATATTGCCGCAGCTTTTCTGTAATATACGCATAAGCCGTTCGCCTGTCGTAGTTTTCCGCAAGAGTGGTGACACTTCTCTTATAAATGCTTGACCCAAGCGCAATAAGCATCAGCGCTCCCATTGCAAATAAAAACAGAAGAGCGATGACGAAGAGCATATCCACGGTATGTCTGCTTTCAAACTGTTTTTTCATGGACGAAGGCCTGCTCCTTTAACGCGCAAAATTGTGACATCCGGATAGATATTGGATGCGACGGGTCTGTAATCTATAAAAAATATGCTCTTGTCATAGACAAGGCCGTAATGTTCCTCAAGATATTCCAAACTCGGAGGATAGATTCCCTCGATGGAATAGCACTGAACGATGTCTCTTTCCACTGCTGTATAAAGGCTTTCTTCCTGTTTCTTTTCTGTGCTCCTGCTTATCTGTGAAACTCCGATGTAAAAAATCACGATGATGAAAATGATGACAAGCGAAGGAACGATAAAGCCCATGATACTAAGTATGAAGTTTTGCCTTTTTTTGAGAGTGAGTTCTTCCATACATAATTACCCGATCGATGACATGATTCCCATCAGTGGCAGTATTACTGACAGAAGGATAAGTCCTACTATCAGTGAAAGGATGATTACGAGTGTGGGCTCCAGGATAGAAATGAAATTGTACATTTTTCTCTGGGTCTCATCCGTATACTTTCTGGCTATTTGCTGCATTACGGTATCCATTGAACCGGACTGGAAGCCGATGGCAACCATCCTTGAGTAAAACTTGTTGAAGATACCGGCTTCCTTAACAGCCTCCGGGAAGCTGTCACCCGCTGCGATAAGTGAGCGGCATGTCTCGATTTTTACAACCATGTCCTTGTATTCAACCAGCTTACTTACAAGGCGGAGTCCTTCATAGGTGTCCATTCCGCTTGACAGAGTAAGTACCATTCCATTTGCAAATCTGGCGGTTGCAATCTCTCCGTAAATCTTTCTTATCGGAGGAATGTGCATGCCGATAGTTCTGAAAATATCATGCCCCTTTTTAGTTTTAACGAAGAAGATACAGCCGGCCGCAAAAATAACCATGATAGCTATAAACACGATGGAGTAGCGGTTTAGCGCGCTTCCTACAGCCAAGAGCGACCTCGAAAAGCTGTTCATGCTGGTTCCGAGCTGAGCGAATACCTGACCGAAAATGGGAAGCACCTGTGTGATCAGAACAATGATTACAACGATCATCATTCCTATCATTATGAGAGGGTAGGAGATGGCGCTGCTTATATTTGTGCGTATGGTATCTTCCTGCTCGTAGTAATCGGCAAGGGAATCCATTACCAGATCCAGATTACCGGACTCCTCACCTATTGTTACCATGTGTATCACATAGCTTGGAAAAGCTCCGGTCATCTGCAGGGCAACGTGAAATCTTTCGCCGGAACTCAGAATTTGTGAGATGGTCTTAAGTGTGGAATCATCCCCTTCAAATTTGAAATCCTGCAGCATGATTTCTATTCCTTCAAGCGGGGCAATACCTGCTTTTATCAGCATTGCCATCTGCCTGCAGAAAACGGATATCTCATAGTCAGATAGTTTTTTTTCAGCCTTTGAATTCATAGTGTTTTCCTCAGTTAATAAATATATTTAGTCTGGTAGTTTTCACCATCACCGATAAAGGATGCCAGCTTTGTGGTTTCTGTCGTGGAAGCAAAAGTCGGATCCATAAGCGACCATTTTTTGCCGTCGAATTGAATCATTCCGTTTACCCAGCCCACATCTTTTATATAAGTACTTATCCATGCATGGTATGCGGTTCCCGCGTAGCCGACCTCCATTCTGGTGGGTATCCTCTGGGACCTAAGCATTGATGTCATCAGCACGGCATAGTCAAGACAGATGCCTTTTCCGGTGGTCAGAACTTCATCTATGTCCGGAAGGTAACCGCTCTGTACGGTTTCAGCCTCCTCGTAGTCATAGGACATGCTGCTGATCAGGGCGTTATATATTGCGGAAACTACATCCAGGTCATCGTTTGCCGTGTAGGATAAATACTCGCTGTAGGCTATCGCCTGATTGCCCTCATTAAAGTTCACATATTGATTCGGATACAAAAACGGCAGGAATTCGTCATTAAGGGTGACCTCTATGTTTTGAGTAAATGCCGTTACATACTGTGTTCCGACCAGGTTTTCATAAACTGCGATGAGATATTTTCCATCCCCTGCCTGAAGAGGAAAAACCTCATCCTTTCCGCCGTCTGTTGTGAGGTTATAGGTGTATACAACTTCATCGGGACCGGTTATTCTGAGCTTTACCTTTGGCGATTCGCCGGTATAGCGTATTATCACATAGCCCTCAGATGCGTTTGTTGCATCAACCTTTGCGACATCGTTTTTGTATACGACTTTGCCGTCTGCCTTGGGTTTTAGACACACAGGGGTATTGTCCCTTGTTCCCTTAACAAGTGTCGAGACATCATAGGTCTCACGGTTAGCCATGGCTTTTGCGGCAAGCAGTCTGTCCGCGTCAATGACAATGCCGTGCGGCAGAACAAGCAGCAAAATCGGAGACAGGGTGATAATGACAAGCATAGCGAGGCTCACATAAATATTCACGGAAAGAAAATCCGGAGCGCTTTTTATAAAGCCTCTTGATGCTTTGCTCTTTTCCTGATTTTCTCCCGCAAAAGCACCGGCCTTCCCGGATAACTCCAATACCTCAAGGAGAGTGGAAGAAATCTCGTTATCGCTCATATGAAATTTATTCTTCCTGTCTTTTACATATTCCATAGTCATCACGCGCGTCTTAGTTTTCTTAGCTCTAAAATGTGTTCTCTTGAGTTTGTGAGGCTCTTTTCTACATGGCGCTTTGTAATATGAAGAGCGTTTGCAATATCCTTATCTGATAGTCCTACAAAATCATGCAGGAAGAAAATCTCTCTCTCAAAAAATGACAAAGATTCGATCTCTTCCGGATGGAGCAGTGAGTACAGATCGGTGCGGCCTTCTGCCATGACCCGGTCATAACATACGTCGAAAGCGATGCGGCGAAGCCACGCATCAAAAAGGGAAGGATCTTTGAGCTTAAGTATGTTCTTTACAACAATGGAGTATATTTCGCGCACAGCCTCAAGACTCCTGTCGTCTTCACCAAGGATGTGCCGGCAATAGTTGTAGGTATCATCCACGGTGAGACAGTAGATCTCTGTGAAAGCCTCTGTGTCGTCGTTCCACATATCAAGAACGAGCTGTTGTATTCTTGAAGAACGCTTCCCTAACATCATCTGTTGCACCTTAAGTAAGAACATTCGGGTTTTCAGTAAAATTCCTGTAAGCACAGGTTATTAAAGTATAAAAATGGTCTGCATTTACACTGTCCCCAAGGACGCTTGAATATGAAAGCGTTATGGGATTCTCCGGAGAAAGAGCATTCCTGTTGTGAATTCTTCTTCCGAGATCACCCAGGAAAAGATCGACGGCGGTTCTGTCACAGTTTTCGATTACGACCAAAAATTCATTACCGCTGTTTCTTCCAATAAGACCATACTGAGTTCCAACCGATTCAAGAATTGAACAAAAATCGGAAATGATTTTGTCACCGCTTCCACGTCCGCTTTTTTCATTTATCTCTTTTAAGTTATCCAGCACCATAAGGACACACCCTAGGTGCAGGAGCTTTTCGGGAGAGTCGTATTTCTGAGATATGCGGTCGATACTGTATCTGTTGGGGAGACCCGTGAGTTTATCAAGAAAAGACAGATCGCGCAGATCCCGAAGCATATTCCGGTTTTTCTTCATAAGAATAAAATCCAGGAAAACGCAAAGAAATCCTGTCAGAAGACAGAGCCATATAACTATAAAAGATACGAGATAAGCCTTGTCCTCAAAGATGGAACTGCGAAGATTCTGATTAGTTATAAGGATGAAAAAGTATATTGCTGCAAGCAAAATGAAAACTGCCATAAATACAGCTTTGGTGATGCATATTTTCTTTACAAGGTCAGGTTTTTTGGACATCCCCAATCTCCCTCCGTGGGCATAAAATGGCATATTTTCTTACTTAAATATTATAAGGTATAGGTTATTCAAAAAAAATGTTCTAACCATAAACTAAGGATAAAGTTAACCTAAAATATTCGGAAAATCACACATTAGCAAAATGGAATTTAGTATAATGAACGCGAGGTGGGATTATGATTATTTTGTTTGTCTTTATTTTGATGTTTATCATTATTTTGACTCTGGCAATCTATCTTTACATAGATGAGTGCATGCAGCTGCGAAAGCGGCTTTTGCGTCTCGGAGTAAAGAAGGATGAGATCATGTCATTTCCAAAAGGTCTTTGGATTTTCAGGCTTAAAGAGCTTTTATATGAAAAGGAAACCGAGCTGGCAGAAGAGTGTTTTCTGACAGTTGATAAGGATATTTAAAACGGAGGTAATTAAGATGGCACAGGAAAAAAAGGAACAAGGCGCACAAAAGAAAGGCTTTTCATTAAAAAGCGTAAAGCCGAAGCTTATCAGTGTTATGCTGCTTATCTGCATAATTCCGATACTGGTATCGGTTGTTGTAAGCTATCGCAGTTCAATGACTAACTCTTTAGAGGATGCTGAGTCAATTAATGTAAAGAAGGCTCAGGTAATAGAGAATGCTTACATGGAACACATTGAGCAGATGGTCAGTGCTCTTCAGACAGCAGCTTCGAGCCCTTATATGGTCAGCTATATGCAAACACCTGAAGATCAGCGTGATAACGAGGCTATGCAGGCCTGGCTCCAGGATATGGAGAGTAAGCTTGATGGAGACAACTCTATTGTAGTTACAGCTCCAGACGGAAATCAGGTGGTAAGGTCATCAGGAGAATTAACGAATATCGCTGACAGAGATTACTTTCAGAATGCGCTTAAGGGCAATACCTTTGTTTCTGGAGTATATGCCTCCAAGACTACAGGAAAGGCTACAATTTTCATTATTACCCCTATTTTTGATCAGGGGCAGCAGGTTATTGGAACCATAATGAGAAGTTATAGCCTTGATAATATGAATTCTTTTCTTGCGGAAAATGTTGATTCATCAAAGGGGGAAGAGGCTTTCATACTATCTTCAGCGGGCGAGCTTATCGGACATTGCGCGATGGAGATTGATGCAAATAATCTTATTGATTTTAGTGATTTTGGTCTTTATAAGCAATCTCAGTCTGCTGATAACGGAAGTACCATTGGAACGAATAATGGAATAAAGTATGTTATGTCCTTCCAAAAGGAACCCAAGACCGGTTGGCTTATTGTAACTGCAGCACAATATAATGTGATAATGGCACCCACATATAAATCCTGCAATATTATCATCGGACTTGGATTAGCCATGATAATCATTGCGATATTTGTATCCCTTAAGATGGCCAATTCCTTTACGCTTCCGCTTAAAGAGGTTAATGATTCCGTTAGTAAGCTTGCAGATGGCGAGTTTCATAGGATTACTAAGTTCACAAAAAGAGAGGATGAATTTGGTGAGATCATCAATAACACCAATGCGGTTATTGATAAACTGAATTCAATTGTTACAAGCATTAAGGATTCGACGATATCCGTGAACAGTTCGTCTGAGGAACTGGCGGATACTGCTAATCAGATTTCGCAGACAGCAGACGATGTATCCAATGCGGTTCAGGAAATTGCATCAGGTGCAACGCAGCAGGCTGACGAGATTCAGAGCGTAACAGAGAATGTCGGCAGTATCGGCGAAGCAACCGGCAATGTTCAGACCAGCACGGATGATCTTGCAAATCTTGCAGGCAGAATGCAGGAAGTCAGCACAGAATCTGCGCAGAGTCTTGCAGACCTGCAGCATAGTTCCGAGAGCATGAGCGAGAGTATCGTACAGATCACGGAGAAGATTGGTGCAACCAGTAAGGCAGTTGAGAATATCAACGAGAAGGTTATGGGAATTGCATCCATTGCATCCCAGACAAACCTATTGTCACTTAATGCTTCCATCGAGGCAGCAAGAGCAGGCGAAGCAGGAAAAGGCTTTGCGGTTGTTGCTGAGGAAATCGGAAAGCTTGCTGATGATTCCAGAACTATGGCAGATGATATCAGAAGAGAGATGGATGTGCTGTTGTCAGAGTCTCAGTCAGCGGTTGCTATGGCATCAGAGGTTCAGAGACAAAACGACGAGCAGCAGGCAGTGCTCGGCAGTACAGTTCAGAGCGTAAATGCTATGATAGAAGACATTTCATCAACGGTTGTAAGTGTTAAGAGTATTGAAACTGACGCAGGAACCTGCGTAGATGCAAAGAATGTGGTTGCCGATGCTATGGCATCACTGTCCGCTATTTCGCAGGAGAACGCTGCATCCTCAGAGGAGACCGGTGCTTCCATGCAGGAGCTTTCAGCAACCGTTACAACGCTGGCATCCTCAGCAGACTCCCTTAAGGAAGTTGCCGAGAAGCTTAATGCCGAAATGGCGTTCTTTAAGTAAGCACCCAGCGAGGTTATTTCGAGCTGCTGGTGCGCACTTAGTTCTGGCGAGCAAAGCGAGAGCAGAACTTCCTTATGATCAAAGCTTAATAAACGTGCCCTTACGTTTGGCGAACAGTGTGTAATACCTGAAGCCGCAGGCTTTGGCGATTTCTACAGCGGTTTCGAAGCCAAGACCGACATTCTCGGGCTTGTGCGCATCGGAACCAAAGGTTATGATCTCGCCGCCCAGCTCTTTGTAGCGGGCGAGGACTTCGCGTGAGGGATTGGGATCTCCCAAAGTGGGCTCTGTATAAAGGGACTTGGTGTTTACATCAAGTCCTTTTCCTTTTGCAATAAGAGTCTTCAGGATCTCATCGATGACATCTGAATAATCCTTGTAGGTGTAGTTCTTATTCAGATTAGGAGCGTAGCGCACAAGGTAGTCCAGATGGCCGAGGACATCAAAATCGTCGAATAAGTTTATGTTCTCGAGAGTTGATTCGAAAAACTCGGTAAAGGCTTCCTTTTCAGTGCGTCCCTCATAGAAAGAAGCAAAGTAGGGATCTTTTCCGTGGCATACGTGATTGGAACCTATGATAAAGTCGAAGGGATATTTCTTTGCATACTCGAGATTTGCGTCCACAACCTGTGGCTGCATTCCAAGCTCGATTCCAAAATAAATATCAATGGTATCGGCATAATTATCTTTAATAGAAGAGTACTCTTTATAATAGGCATCCGTATCGACTACGAACTGATCCGTTATTCCGTCCGGAACATCGGGATAGTCCATGTCCATGTGCTCTGTGATACAAATTGCGGGTAGCTGCTTTTTGATAGCCTGCTCTATGACAGCTTCCATGGGAGAGTCGCAATCTCCCGAGTGGTGTGTGTGCATATGAAAATCTGCCGGTAATTGTTTTGACATGTTTTTTCTCCGTTATGAATTCATTATTTTTCTTCTTCTTTTACCACGCAAATGGTCCAGTCCGAAGCTTCGTTTCTTAAATGATAGAGATTATACCAGGTGCCCTGTCCATTATTGGCTCTGTAAAGACCTTCCCCTGTTTCCTGAGTCATGAAGAGCTCGTGGCTCAAATCTTCGACTGAGTCACCGTTTGCTGCAAATTGGGAATGAGCCGCAAGCATTCCCGAGCTGTCCACAAGAAATGCGTGATCATTCTGGTCTGCCAGGATTTTATGAAAATTGAAAAGATCATAGTTTCTCTGAACGATACCCAGGATATTACCGCTTTCGGATTTGACCGGAACGGCAAAGGTTACTAATAGAGCACCTGTTGATTTTGAAACAATGACATCAGATATGGCATTTTCTCCGCTTATGGCTTTTGCGAAATAATCTCTTTCAGAGACATCCTTAAGGTCGCCTTCTGTACTAAGGAGCTGCATGCCGTCAGCGCCGGTAAGAATGATTTTTGAATCCTCGGAAAGAGAAGATTCAACACTCTGCAGATAAGATAATTCACTGTCTGCAAGTTCTGCATTGGCAGTATCTTCCATATAAGAAATTGTGGAAGGCGATAATGCAACAGCCTCAAGGGATCCCAGATTCTCGTCTATAACCCTTTGCCACTCGCCTTCAATATTATGTGCTTCCCATTTCATGGAATCGTGAGTACTGCTGAGTACCTTGTCCGAGGTTTTCATGTGATTAACCGAAAGAAATGCGATAAGCGGAATCAGGAATGCCAGAAGTAAACCAACTATTATTACTACAATAATAATTGTTTTCATACTAATTCCTGAAAAATTGTTGTTTTCTGTGTCTCCCATAATGATCTCCTTGTAAATCATAAATCTTTTTGTTCAAAAACATCCTATATTCTAGAGTATAGAAAGAATTTTATCAATTAAGAGTTCAGATAAAACGATTATGCGTACATTTTTGATTCTATATAAGGAAATTTTTGATAATTCTGTGTTTTTGCCCAAAGATTACTTGAAAAATTGAGAGAAGTTAGATAAAATAAATTTGCTGTCAAATTTTTGACAATCACGTTGTAAAGAATTAGTAGCAGCAAATAAATTTTAATATCATTTTAGGAGGACTTAAAATGGCAGTAAAGGTAGCAATCAATGGTTTTGGCCGTATCGGTCGTCTTGCATTCAGACAGATGTTTGAGCACGAGGGAACAGAGATCGTAGCAATCAACGATCTTACAGCACCCAAGATGCTTGCACACCTTCTTAAGTATGACTCTTCACAGGGTAAGTACAAGTATGCTGATAAGGTATCTTTCGATGACGATTCCATCACAGTAAACGGAAAGAAGATCACAATTTACAAGGAAGCTGACGCTAATAACCTTCCTTGGGGTAAGATCGGTGTAGACGTTGTTCTTGAGTGTACAGGTTTCTACACATCTAAGGACAAGGCTCAGGCACACATCAACGCTGGTGCAAAGAAGGTTGTTATTTCTGCTCCTGCAGGAAATGATCTTCCTACAATCGTATATAACGTTAACCACGAGACACTTACAGCAGATGACAACATCATCTCTGCAGCTTCTTGTACAACAAACTGCCTTGCACCTATGGCTAAGGCTCTTAACGACTATGCACCTATCCAGTCCGGTATCATGGCAACAATCCATGCTTACACAGGTGATCAGATGATCCTTGACGGACCTCAGAGAAAGGGTGACCTTAGAAGAGCTCGTGCAGGCGCTGTTAACATCGTTCCTAACAGCACAGGTGCTGCAAAGGCTATCGGCCTTGTTATTCCTGAACTCAACGGCAAGCTCATCGGCGCTGCTCAGAGAGTACCGGTTCCGACAGGTTCCACAACACTTCTTTTCGCTGTAGTTAAGAGCAGCACAGAAGTTACTAAGGAGAGCATCAACGAGGCTATGAAGAAGGCTTCTGATCCTGAGACATTCGGTTACAACGAGGATGAGATCGTATCTTCTGATATCGTTGGAATGACATATGGTTCACTCTTCGATGCAACTCAGACAATGGTTACAAAGATTGGTGACGACCTCTATGAAGTTCAGGTTGTTTCATGGTATGACAACGAGAACTCTTACACATCTCAGATGGTTCGTACAATCAAGTACTTTGAAAAATTTGTTAAGTAATCACTGATTAAGAAAAGGTCCGGTCCGTAAGGACCGGGCCTTAAATTTTATAACAAGGAGGCTATTATAATGGCACTTAATAAGAAATCTGTTGATGATTTCAGCGCAAAGGGCAGAAGAGTACTTGTTCGTTGTGACTTCAACGTACCGCTCAAGAATGGTGAAATCACAGACGAGACACGTATCAATGCTGCACTTCCTACAATCAAGAAGCTTATCGCAGATGGCGGCAAGGTAATCCTTTGCTCACATCTTGGTAAGGTTAAGAATGGCCCCAACGAGGGTGAGTCTCTTGCTCCTGTAGCTAAGAGCCTTTCTGCTAAGCTTGGCAAGGACGTTAAGTTCATCGCTGACTACAACGTAACAGGTGCAGATGCAACTGCTGCTGTAGAGGCTATGGGCGAGGGTGATGTAGTTCTTCTTCAGAATACACGTTTCCGTGGCAAGGAAGAGACAAAGCCTTCAGATGCAGGCGAAGCTTTCGCAAAAGAGCTTGCAGATCTTTGTGATGATTATGTATGTGACGCTTTCGGTTCTGCTCACAGAGCACACGCTTCCGTAGCTGTTGTTACAAAGTATGTTCGTGAGAAGGGTGGCAACTGCGCAGTTGGTTACCTTATGCAGAAAGAGATCGATTTCCTCGGCAATGCCGTTGAGAATCCGGTTCGTCCTTTCGTAGCAATCCTTGGCGGCGCTAAGGTTGCTGATAAGCTTAACGTTATCAATAACCTCCTTGAGAAGTGCGATACACTTATCATCGGTGGTGGTATGGCTTACACATTCCTTAAGGCTAAGGGCTATGAAGTAGGTCTTTCACTCGTAGATAACGAGAAGATTGATTATTGTAAGGAGATGATGGAGAAGGCTGAGAAGAACGGCAAGAAGCTTCTTCTTCCTGTTGATACAGTTGTATCAGGCGGATTCCCGGATCCTATCGACAATCCTAATATTGAGACAGCAATCGTTGAGTCCAACGCAATTCCTTCTGACAAGGAAGGTCTTGATATCGGTGTGAAGACAAGAGATCTTTTCGCAGATGCTGTAAAGAGTGCAAAGACTGTTGTTTGGAACGGACCTATGGGTGTATTCGAGAACCCTGTACTTGCTGAAGGTACAAAGGCTGTTGCTAAGGCGCTTGCAGAGACAGATGCTACAACAATCATCGGTGGTGGTGATAGTGCAGCAGCTGTTAATCAGCTTGGTTTTGCTGACAAGATGAGCCACATCTCAACAGGTGGCGGTGCTTCACTTGAGTTCCTTGAGGGTAAGGAGCTTCCCGGTGTTGTTGCTGCAGATAACAAGTAATACTTATCGAGGTATTTCTCGAGCTTAGTATTACTGTTAGTTCGATCGAGCACGAAGTGCGAGAGTCGAACTTCCTTATGAAAAACAATAAAGGAGACTTATTAAAATGGCACGTAGAAGAATCATTGCCGGCAACTGGAAGATGAACATGACACCTTCTGAAGCTGTAAAGCTTGTTGCTGAGCTTAAAGATTTAGTTAAAAATGATGATGTAGACGTAGTTTACTGCGTTCCTGCAATTGATATCGTTCCTGTCGTAGAGGCTGTAAAGGGCACAAACGTTAATGTTGGTGCTGAGAACTTCTACATCGAGGATAAGGGTGCTTTCACAGGTGAGATTTCCGCACCCATGCTCGTAGATGCAGGCGTTAAGTATGTTATCATGGGACATTCCGAGAGAAGAGACATCTTCGGCGAGAATGATATTCTTATCAATGCTAAGGTTAAGAAGGCATTTGCTGCAGGTCTTACACCTATCCTTTGCTGCGGTGAGTCACTTGCACTTCGTAAGGCCGGTACTTACAAGGAGTGGATCGAGAGACAGATCACATGGGATCTTAGCGGTGTAACAGCTGATCAGGTTAAGAAGCTTGTTATCGCTTACGAGCCTATCTGGGCTATCGGAACTGGCGAGACAGCAACTGCTGACCAGGCTGAAGAAGTTTGTGCATTTATCCGTGAGCTTGTTGCTAAGCTTTACGATCAGGCTACAGCTGATGAAGTTCGTATCCAGTACGGCGGATCAATGAATGCAGGCAACGCTGCTGAGCTTCTTTCAAAGCCCAACATCGATGGCGGTCTTATCGGTGGTGCTTCACTTAAGCCCGACTTTGGTAAGATTGTTAACGCATAATATATATTAAAATAAGAGATGAGTTCAGTTGGCTTCATCAACTGAACTCATTTTTATATGGAGTATTTGTAATGTCTAGAAAAAGAATAGTAGCCGGAAATTGGAAGATGAATATGACACCGGCAGAGACGACTGCTTTTATTGCAAAGCTTCGTCCGCTGGTTGACAATACAGAGGTTGACGTCGTTTTATGTGTGCCTGCTATTGATATTATCCCTGCAATGACAGCCACAAGGGGAACAAATATAGAAATAGGTGCACAGAATATGCACTTTGAGGAGAATGGCGCTTATACAGGCGAAATAGCACCGGGAATGCTTACGGATGCAGGCGTTAAATACGTTATTCTCGGTCACTCGGAGAGGCGTGAATATAACCACGAGACAGATGAAGAACTTAATAAAAAGGTGAAGAAGGCCTTTGAACACGGCCTTACACCTATCCTGTGCTGCGGAGAAACACTGGAGCAGAGGAATAAAGGCATCACACTCGATTTCATCAGAATGCAGATAAAGTCTGATCTTGCAGGAGTTCCTGCTTCGGATGTGGAAGAGATGGTAATTGCATACGAACCTATCTGGGCTATCGGAACAGGTGAAACTGCCACATTGGCACAGGCAGAGGAGGTATGCAAGGCTATACGCGAGTGCATTGCTGAAATCTATAGTGAAGGTACAGCGGAGAGAGTTCGCATCCAGTACGGCGGCTCTGTAAATGCGGCTAATGCCAAAGAGCTGTTTTCGCAGCCTGACATTGACGGAGGTCTTGTGGGAGGTGCATCTCTTAAACCTGATTTTGGTAAAATCGTTAATTGTTAAGACAAACCTGGCACTATGAAAAAATATTCATGGTGGCAGGTTTTTATATATAAACTTGGTATAAAAAAACGATTAAATGTTCACAAATTCACTTTTTAAGGCATGCTTAGGTTATATAATTTTTGATGAGAAACTATTTCTTTTCAAATGATATATTTCATCATGGAGGCGTGTTATGGCAAAGAATGAAAATGCTCACGGAAGTACTGAAAGAGTTAGCTTTAAGGACAGTATCAAGACCAAACTGATTTGTATAATGATACTGGCTGCTGCGATACCTCTTTTGATAGCTGTAATTGTAAGCTATAAGACATCTACGGATAAAGCTCTTGCTGATGCTCAGGATTCCCTGGAATGGGAGGCATGGTATCTGGAGCAGTCGTTTGTTACTGTGCTTGATACGAATATGAAAATGATAAGGAGTATAGCCGGAAGTCCTACCGTGGTCAATTTTGTTGCCAAGGAGGGAGATATTCCGCTGGATGCAATTATAAATACTCTTTCGGAGTGTGACACTATCCTGAATGATGGAGATACTACTGCAATTACAGATGCGACAGGAATGCAGATTGCTCGAACATCCGGAGATTGTATCGATGTTTCTGACAGAGAGTACTTCCAGAAGGCGATGGAAGGAACCGTATATGTTTCCAACGTTCAGATCAGTAAGAAGAACGGAAGACGTATGCTGACTTTTGCTGCGCCTATTATGTATGATGGTAAGGCTATAGGTATTGTTCACAGGAACTATGACCTTAATAATTTCCATGAACTTCTGGCAAATGAAGCAGAGGATGCCTTCCTTGTAGATAGAGAAGGCCTTGTAGCGGCACATTCACAGTATAAAATCGGTGAAGGCGAGCATGAAGAGGAGAGCAGAGTTCAATCAGAGTTTATGGTTTCGGGCAAGGACGAAGGCTTCTACTTTGTGGATACAGGCAAGGGCTATGATGCTTATGTCGCATATGTAAAAGAACCCCAATCACAGTTTAGAGTCTGCGCAGCAAGCAATGAGAAGAAGGTGCTTGCATCTGCAAGAAAATCAGCTACTATTACTATAATTGTAGGCCTGGTGCTGCTGGTAATCGTGATTATTGTATCTTTCGTAATGGCTAATAGCTTTACAAAACCGATTTTAGCAGTCGGGAAATCTCTTTCCGCGCTTGCTGACGGACGTTTTGAAAAGGTTGGAAAAGAAGCTAACAGAAAAGATGAGTTTGGACAGATATCCAGAAATACTAATTCTGTTATACATACCCTTGATGAAATAGTTTCACATATTAAGGCATCCGCTGCAAATGTCGGATCCTCTTCGGAAGAACTTTCCGACATGGCTAACCAGATTTCGCAGACGGCAGAGGATGTATCAAATGCGGTGCAGGAGATTGCATCCGGTGCTACGCAGCAGGCTGATGAGATTCAGAGTGCTTCAGAAAATGTAGGTCTTATCGGTGATGCTGTCGGAGATGTGCAGACATCAACAGGAAACCTCTCCGGACTTGCCGGAAAGATGAAGGAAGCATCCGAAGTTTCAAGCAGATCACTTACATCCCTTCAGGATTCTTCTGCTGAGATGACAGCCAAGATTGATGACATTGCAAGAACGATTCAGGCTACGCAGGAAGCTGTTGACAATATCAGTGAAAAGGTTGAAGGTATTACTTCCATCGCTACCCAGACAAACCTTCTTTCACTCAATGCTTCAATTGAGGCAGCAAGAGCTGGTGAAGCAGGAAAAGGCTTTGCGGTTGTTGCTGAAGAAATCGGTAAGCTTGCAGATGATTCCAAGCAGATGGCTGATGACATCATGAAGGAGATGGGTACACTTCTTGAACAGAGTAAAGCAGCTGTTGCCGCTGCAGAGGATGTTAAGCAGGGTAACAATGAACAGCAGATTGCCATCGGAGAAACCCTTGATGCTGTTAACGGAATGCTTGAGGATATCGGAAGCACTGTTGGAGGGGTACAGCTTATTTCTCAAGGCGCGGATACCTGCGAATCCTCCAAGAATGCTGTGGTTGACACCATGAGTGCACTTTCCGCAATTTCAGAAGAAAATGCTGCATCTTCGGAGGAGACCGGAGCTTCCATGCAGGAGCTTTCAGCTACGGTAACAACACTTGCAGGTTCAGCCGACAGCCTGAAGGCTATTGCGGAACAGCTCAATGAAGAGATGAAATTCTTCAAGTCTTAATTGATAAATTTTTATGGAATAGGGAAATCCCGCCATCAATCACAGACATTTGATGGCGGGACTTTTTTGTGCAAAAAGGATGTAAAATTCAATTAATTCCGTGGTTATTTATATTGTTGATGCTACTGAATTATGATATATTTTAAAAGGTTTTTTTATCTTATGTGTTCATGCACAGCGGTCTACCCGCAAAAGGAGGAGAGTAACATGTTGGAGAAAGTTTTTCATCTCAAGGAACACAATACTACGGTGAAAACCGAGATTATTGCCGGTTTAACCACGTTCCTTTCAATGGCGTACATTCTCGCCGTTAACCCCAGTATTCTTGGAACTGTAATGAATCCAAGTGGTGTATTTGTAGCTACAGCTATTGCATCAGCGATTGCTACATTCTGTATGGCATTCATGGCCAATTATCCTATAGCTCTTTCAGCAGGACTTGGACTTAATGCTTACTTTGCTTACACTGTTTGCCTTGGTGAGCTTGCAGCAGAGGGTGAGAATGCATTCAAGATCTGCTTAACAGCTGTATTTGTAGAAGGTATCATTTTCCTTCTTATGTCACTTGTTAAGATTCGTGAGCAGATCATCAACAGTATACCGCAGAACCTTAAGTTCGGTATTTCTGCAGGTATCGGTCTTTTCATCGCATTTATCGGTCTTAGAGGAGCAAACGTTATCGTTCCCAGTGAATCTACTACAGTAGCACTCGGTAGCTTTGCTGATGCAGACGTTGTTCTCTGCCTGATTGGTATTATCATAATTATCGTACTCGAGCACTTCCATGTTACAGGTTCTGTTCTTATCGGAATCATTGCTACATGGGTTCTCGGAATGGTTGCACAGGCTACAGGCTGGTATACAGCAACTAATGTATTCCCTGATTTTTCAGCAGGACTTCAGCTCGGCGGAATTGCAGATACAGCATTCAAGTTTAACTTCGGATGGGCTGCAGCTCATTTTGTTGAGTTTATTGCTATAGTATTCAGTTTCCTTTATGTTGATATCTTTGACACAGTAGGAACAGTAGTAGGTGTTGCAGATAAGGCTAACCTCCTTGATGAGGACGGAAACCTTCCCAAGGTTGGAAGCGTATTCATGTCAGATGCTATCGGTACAACAGTTGGTGCATGCCTTGGTACTTCAACAGTAACAAGCTTTGTTGAGTCAGGTGCCGGTGTTGCTGCAGGCGGACGTACAGGTCTTACAGCTCTTACAACAGGTATCATGTTTGTTGTATCACTTGTACTTAGCCCTATTTTCCTTGCTATCCCTTCATTTGCAACTGCTCCCGCACTTGTATATGTTGGAATGCTTATGGTTTCCAGTGCTAAGAATATTACCTTTGACGGTGATATCGCAGATACTCTTGGTGCTTACCTTGCACTTGTTATGATGCCGCTTTCATATTCAATAGCAACCGGTATCATGTTCGCAGTTCTTGCATGGGTTATCGTTAAGCTTCTCATTGGCAAGGCTAAGGACGTATCACCTGTTATGTGGATTGTATTTGTAATGTTTGCAGTTAGAATAGTTGCACTTATTACCAACTTCCAGTAATAGTTTATAAAACAGATAATAAAGAGAGCGCGCACATCCAGTGTCAGTCGATGTACGCGCTCTCTTTCTATGAAAAAGTTCGTGTTATTTAATTCTTATCTGCCGGCTTAGCCTGTCAGCTCAGCTGCATCAACCATAGCCATTCGCTGTTCGGCTTTCATATTATCATTGGCTTCCTCATCAAAAGCCCTTTCGATATTAGCTCCGCTTCGCTCGGCCTTTTCCTCGTTATCTATGGCTCTTACGATGCCCTCTTGAAATACCTTTTCCTCCCGTATTTCAGCATTTTTGTTATTGCCGGATTCCTCACGGGTTGTAATCTCGTGGTCATAATCATAACGCGAGATATCGCCCTTAATATACATCTGGCGAAGCTGTGCGTCAGTGTAGGAATCAAAGGAACGGACATTGGGATTCTTGGTATTGGCAGTAGGCTGGTTTGCGTGAACCTTGCTTAACTCAGGAGCCTTATTCTGCTCGTTAAAAGGATTTTCCTTCTTTTCTGCATTAAAGGGATTCTCTTTCTTTATTTCGTTGAAAGGATTCTCTTTCTTTTCTGCAGCTTCAGCTTTTTTGTGTGCCTCTTCAATTTGGGCTTTTGCCTTCTCGGCATCTTCAATAGCGCGCTCAGCAGGAGAAGGGCCTGCGTCCTGTTTGGTTTTGAGCTCCTTGACATCGCCAATCTCTTCGGTCTCTTTCAGTTTATCCTGGGAGATTTTACTTGCTTGTGCTGTATCACCATCCTTGGATACAGCTATAACATCCTTAAGAACCTCTTGGATCCGTTCTTTTCTCGAACTGTCATCTTTATTTTGCTCTTTCAGGGTTTCCGCAGCTTTGCTCGTGGTATCCGCGGTCTGAGTGGGGCGGATAGCTTCTGTGCCGGTTCTGACCATTGAAATACTTAAATCTTCCATAGTAACCCTCCAGTCTCCCCAAGCGTGCAGATAACTGCACATAAATACCTATATTGATTATACCACTTTTGCAATATTCTGACAACTTATATTATTGTCTGAAAATAACTTTCTTTTTATCTGAGAAAAAATGATAGTTTCTTTCAATTTGTTCTAAGACTTTACAGAGTTCCCGATTGACATGAGAATTTCAAAACACTAAAATAATAACACATGATACGATTAACAATATGCTTAAACGGAGGGGAATCCTATGCCAAGAAAAGCCACGATTACGCAGGAAGAAATAGTAAATGCTGCATTTAAAATCACTAAGAAAGAGGGCTTTGATCAGATCACGTCAAGACGTCTTGCCGCAGCTGCAGGATGTTCAACACAGCCTATTTTCAGAATATATGAGAATATGGATGAACTTAAAAAGGATGTCATCGCCAAGGCGGTAGATACCTTCGAGAAGCATTGCAGGGAAACCGGTAATAACCATGATACGCCCTTCATTGATCTTGGACTTAGCTATATCACCTTTGCGCAGAAGTACCCGAATCTTTTTAAGCTTCTGTTTATTACTGCGAATGCGCTTGAGGGACGTAGCATGTATGATATTGTCAACGGTTCTGATGACAATGTTGTAAGAGAGGTTTCAAAGGCTAAGGATCAGGGTGTTCCGGATGCGGAGCAGCTTTTCATGAAGATGTGGGTGTTTATCCACGGCGCAGGCTGCATGGCTGTAACCGGTGATTTTGACCTTGAAGAGGCTGAGTCTGTTTCTATGCTCGAGTCCGCATATGAGGCATTCAGACTTTCCTGATTTTGGAGTAATTGGAGTTTTATGAAGCAGGTTGCTGTAATTGGCTGCGGTGCAGCCGGAATGATGGCGGCTATTTCCGCGGCGAATAGCGGAGCAGCCGTCACTATTTTTGAAAAAAATGAAAAGCCGGGAAAGAAGATTTACATAACCGGTAAGGGCAGGTGTAATGTAACAAATGCCTGCGATATATCTGAATATTTTGATAAAATACCACACGGTTCCAAATTTCTGTACAGCGCACTATACGGTTTTGACAATGAAGCGGTAATGCGCCTTTTTCAGGATAACGGCTGTAAGCTTAAGACGGAGCGCGGCGACAGGGTATTTCCTGTGTCGGATCATTCCTCAGACATAATAAGCACACTCGTTAGAATCCTTAAGAAAAACAAAGTGGATATCAGATATCAGGACGAGGTCAGGTGGATTCAGGTCGGAGAAGATGGCCATGTAAAGAGCGTAGTTTCCGAGGATTCCGGTATAAGTGAATTTGATGCTGTAATAGTGTGTACCGGTGGCTTGTCCTATCCGTCTACCGGATCTACCGGAGATGGTCTTAAATTTGCTAAAGAGTTGGGATTAAAGGTAACGAAGACCACACCGTCACTTGTTCCTTATAACATCAAGGAAGAGTGGTGCGCTGAGCTTCAGGGACTTTCTCTTAAAAATGTTGCGATAAAACTGGAGCAGATTCCTGCGTCCGGTCCCGGAAAGAAAAAGAAGTATGTTTATGACGGATTCGGAGAGATGCTGTTTACGCACTTTGGCGTAAGCGGACCGCTGATCCTTACATCCAGCTGTTATTACGAGGAGGCTGACAAAAAGGGAGAGAAGTATTCTTATGTGATTCATCTCGATCTTAAGCCGGCACTTACTGAAGAACAACTGGATAAAAGAATACAAAGAGAGTTTGAAAATGGTAAGAACAGACAATTTAAAAACTGCCTGAATTCACTTTTTCCTTCAAAGATGATACCTGTTATGATAAGATTGTCGGGCATAGATCCCGAGAAACAGGTCAACTCGATAACAAGAGGAGAGAGACTTTCTTTTGTGTCACTGATCAAAAATCTTAGGATGGAGGTTGAGGGACTTCGCGGTTTCCCCGAAGCTATAATCACGCGTGGCGGCGTTGCCGTGAACGAGATAAATCCTTCGACGATGGAGTCCAAAAAGATAAAGGGGCTCTATTTTGCCGGTGAAGTTATAGACGTAGATGCTCAGACCGGCGGCTTTAATTTGCAGATAGCCTGGTCAACGGGACACCTGGCGGGCGAATCCGCAGCAACAAATTAAAGCCTTCCCCTTGGGGGAAGGTGCCCGAAGGGCGGATGAGGGGAATAGAAAGGAGAACAAATATGGGAAGCAGTATTGCCATAGACGGACCTGCAGGAGCAGGCAAAAGTACAATTGCAAAGATCGTATCCAAGAAGCTTGGATTCATATACATTGACACGGGTGCTATGTACCGTGCAATGGCTGTTCACATGATAAGAAACGGCGTATCCGGAGATGATAGCGCAGAGATTGAAAAGAACATCGACAGCGCAGATATTTCCATAGGACATGAGAACGGAGAGCAGGTAGTTTATCTCAACGGAGAAAACGTTAACTCGCTCCTCAGGACAGAAGAGGTAAGCGCTATGGCCTCAAAGACCAGCGCTAATGCGAAGGTTAGGGAAAAGCTTGTGGAGCTTCAGAGAAAGCAGGCTAAGACCACAGATGTTGTCATGGACGGAAGAGACATCGGAACTGTTGTCCTTCCCGATTCTGAGCTGAAGATTTATCTTACAGCGGGAACCAGAGTACGCGCCGAGAGACGATACAAAGAGCTTATCGAAAAGGGCGAAACCTGCAACATCGATGAGATCGAGGCAGATATCAAGGAGAGAGACCACAGAGATATGACAAGAGAAAATTCACCGCTTAAAAAGGCAGATGATGCGGTGGAGGTCGACTCTTCCTATATGACAATCGAGGAAGTGGCAGACAGGATTATATCTCTGTATAAGGGACATTAATGCCCTCATCCGGCGCTACGCGCCACCTTCCCCCAGAGGGGGAAGGCAAAACAAGAAGGGCCTTCCCCCTCTGGGGGGAAGGTGCCCGAAGGGCGGATGAGGGGAAAGGACGAAGCACTATGGAAGTTATTCTTGCCGAACATGCCGGCTTCTGCTTTGGTGTAACCAGAGCCGTGGACGTGGTATATGACCAGATAGAAAAGAATAAGGGTAAAAAAATCTACACCTACGGCCCTATCATTCATAACGAAACTGTGGTTTCGGATCTTGAAAAACAGGGCGTTCAGGTAATTGAAGGTGCAGAGGATTTAAAGAAGCTTACGGAGGGAATCGTAATCATCAGATCCCACGGTATCCGCAAGGAAATCTATGAACTTATTGAAAAGCAGGGCCTTGACTATGTCGATGCGACCTGTCCTTTTGTAAAAAGAATTCACAACATAGTCGAGAAAGAGAGCGCAGAGGGCAAAACAATAGTGGTTGTAGGCAGCGCAAAACATCCTGAAGTTGACGGTATTGTGAGTTATGCTACGGGACCTGTTTTCGTGGTGGAATCCCCTGAAGAGGCGGAGGCTTTAAACCTGAAAGAGGGAACGGAAATCTGTATAGTATCACAAACAACATTTAATATAAATAAATTTCAAGAAACCGTTGATAAATTTTCAGATACGCGCTACAATGTTAATGTTGTGAACACTATTTGTAGTGCGACTGAAGAAAGACAGACAGAAGCGGAAGCTATCGCTGCTAAAGTCGATGCTATGATAGTGATAGGCGGAGCGCACAGTTCTAATTCAAGGAAACTGTATGAGATATGCAGTAAGAAGTGTGCCAATACATATTTTATTCAGACACTGGATGACTTGCATTTAGAACTTCCTAAAGCGGTTAAACTAGTGGGTATTACCGCCGGGGCGTCCACCCCAAAGAACATTATCGAGGAGGTTCAGAATCATGTCAGAACAATCTTTTGAACAAATGCTCAATGAGTCGTTCAAAACAATTCATACGGGGGAGGTCGTTGAAGGCACTGTTATATCTGTGAAGCCTGATGAGATTATTCTTAACATTGGCTATAAATCAGATGGTGTACTTACCAAGAGCGAGTATAGTAACGATAACAGTATCGATCTTACTCAGGTTGTTAAGGAAGGTGACACAATGGATGTCAAAGTCCTTAAGACCAATGATGCAGACGGTCAGGTTATCCTTTCATACAAGAGACTTGCCCTCGACAGAGGAAACAAGCGTATCGAAGAGGCTTATAACAACCAGGAGGTACTTACAGCTAAGGTTGTTCAGGTTCTCGATGGCGGTCTTACAGTAGTAGTTGATGAAGTTCGTATCTTCATCCCTGCAAGTCTTGTATCAGATACTTACGAGAAGGATCTTTCCAAGTACGAAGGACAGGAGATTCAGTTCGTAGTTACAGAGTACAATCCTAAGCGTAGAAGATATATCGGTAACCGCAAGATGCTCATCACAGCTGAGAAGGCTGAGCAGGCTAAGAAGCTGTTTGAGACAATCGGTGTTGGCGATATCGTTGAAGGTGTTGTTAAGAACGTTACAGATTTCGGTGCATTCATCGATCTCGGCGGCGCAGACGGACTTCTTCATATCTCTGAGATGTCTTGGGGACGTGTTGAGAATCCTAAGAAGACCTTCAAGGTTGGCGATACAGTTAAGGTTCAGATCAAGGGTATCGATGGCAGCAAGATCGCTCTTTCCAGAAAGTTTGATGATGAGAATCCCTGGAAGGATGCTGATTCCAAGTATGCAGTTGGTAACGAGGTAACCGGTAAGGTTGCAAGAATGACTGACTTTGGTGCATTCATCGAGCTTGAGCCCGGCATCGACGCACTTCTTCATGTATCTCAGATCGCAAGAGAGCACATTGAGAAGCCTTCAGATGTACTTAGCATCGGTCAGGAAGTTACAGCTAGAATAGTTGATTTCAACGAAGCAGATCGCAAGATCAGCCTTAGCATCAAGGCTCTTACAGCTCCCGAGAAGGACGAAGCTGAGGAGAGCGGTGATGTTGTATCAGTAGATATTGAGAAGGCTATCGCTGAGCAGGATGCTGAATAATCAGGATTGATTTTGAAGCATTATAAAAGTTCTATATGAAATTGAGTAAAGGGGCTGTGAAAAAATGAGATAATCATTTTTTCCAGCTCCCTTTTTATATCATTTTTTGTGAGGCATGCTGTTTCTGGCAAAAACAGAGTATAATACCCCTTTCCCCAAGAACTACAAACTTTTTAAACTCAGGCAGCTTCTTGGAGATGCATCTTTTTATTGTGATATTTATATAAGTTATGACCTATTGAAACCAAAAGAACCTCAAGTTTTACGGATTCTATTCCTTTTCGGACTATTATTTTATACCAACGATCATTTTTTATGATTCCGAAAGTACCTTCCGCTTGAATGGATCTGTTCATTCTAAGGAGTGCTCCCTGGATGCTTTCAAGATTATTTATAACCTCCTGATGCATAGCGGTCAGTGCTTCGTTTATTCTTATGGTTCTGTTTTTATCTGTCTT
>NZ_ATVV01000011.1:0-125332 GCF_000420905.1 Butyrivibrio sp. AD3002 | reverse complement strand
GAACAGGACGATACAGCAAAGCGAAACGCTGAGGGCCAGCGATTCATCCCCCACCGACTATGTCGGAAGGAGTTTTCTCGCTGATACATCAATAATTCCACGTTTCCTTATTTGCATGTTGAAATCTACTTCACAGATATGTAATAATGAAAAAAGTTTAGGAAAACGTTTTTCTAAACTTTTCTATTGGTTTTGGTGTTCGGAAAAATAAAAATAACTACACGAGGAGGGCTATCATGCCGGCATGGTTAAAAGACGCAGTATTTTATGAGATATATCCGCAATCCTTCAACGACACAAACGCTGACGGAATAGGCGATATTGATGGAATTATTGAAAAACTTGATTATGTGAAAGGGCTTGGCTGTAACGCGATATGGCTTAATCCACTTTTCGATTCACCCTTCAAGGATGCGGGCTACGACGTGCGCGACTATAAGAAGGTCGCAGAGAGATATGGAACAAATGAGGACCTTGTAAGACTTTTTGACGAAGCTCATAAGAAGGGCATAAAGATTCTTCTTGATCTGGTTCCCGGACACACCTCCGAGGAGCACGAGTGGTTTAAGAAAAGCTGCGAGGCTGACAGAAACGAATACTCCGACAGGTACATCTGGACCGACGGAGCTTTTTGCGGAATCGCCGGTCACCCCTACATCGGCGGTGAGGCCGAGCGCGACGGCTGCTATATGCTTAACTTCTTCAAGTGTCAGCCTGCGCTCAACTACGGAGTGCTGAATATCACCGAAAAATGGCAGCTTCCCACAGATCATCCTTCCTGTATCGCAACACGAGAAGCCATCAAGGATGTAATGCGCTTCTGGCTGGATAAAGGCTGCGACGGTTTCCGCGTGGATATGGCTGACTCTCTTGTAAAAGAGGATGATGAAGTTAAAAGTGCGACCGGAGCTATCTGGACAAATATCAGAGCGATGCTGGATGCGGATTACCCTGAAGCAGCTCTTGTTTCCGAGTGGTGTAATCCCAAGTGTGCCTTGAAATACGGTTTTCACGCAGATTTCTATCTTGATCATCACGGAAATGGCTACAATGTTCTCGTTCGCGACTGTGAGACAGAAGGCGGTGACCACAGCTACTTTAAGAAGGATGGCGGCGACGGACCGCAGCGATTCCTTGCGGACTACCTTCCCCGCTACGAGGGTTCCAAAGACTATGGCTACATAAGTTTTATCACCTGTAACCACGACACTCCCCGTGTCACCAAGGCACTTGATATTTCTGAAATAAAGCTTGCCTATGCATTTTTCTTCACAATGCCCGGCGTGCCTTTCCTGTACTATGGTGATGAAATAGGTATGCGCTATCTAGCTGATGTTCGCACAAAGGAAGGCGGTTTTCATAGGACTGGCTCCCGTTCTCCCATGCAGTGGGATGCTTCCGCTAAAAACTTCGGCTTCTCGGAAGCTTCTTCCGAGATGCTCTACATACCGCAGGATTCTTCTGCAGATGCGCCTTCTCTTGCAGAAGCGGAAAGTAATCCCGACTCCATACTTCACACAGTAAGAAGTATCATCGCTCTTCGTCATGAATACGAGGACCTTCAGGCCGACGCACCTTTTGAAGTAGTCTATGCCAAAGAAGGCGAGAGAGTTTTAGTATATAAGCGCGGAAATCTTCTTATTGCAGTTAATCCTTCAGGGGAAGCTGCGAAGATTCCTGTTTCCGATCTTGACTCTATTTCCTGCAGTAACCTCATCTATGGCATCGGTAAGGCCGATTTCTTAGAAGATGAGCTTGTTATTGGCGCCCAGAGCTTTGGCGTGTGGGAATAAAATTTTTGGATAATTTTTCAAATTAAAAGGCTGTGTACTCAAAAAGTACAACAGCCTTCATAAATCAAATAATTATAGGATTCCCTTACTCTATTGTAAGAATATCAACAAAACCTGTTACCTCAAAGATCTCGCTGATCTCTTCGCTTACATTCTTAATAACCATGCTGCCCTGCTTATTCATAACCTTCTGAGCTGACAGAAGAACTCTTAAACCAGCAGATGAAATATATTCAAGATCCTTGAAATCAAAAGTAAGCTTCTCGACACCATCAAGATTCTTAACTTCATCATCAAGCTGCGGCGCAGTAGTGGTATCAAGTCTTCCTCCGAGTGCAATAACCAGATCGCTTCCGCTTGCTTCCTTATTTATTGTCATAGCAAAACTCTCCCTTCATAAAAGAAATTCTTGAATAAGTCATTATTCTATACTTCATTATTATACATCCATCATCGGTTTTTCAACACTAAAATTATTATAAAATGCTAATTATATCATTTTATTATTTGATAAGTTTTTTATTATAATCTTATGTCGCACGATTAATTCTCTTCTTCGAAGAAACAATCGCATTTTGCGGGCAGACAAGGCGGCAGAGATGACATCCAACGCACTTGCTTCCGTCCAGCTTGGGCTTTCTGTTCTCAAAAGAGATAGCCTGGTGACCACCGTCGTTGCAGGAAATCACGCATCTTCCACAGCCTATACACTTTTCGGACTCGAATCTAGGGAAAAGAACCGAATCCCTCTCAAGTACATCCGTGGTATCACTAACGCTGTCAAGGCCTGCACCGATTATATCCTTGACGGAATTTATGCCCATCTGGTTCAGATAATAATTGAGGCCGTCCTTAAGCTCATCGATAATCCTATAGCCGTACTGCATAACCGCTGTGGTTATCTGTATTGAGCCTGCACCCATCAGGATGAATTCAAGAGCATCTCTCCAGGTCTCGATTCCTCCCATTCCGCTTATGTGAATGCCCTTAAGCATGGGATTCTGACCGATCTCCGAAATGAATCTGAGCGCAATGGGCTTAACCGCGTTGCCGCTGTAGCCTCCGATAGCTGATTTTCCTTTGACCGCCGGGGCTGAAACAAAGGTATAAGGACTTACCCCGATTATACTCTTTATCGTATTTATGGCTGCTATGCCATCCGCTCCGCCGCGAAAAGCCGCTTCTGCTGCGGGGCTCATGGTTGCCACATTGGGAGTCAGCTTTGCAAGGACAGGAATATTGGCGCCTCTCTTTGCCGCAGCGGTGTATTTCTCAACCAGTTCCGGAATCTGCCCGATATCCGAACCAAGCCCGTCCTCCTGCATATTGGGACATGAAAAATTGAGCTCTATGGCATCCGCTCCGTTCTCCTCACAGAGCCTTGCCAGTGATTCCCACTCGTCCTCATCCTGCCCCATTATGGATGCCAGAATGAATTTCTTTGGATACCTCTCTTTCAGCCTTCTGAAAATCTCCATGTTTTCAGCAACACTGTGGTCCGATAACTGCTCAATATTCTTGAAGCCCATAATGCTTCCGTTATCCCCTGTAATCGCCGAGAATCTAGGTGAAGCCTCATGAATATCAAAAGAGCAGATAGTTTTAAAGCAGGCTCCTGCCCAACCGGCTTCGAAGGCTCTTGCACACATATCATAGGTCGATGCCACCACCGATGACGACAATAGGAACGGATTCTCAATCGGGATTCCGCAGATGTCACACTGAAGACGTTTGTAATCCTCAGGCACATCAATCTCCGCCTCAGGTGCGACCACCTTATGTAAAGTCGACATAAGTCTCTGTATCGGAACCCTGCGGGAACTGATACAGGCATCTTCACAGTGTGCATCACACTTTGCACAAGCATTATTCTCCGGAAGGTTTAGTGCTGCGATATCTGCATTGTCAAACCAAATATCAAAAAGCGCTTTTCCCGGATCCATCTTCTTACATGCCTTGGTGCACGGCGGATCTTTGCACAACACACAGGCAAGCATGTCTTTTCGATTAATATAATTTTCCGGCAGCATAATTTCCCCCTCAATAACGTTAATTCGTTATCTCAATTATACTACCGGACTTATATTCACATCTTTAAATCGTCACTATTTCATTTTTATTTTATATTTATCTCTTGGCCCAGGTCCTGGGTGATAAGAGAATCAGCATCGGCAACAGCTCAAGTCTTCCTGCCAGCATATCAAACATAAGAACAATCTTGGACAGATCGGAATATGCGCTGAAGTTTCCTGTAGGACCGACCATTCCAAGGCCGGGACCGATGTTGTTAAGTGTCGCAGCCACCGCCGTGAAATTCGTTTCATAATCAAACTCATCAAAGGAAATGAGAAGGATTGAAATAATGAAAATCACCACATACATACTAAGGTAAGCAGATACCGACTTCACAACCGTAGAATCTATCGGATGTCCGTCCATATATACCTTCTTGACTGACTTCGGATGAACAATGTAGATCAGCTCATTTTTCAGTGCTCTTATCAGGATGACGAATCTGGAGAGCTTGAAGCCACCGCCCGTTGAACCCGCACAGGCTCCAAGGAGCATCAGACACGCCAGAAGAGTCTTACAAAGCTGAGGCCACTGATTGAAATCCAGAGTTGCAAAACCTGTCGTCGTCATCACTGATGCCACAGTAAAAAGTGAGTGATGGAAGGATTCAAAGGGAGTTGCAGTCACACCGTTTCTATAAATCATGAATGCGATAAGTGAAGCGGATCCGAACATCAGCGCCAGATAGAGCTTAACCTCATCACTTTTAATAGCTTCCTTCGGACGCAGCGTTATCAGATAGTAGTATACGTTGAAGTTGATACCACACATGATCATGAATATGGTTATGACTATCTGTGATGCTGTTGAAAAATCGTTGGCGCCGCTGTTTGTAATGCCGAAACCTCCGGTACCAACCGTAGCAAAGGTTGTTGTCATAGCCTGATACGGATTAAGTCCCGTGATCATAAGCAGGATAATCTGAGTTACCGTAATACCGATGTAAATCAGGTAAAGAATCTTGGCAGTGTCGCGAACCCTCGGTACGATTTTTCCTACAGAGGGGCCCGGGCTCTCCGCCCTCATAAGGTGCATGCTATAGCCGCCTCCCATGGGCATGATAGCAAGGATGAACACCAGCACACCCATACCGCCTACCCAGTGGGTGAAGGTGCGCCAGAACTGCACGCTGTAGTACATCTCAACGCTTGTGAGAATCGTAGATCCGGTCGTTGTAAAACCTGAAATCGTCTCAAATACAGCATCCACATAGCTGTCGGTTACTCCCGAAAGGACAAAGGGAAGCCCGCCGATCATACTTATAAGAATCCAGGTCAGGGCTGTGGATACAAAGCCCTCTCTGGCATAAATTGCAACATTCTTCGGCTTGAAATGTGCGCCGATGGATCCGACTGCAAGGCACGCCATAATAAGTAAAAAGAACATGCGGGCACAGCCGTACTCTTTATAAATGATCGCCACAATCAGCGGCAGCATCATGAGAATTCCGGTTATCTGCAAAACTCGTGAGAGCAGAAAACGGATCATCTTATAGTTCATACAAAATCACCTCTGTAATTATTTGTCGGATATGATGTCCGAAATATCCTGAAGTCCAAGCTGGCTGGTTATGACAACAACCGTATCTCCCGCCTCTATGACGCTTGAACCCTTAGGGGAGATGATCTCGCCTTTGCGGTTAATAAGAGCCACCAGGATACCCTTTTTCAAATGCATCTCTGAAAGAGGCTTGCCGATAACCGATGCCCCTTCCGTTACGAAGAACTCCAGCGCCTCAACCTTGCCGTCGTTCATCTTATAGAGTGCCTCTATGTTGTTACTACCCATGGAATTACTCATTCCGCGGACATACTGGACAATTCTCTGTGCAGTGATGTTCTTGGGATAGATAACGCTTCCGATCTGAAGTGAGCCGATAATCTCACCGTAATTAACTCTGTGAACCTTGGTAATAAGCTTAGCCTTGGGATTCACGCTCTTTACATACATAGAAAGCATGATGTTCTCTTCATCGAGATTGGTCATGGCAACGAAGGATTCCGTTCCGACGATGCCCTCTTCCATCAGCGCATCCTTGTCGGTTCCATCGGCATTTATTATGAGCGCCTGCGGAACTAGATCGGAGAGTTTCTTACATCTCTCAAGGCTCTTATCGAATATCTTTACATCGATTCCGAATGAAATCAGCTGCTGTGCGAGGTAATATGATGTTGCACCTCCGCCGATGATCATGCAGGAATGCACTCTTGCAGTGGGCATGCCGATTTTTCTGAAAAATTCGGCGATACTTCTCGATGCACCAACGATTGTAAGCTCGTCGTTCGCTCTAAGAACAAAGTCTCCGTTCGGGATGAAAACCTCGTCCGCACGGGATACAACCGCAATCAGCACTTTACTCTTAATCTCAGACTGTATTGTCTTAAGAGACTTATCGCAGATTCTGGTATCTTCTCTAACGGTCATGTGCACTATCTCGGCACGGCCTCTTGCGAAGGTCTCGATCTTGGTGGCAGCCGGGAATTTAAGAAGTCTTGCTGCCTCAGCCGCAGAGAGTTCCTCAGGGTTAACAACCAGGGAGAGACCGAGCTCTTCCTTGATGAAATTGATCTCTCTCTTATAAATAGGATTCTTAACACGGGCGATAGTGTTGCAATGACCGGCCTTTCTCGCTATCAGACAGCACAGAAGGTTAAGCTCGTCATTACCCGTAACCGCGATCATAAGATCCGCGTACTCTATTCCGGCATCCTTCATTACAAGGTAACTTGCGCCGTTACCGACGATGCCCATTACATCAAAGTTGTTGACAACACTCTGAATGACGTCACGTTTTTCCTCAATAACAGTAACGTCATGCCCCTCACCACTGAGCTGTTCAGTCAAAGCTGCGCCTACGTTACCGCAGCCAACTATAATTATCTGCATACTTTCCTCCAAAAAATCTTTATTGCATGGAATATTTTATTCAAAACAATCCATGCAATAAATAATCCCATATATAATACCACTATTTATCATCGTTTACTAGAAATCAAGGAAATAGTGATCTATTAAGCTTATTTCGTGTTTATAAAGTTTGGGTTTAGGTAATAATACATTTATGGATTTTTAAGAGAAATTCATTGGCGATTAATTGTATTTTCGCCGCATGAACACTATACTTTCCTTAAGATTGAGGGGGTGTTAACTTAAACACATATTGATCTTGTTCGAAGGTGTAGTATATGAAAGATTTTTTATATCGTTTTTTTCAGGGACGGTACGGTGCATACGGAACTGACAGACTGACCAAAACCTGTCTGGCTGCTTCGGTTGTTATCCTTGTGTTGTCGTACCTTACTCCTTTTGAGTTTATATATTACATAGCAATTGCTCTGCTCATTTACAGTTACTTTCGTCTTTTCTCAAAAAATATTCCGAGACGTTATCGTGAAAATGAGGCTTTTGTAAAATTTACCGACAGAATTATAAAGTTTTTCAGAAAACCATAAAGGAAACATGCTGAAATATTTAGTGATCTATGCAAGTGAAACAGGGAATACCAAGAAAATAGCCGATGAAATTTTCTATGCGCTTCCTTCCGACTCCAAAGAAGAGATCAATGTACGAAGCTGGAACGGAAGGCATGATGCCGAGACTTATTTCGTTGGTTTTTGGGTTAACCGCGGTACCTGTTCACTGGAAGTCATAGACCTTATTTCTTCTTTGCATGGAAAAAATGTGGCCTTTTTCGGCACCTGTGGCATGGGAAATGATCCCGCCTACTACAAGTCCGTCGAGGCCATTGCTACTGTCTGGCTTCCCGCAGACAACCGCTATCTCGGTTCCTTCTTTTGCCAGGGCTCCATGCCTGCCTTCATCCGTGATCGCTACGAAGAGCTCCGCGGAAAACGGGGCGATGAATTCGCCGACCGAATGATCGCCATCTTCGATGAAGGACAGCGCCACCCCGACAAGCAGGACCTCCTTCGCGCCAACGTCTTTGCCGACACGGCCGTTCACCGCATCCCCGAACAAGAAAACTACTCCCACCTCAGAGACATTCTGTAAATTCATCAATCCTTCTTGGATTGGACGTTGTCCTCAATATTGACGCGGATCAGGGCAAATTCGGTGCCGGTGAGGGCGTCTTCGAGGGTGAAGCGGACGGTGCCGTCATCGTCAACACAGGTAACCGTAGCCGCATCCGGATACGGAGTTACACTGACTTATTTTATAAGGTTTTCACGAGAGCAGTTTGGCTGTATTATATATGTATATTCTAAAGAAATGAGGGGTGTTGTATGAAAGGAGAAAATGTTATGAATACAAAGGGGAGCAAAGGAAAAGCAGTGCTTGTTGCACTGGGATTAATGTTACTGTTTCTGGCTATCCAGGCCGTAGTTGGATTGGTTGCATCCATCATTGCACCGATTATGAATCCGGAAGCTGCCACAGATGCCGCAGCAATTACAGCTTATGTTATGAGCGTTATGCCGGTGGTTCAGTTCATCGCAGAAATTGTCTGCATTCTTGTTTTCGGAATCTGGTATTACAGAAGTTATGTCAAGAAAGCAAAAGAGCTTAGAACCTACGAGTCCGGCTTCAAAAAGATTGCCAGCCTTAAGGATATCGGCTTTATTCTTTCGCTGACCTTTGCCGCTTATTTTCTGGCTGCAGTAATCGGCTGGCTCGTAACGGTACTGATTCCCGGCAGCGGAGATTTATTTAGCAGTTTAATAGGCGCTATAACTGATGGCAATAAGACCATCGGCATGCTTACAGTTATGCTTCTGGGACCTGTCGCAGAAGAACTGTGCTTCAGAGGAGTAATTCTTCAAAAATCAAAGAAGGCTTTCGGTATCGTAGGATGCACAGTGCTTTCAGCTGTAATGTTTGGTCTGATGCACATGAATCCCGTTCAGAGTTTATATGCTATTCCGATCGGCGCAGCGCTTGCATTCACTGCTTACAAGTACGAGTCCATCGTTCCTGCAATGATCGGACACATTGTTAACAACAGTTTTGCGATGATATTGTCAAATCTTGTAAAGGAGGATTTAAATCAAATCCTGGCTCTTGTATTATTTGCAGCCTTCGCTGTTCTTTCAGTAGTCATCTACAGGAGCATACCCAAGGTAGAAAAATTCGATGAGAGTGATAAGCTCTCCGCATAATAAAGTCAAAGGCTTTTTGCGAAAGAAGTTTGTACTTGAAACAAAAAGAGGCGCCGGGAACTAATCCCTGCGCCTCATATTTTTAGTTGTAGTTAGTATCAAACGGTGTAAGCATGATCATTCCTTCCGTGGAATCCGAATAGGTCACCTTCACTGCTTTGGGATAATCAATCTTATAGTCCAGAATATATCCCTCCTTCGTTAATGCTTCCAATTCTTCGCTTAATCCTGACAACGCGGCATCCTCAGAGGTGGCATTTTTCAAAACGTTCGTCACTCTTTCCGAAACAACACTGATATAATCACTGCTCATAACTGCCGCTGCCTCCTTATCACCGTTATCGGTTATCTTGCGGTTACATCCGCAAAGAATGGAACATGAAATTATTGCAATCAGTATAACTGTTCGAACTGCATTTTTCATCATCTTACGACCACATTATCAATTATACCTACTGTATCAAATACTGAATCGCCTTCATCAAATGTCACGAATTCAAGTGTTACTCTCTGATTTCTGAGCGAAGACAGATCGTAGGAAACATCCTTCCACTTCGTATGATAAACAGTATCATCACCTTCGTCAAAATCTATATTAAAGATTTCGTACCATGTGGAAGTATTAACTTCTTCACGTGCAAGCTCTACAATCAGATTTCCGTTAGTATCCAGGAGACGGGCTATAAATTTGTCATCAAACTCAGTATTAACATATTCCAGAGGCTCTTCGGATACCACGTCATATGTAAAGCTGAGCGAGTTTGCATCCGAAGGAACCACAAAGGTCTGTGAAAGTACGCTGCCCTCTGTGCCTTCCTCCTTCTGAGTATCGTAAGAAGAAGAGGAGGATCCGATACCGGTTGTGATGATTGCCATCTTTTTACCATGAGTGGGTGATAATTCCGCAAGTCCTGTTATGGTTCTTGCATCACCCAGATGATACCATTCTGTCAAAGTAGGTGTTAATTCGAAGCTTCCGTTTTTGAAATCATCTGTGAACAGCACAGTATTGGTTGATCCTGAAAGTATAGGGTATGCTCCGTGTCCGTCATTTACCCCGTATGTTGCCGTTGCACTTGCGAATGCGTCGCCTGTTGTCTTACCGGAAGCAAGTCCTGTAACAAATGCCTTCATAAGATTTCTGCTGTAGATTGCAAGAACTGAATTATGGAAGCCCACAACCGTACTTGCTCCGCGTCCTAAGAACGCTGATGAAAATTGATTATTTACAGCCGTTCCCTCGCCCATAAAATCACAGGTCTCAGAGAAAAGCACTTTTCCGTTCAGTGCACTAACACCAAGGTTTGCAGTGAAGAATGATGGCTTAGCCCAGTAGTAAGTTTTACCATCCATAAGTATAGTTCTTACTACTCTGCCCTTTATCAGATCTGCATAATATGCGTTATCCTTAGCATCAGTAACCTCTTCATAGGTACACATGAAAAGATCATTTCCATAAGAGGATCCATGCATACTGAAAACAATAACATCATAGGCTGACATAGCTTTGAAGTCTTTTAAGGTAGCTTCCTTCATAGTTGTTGTCAGTCCCATTCCATTCAGTTCCGGAATGACTTCGTCGTTATAATATGCCTTTCTCCAGCCTACTTCATTACTTCCGCTAAAACCGAAGTATATGATAGCTTTTCCGATTGATCCTGCAGTATTTGAGCTGTTACGCACAATCGGTGCAAGAGATTCCGACTTAATCATTGTATCCCAGAGTCCGCTTCCCTTGGGATTACGAACTTTTCCGGTACCATTACTCTTAATTGTATTCTCTTCAAGAGATACTGCACCTGTGGTGCCATCAGTATATTCAAAGGTTATAACATTTGATTCACTGTCAAATGTTCCGACAGATTTAATATTTCCGGAGTTTTTCTGTTCATTTAAGACATTCTGAACTGCTGTCTTTTTTACTTCGATGGTGGCATTTGGATTAAGAGTTTCCGTTACCTCTTCGATGGCATTATCCGCTGCTGTCATCTCTTCTCTATTTTCAGCGGACATTACGGAAACAACATCAATATCAACTGTGTCAGAGGTTATCTCCTCTGATCCCACATATGCCTTTACATAATAGCTGTAACGACCGTTATTACCTGATACAAACCTTTTGTAAGCAGAGTAAATCTGGTCTCCCTTCATATCATCGCCGCTATCTTTATAAACTCCGTCATCCTCCATCGCTTTTACAAAGTTGCCATTGGAGTCATAGAGTTCAACTTTATCTACATTTACAGCGACTGTGGCATATAAATATACCGTATTGTCTGTGGTTCCTGCTACAACACTATTACTTGAAGCAGTCAGGGTTACAAGGCCTGAATTCTTTGATGCGGAACCTATGGTTGACTCTGATGATCCACCTGAGTTACCGGACTCACCTGAGCCATTTGTGCCATTTGTATTATTTGTATTATTTGCATCCTTGGAATCCTTTGAATCCTTGGAATCTTTGCCGTTTTGTGTTGCACCGTTTACCTTAACAAGTAAAGATGCGCTTTTCTTACTTCCGTCATTAGCTGTTGCTGTTATTGTTGCAGTTCCTTCTGCTTTGGCAACAATAAGTCCTGATTCTGAAACTGATGCAACAGACTCATCTGAACTCTTAAAGCTTACTGTTTTAATAGAAGCATCCAAGGGTTCTACTTTTGCTGTTACCTGATAATTCTGTCCCGCATTAAGTTCTATCTGCTGGTCCCCAATGGATACAGTGCTTACGGGTGAACCTACATAAATAGTACATTTTGCACTTTTCTTTGTGCCCTTTATTGTAGCTGTAATAACTGTTTTTCCCTTTTTAACAGCCTTTACGTTGCCCTTGCTGTCAACGGTTGCTACCTTTGGGTTTTTACTCTTAAATACAACTGACTTCTTTTTAGAAGATGTTGTTGCCTTAAGCTTTACTTTTTTGCCCTTCTTAAGGGTGTACTGGGAATAATTGAGGGTAATTGATTTTTCCCCCGAAGATGCCTTCTTTGCCATTACTGACATAGAAGTCGGCGAAACGCCGGAAAAGACAATTAACATTGTCAAAGCAATAGCGAGAATTGATTTGATTCGATTCATAATGAACAAATCCCCTTTCTAAAAAACCTTCGCTTCGCAAAGCTAAGGTTCTCAGAAAGTGCAACTGGCTGACTTCTTAATGAAAGTCCCTATAGCTTTGCGTCCTATGGTCACCCATAGTTTGCCGAAATATGTTTTGTCGCAGAACAAAAAACAGTAACTGTAGTCTATTCTCCGATTTAGTTTCCGTCAATCAGACTAATTCTAAAATATTTATAAACGAATTGCTTTATATTCAAAATTTAATAATTCCCTTAAACTCTTCTATTTTCCTGATATTTCTCTTTGTATCAGCAAATTTAGTTTCCGCACACCTGACATAGAATATTCTTTTTATCGTTGATATCTATTTTTATAAAGGTTAAAGTTAACAAAAGCGACTTCTCACGTTTCCCAAAATCGGCCCTCAAAAGAAAAACTATCCCCATCGTATATAATAGAAAAACCGCTCAAACGAGCGGTTACTTCTTAGCAAGAACATGTATTGTATCCAGTGTCTGTGTGCATTTGTCCTCAAAGTCATCATCCTCTGCCCTTGAGAAGACGATTGTGAAGACCTTGTTTTTGGATAGAACTATTGCGGTAGCCTGGTGGATTGTCTGCGTGTTCTCCGGGGTAAAAGATGTCCTTATCATATATCCCGGGAAGCCGTCATACTCCATATTTTCAAAGGATTCCAGAGTGAAGCCGATGTTTTCTCCGTAGAGACTTTCGTAGTTTTCCTTTTGAATAGTCTCATACATCTCTGCGGTGAGTTCATCATACCTATACTCGATGTTGGTAGCATCCTCGGATTCCCCTGCTGCCCTCTGAGCATTGGTAAGAATCTTCTTTTCCGGAAGAACCGAAACCTCGTAAGTAATGTTTGCGGATTCCAGCGGATAGTGCTCATTTACAAATACTCCGGGTTCATCTGAGGCCTTAAATCCCATAGGCACGAAAAACGTACAGGCAAGTGCTTCCGGAAGCTTTGACATACCTCCGACCTTGGATTCATCACCTGATCCGGAAGAATTCTCAGAATCCGCATCCTTAATCATGTCATCCAGAACCGCGCCCGCACCTGCCGAAGCCAGCGTGCTAATCCTGCTGTTCCCAAGCGTGAATACCGTAAGTATGAAGATAATTGATAAAAATCTTTTTCTCAAATGTCTCTCCTATATATCTATAGAAATAATCTTTCTGTAATCAGCTATCCTCTTGTCTGTCTTCTCATTTTCGCGATAGTTCAAACACATCAAACCAATATCGCTCATTCAAATAGCTGCCAATGTTCTTATTTTCGATTCCGGCAGGTGATTCCTTCCAGTCCTTCAGAATGTCCTCTCGGGAATTAAAGCTTCCAATGAAAAGCACTCTCCTTCCACTGTCCACAAGCTCCTGAACTTCCGGGTATTCACTTATAACCTGTATCCCCGGTAAAGTACTCTCAAGAATGCTATCCGTTATCGCTCCGTATAGATAAACCTGTACCGGAAGCTCTTTTCCCGCATCTCCCACTATGTCACAGTATCCATTCGCATAGTACATTGAAAGAGCCGCTACCTGTTCAAAATTACAGATTAGTATCGGCTTCTCCGAAAGCGAGTCTTCATCGGTGTCTTCAGAACCGTTGCCTTCATATATATCCTTCCAGAACTGCTCCGTCTGTACCATATTAACACGTTTATAGAGCTCATTTCCACGGAAAGCCCAAAAGTCTCTGATACAGAAAATAGTCATCAATGTATACAGAAGAAGTCCTGCAAATAGGAGTTTTCCACGTTCTCCATTAAGGAGCCGCTTAGCAGCAATCAGTACTGAAAGCCACATAGCTCCCATAGCCGGAATCATGTACCTGTATATAAAAACAGGTCTAAGTAAAAATGACACAGCAAAGCCAAAGGCAATAATTCCGATTATCGGCATGAAGCAGAGCCACATATAGGAGTCCCTGATATTGCAAAATACCACTGCTGCCACCAGCACAAACATCACAACTGCCAGAACAGTAGCGAGTTTATCATTAAAAAATCCGGGCTTCATCAGGAACTTGATAATTCCGCCAAAGCTCCTTAGAGACAGCGGCTGAATCCAGTAATTGGATGAGACTGATCTCGCCTGCGAAAGCACAACGCTTATCCAGGGTACATAACAGACTGCAGTCATGTTTGCACTGATGAGTATTATCCCAAGCTGGTATACATTTTTCCGAACCGACCAAATGATCAGGAACAGATATACCGCAGCCACTGCGACAGCAGCATAGTACTGAGTATAGCAGGCTAACAGCCCATATATAAATAAAGGAAAAATCTTCCCCCACTTCAGTCCCTTTATCTGCTTATCCTTTTCAGTCTCAATAAACGGCCCGGCGTGTATGCAAAGTGCTGTCACAAAAAGCATAACCCAGCTGTACATACGCACTTCAACCGCATAATCAGCCATCTGCGGCATTGCAATCACAGCGCAGGAAAAAAGTCCTCCCACGAGAATTCCGTAGCGCTTTCTGATGATGGTGAGCGCATACAGAAAGAGAATGAACAGCGGAATTACACTCGCCAGTTTTGCATACATGATCTGCATGCTCCCCAGGGCAGCTCCGCTATTTACAAGTCCGGATGACATGAAGGAATTGCCAAAGGGTGTGAGCGCCTTAATCACGAAATGGACGATAATATAATACAGCGGCGGGTGAACATCCGCCGCTGTTAATTTAACCATCTCAGAAACAGGCTTAGTGGCAAGCTGCATGCTAAAGAGCTCGTCGTACCATATGTCGGGACTAAAGCAAAGATATGCTGAAAAGATAATCATTGCTGAAGAAATCAGGTATAGAAGACTTCCGCAGATTATTTCGGCTTTGTCCCACGTTTTTTTTGAATCGTTAAGGAGTGTCATTAATCCCCTCATCCGGCGCTTCGCGCCACCTTCCCCCAGTGGGGGAAGGCGTTTATTTCTGATTAGTTTTTTTACTCTACACTATCAATAAGCTCAAGTGTGTGCTCAGAGTTCATCTTCTTGCACATCTCAACGAACTTATCGAGAGGTACGTTCTGAATCTGCTTATTGGAGCCGCGAACGTTGATTGAAACAGTGTTCTCAGCTGCCTCCTTGTCACCGAGTACGATGATGTAAGGATCCTTGTAGTTCTTGAACTTCTTGATCTTCTCCTTCATGTTGTTGTCGGAGTAATCAGCCTCAACATCGATGCCGTTCTCGTAAAGAAGATCTGCAACCTTCTTAGCATACTCATTGTGCTCAACACGGATAGGAACGATACCTACCTGATAAGGGCTGAGCCAGAACGGGAATGCACCCTTGAAGTTCTCGATAATGATACCAATGAATCTCTCAAGTGATCCGTAAATTGCTCTGTGGATTACAACAGGCATTTCAAGGCTTCCGTCCTGAGCCTGATATGTAAGGCCAAAGTTGTGAGGCAGCTGATAGTCAAGCTGTACTGTTCCGCACTGCCACTCTCTTCCGAGCGCATCCTTAATCTGAAGGTCGATCTTGGGACCGTAGAAAGCACCGTCGCCTTCATTTATCTCATAGCCATCCTCGCCATATTTCTTATCAAGAATGCTCTTAATAGCAGCCTCAGCTCTGTTCCAAACCTCGATATCACCCATGAAGTCATCGGGACGTGTTGAAAACTCAGCTCTGTAAGTTACACCGAATGTCTTGTAGATCTCGTCTGCAATTGAGATGATATCTGCAATCTCATCCTGGATCTGTGACTCCATTACGAATGTATGGTCATCATCCTGTCTGAACTCCTGAACACGGAAAAGACCGTTCATCTGTCCTGACTTCTCTTTTCTGTGAAGTACATCATACTCGCTGTAACGAATAGGAAGTTCTTTATAAGAATGAACTGTTCTCTTGTAAGTCATCATAGCGTTAGGACAGTTCATAGGCTTAGCGCCCATTGTATCAAGCGCTTCTCTGTTGTAGATAACCGAGCCTCTCTCAATCTTTACGGGAGCCTTAGGTGCATCCTCATCCATACTCTCTGCTACATCCGGAATATTTGTATCAGCCTGAACGTGACCTGCGATTCCGGGCACTATGAACATGTTGTTGATGTAGTGAGCCCAGTGACCACTGATGAGCCACAGCTTCTTATTATCGATAAGAGGAGCTGCGATTTCTGTGTAGCCATGTCTCTCCTGAATATCTCTTGAGAATTTGAGGAGCTTCTGGTACATCCTCCAGCCTCTGGGAAGCCAGTAAGGCATTCCGGGAGCTGTCTCATCAAACATGAAAAGGTCAAGCTGAGCGCCGATCTTCTTGTGATCGCGCTCCAAAGCTTCCTGGATCATCTTGAGGTGAGCCTTAAGCTCATCCTTTGAAGGGAAAGCGTAGAGGTAGATTCTAGTCATGGAATCTCTCTTCTCATCACCTCTCCAGTAAGCACCTGATACAGCCTTCAATTTATAGGAAACATTCATCAACTCCTGAGAGTTCTCAACGTGAGGTCCGCGGCAAAGATCGATGAAATCATCACCTGTATTATATGTAGTGATTGTCTCACCTTCGGGAAGGTCCTCGATAAGCTCGGTCTTGAATTTCTGACCTTTGAAAATCTCGAGAGCCTCAGCCTTGGACACCTCTTTTCTTGTCCAGTCCTCTCTTCTCTTGATGATCTCGCGCATCTTATCCTCGATGGTCTTGAAATCATCCTCAGTAACAGCCTTAGGCAAAACAAAGTCATAATAGCAACCGTCTGCCACCTGCGGACCAATTGCGTACTGTGTCTCCTCACCGTAAAGCTCGATTACGGCTTTTGCCAGGATGTGTGCCAATGAATGGCGGTACACTTCTTTGAATTCTTCTTTTGTCATTGTTCTCTCCTTCCGTACCTACCGGGTACAGTTATTTTTATTAAAAGCCCCTCATCCGGCGCTTCGCGCCACCTTCTCCCAGTGGGAGAAGGCTTATCTCCTGCCTTCCCCTTGGGGGGGGAAGGTGTCTGCGTTAGCAGACGGATGAGGGGGCCTTTTATATCAGAGTTTACCCTCTCTTAGAACTTACCCTTACCGTGGCACTTCTTGTACTTCTTGCCACTTCCGCACGGGCAGGGATCATTGGGATAAACCTTGTTCTCCTTGCGTACGGTCTGTGAAGCCTTCTGCTCCTTGTAGAGCTCCTTCTGCTTCTCCTCTGAGAAGATATCATTCCACTCCTCAAGGCCATAAAGCCAGTCAGCACCTGCTGCTACCATGTTCTTGTAGAGAAGTTCCTTATCGAAGCCAAGCTGAACCTCTGTGTCCTCTTCCATTGCTTCGATGTCGTTCTGCTCCTTAAGTGAATCGTTGATTCCATCAAGGAAACCTGTCATTGTCATGATATCGATGCTATATTTCTCAGCAAGCTCCTTAACTGTTCCCTTTACAACTTCGTCGGGATTCTTAAGAAGCTCTGCATAGATCTCTTTTTCCTTCTGAAAATAATCTGTCCAAAGTTTCTGCAGCTGGGCCTTATCAGCTTTCTCTGAATAAGCCATATCGCGCCACTCTTTTAATAATGCCATAATGTGTAACCTCACTTCCAAATAATAGTATTTCGAAATCAACATAAACAAGATGTTAATCTTTCATATTATAGTATCTTTTCATTGTTATGTAAACGTTTGGGATATTTCGGGGTTTCTCAGGTGAAAATGGCAGATTTAGCGGTCCGCATTTTTCAAACAACTATATCTTGGATTTTTTAATAATATATGCTATTATAAGTTGAATTTTAATGGGGGTTTTTATGGCAGATATTAATAAACCAAAAAAACACAGGCATAAACGCCACTACACATTTATGATTATTTCGGGGGATTCCGACGGGAGCAGCGGAAGCTTCCATGTGGGACATGTAGCAGCTCAGGTTCTGGCATTTTCCATATTTGCGATCTTTTTATTCCTCATATGTTATGTCATCCACTCAGCTATCACACTCTCATCTCTGAAAAAATATACAGTCCAGCAGAGTGCTCAGATAGAGGAACTCGATACAGCAAACAAGGAACTCATTCAGAAAAACTCCGAGCTTGAGAATGAAGTATCTCAGCTCAGTCAGGCGCTCAATCAGAAGGTTGAGGCGGAGGCTCAGACCGCAGCCGAGGAACAGCAGCAGTACATCCCCTCTCTTCTTCCTATCTCAGGAACAGCATCGATGGAGAATTCCTACGACGATCCTAATTCTACCGAGATTGAACTTCAGGCGGACGGCGGCGAAGAAAACGCTGACGAAGAAGGTGCGGAGGGCGAAGATGCAGAGAACACTCCTGTTGATACCACAGGACTTGATCCCATCCTCATTCTTACCACCGAGGCCAACTCTACTATAATTGCTTCAGGTTCCGGCACAGTAACCAGCGTTACTGCAGATGTAAAATACGGAAACAGTGTGACGATCGACCACGGCAACGGCTATATAACAATTTACAGAAATGCCGGCGAGAGCCTCGTTCACGAAGGTGACAGTGTTGCCAAGGGAGCTACACTTTTCGTTGTCGGAGAAAATAATACAAAACTTGGATATCAGATCAAGCTGGACGGGGTTTTTGTCAATCCCGAAGAGATGGTTGAGATTAACGGTTAATAAAGCCGCTAAAATAGGAGGAATACAATGGCACTTTTTAACAGTTCAAAATCAGACGGTTCAATTGATGTTGCTGCGGAGCCGATAACAACGTTTATCGCATCCGGCGCTACTTTGGATGGTCCGTTCACCGCTAAGGAGAGCACAAGGGTTGATGGCACCATCAACGGCAATGTTTCCGTAGGCGGATCACTCATTCTTGGTCAGGAAGGAAAAATCGTAGGCGCAGTTACCGCTACAAACCTTTTCCTTGCAGGTGAAATTCAGGGCAACGTAAACTGCTCTCAGGGTAAAGTTGAAATCAGTGACACAGGAAAGCTTGTCGGAGACCTGGCTGCAAAAACTCTCGTAATCGATGAAAATGCAATTTTCCAGGGCCAATGCAAGATGACCGCAGAAAAGACCTCTGCTGAAACAGCCAAAGAAAGAGCTGCTACTACTTAATATAATACGCCCGCCGAAATATATATGAAATTTCTCGCTCGTTAGCAAAGCTATAATCGCTTGAAATTTCATATATATTCCGGCGGGCTTTTTATTATCCCTCATCCGGCAGCGTTGCTGCCACCTTCTCCCTAAGGGAGAAGGCTTTAATCTTTATCTTATCTCCCACGAAGAGAAGATTTACCACTTACTGTTCTTTCATTTTAGAGAATACCAAAGCGTAGCCGTCGTCGCCATAGTTCAGTGAGCGGTTAACTCTACTGATGGTGGCGGTTGAAGCTCCGGTCTTCTCTGCTATCTCGAGATAGGTCTTATGCTTTCTGAGCATGGCTGCAACTTCAAATCTCTGGGAAAGAGACATAAGCTCATTCACCGTGCAAAGATCCTCAAAAAAGCTATAGCACTCTTCCTTATCATCAAGTGACAGAATGGCCTCAAATAAGTGATCAACAGCCTCTGTACGAATTTTCTTATTCATTATTATCCTCCGTGTGATAAAAAATATCATTGCCCTCTAATGCATAAAAAAATGAAGCAACTATATCCAAAAAAGCAAATAAATATGTTGAAACATAATTTACTTTATTTCGTCAATTCACTTCACTGCTTGCATATTTTAACACACTAAACAATTAAAGTAAAGTGATGCTATCATAAGTATTGTAAATTGTGATTTTTTTCGCGAATATTTTAATAATTTCTTTACTTTTAATGCCCCGTATGATATCCTAATTATGTTGTTTTAATACAACATATCGTCAATTGATGTACTCGTTTGACGATAAGAACTATTTTTTATTTTTTAGTGGAGGTAAGCTATGAACAAGGGTACAGTTAAGTGGTTCAACAACCAGAAGGGTTACGGCTTCATTTCTGATGAGGCAGGCAATGATGTATTCGTACATTATTCCGGACTCAACATGGAGGGCTTCAAGTCTCTCGACGAAGGCGCTGCAGTTGATTACGACGTAATCCAGGGTGAAAAAGGACCCCAGGCCGTTAACGTAAACAAGCTTTAATTAGCGGCAACATTTAATCAAGACTACAATGTGCCTTATTCTTAATATATAGAATCAGCAAGTGTACAAATGATTAATCAACTAACCCATCCGTTTTCGGATGGGTTTTTTGAGGCCAGACCATCTTTCATTTCTTCCAATCTCATATATAATCCCTACGATTTTATAAGGTTTTAATCTAATTTTATGCCTACTTAATTTTATCCCTATCACGTTTTTGTTATGATTTAATTGTGTTCGATTTTTCTTATGGAGGTATCACAATGCGAAAACGTAATGGATCTTTAATGTATGTCTTAATTGCAGTCATAGCCGGTGCTGTTATTCTGACCGGTATTATCATTGAGCTTTTTACAATTAATAGCACAATCGCTACGACAAAAAAGCAGACCGCCGCATATAGACAAAGGCTGTTGGAGGACCAGCAGTCAGAGCTTCGAAATCAGGTTCAGAACGTTGTCAGCCTGATTGAACAGGTTCATAAAGCTGCAGAGGCCGGTGCCATTACAGAGGACGATGCCATGCGAATCGCCGCTGAATATGTCCGCGAACTCCGCTACATGGACGGCGACGGATACTTCTGGATTGATACCACAGAAGGTGTCAATGTCGTGCTTCTGGGACGTGAGAATACCGAGGGAAAAAGTCGTATAGATTCCTGCGACCCCAACGGCGTATATATGATCAAGGATTTCATCGCAAATGCTAAGGCAGGCGGTGGTTTTTCCTATTTCAGTTTTCCTAAGCCCGATGAGACAGAGCCGCTCCCGAAGATGGGTTACACTATGCTCTACGAGCCCTATAACTGGGTTGTAGGGACCGGTGTATGGATTGATCACATCGATGCTCTCGAAGCAGAATATAAAGCTGAAGCAGAGGCTTCTCTGCGGAACTCCATCATCAAGTCAGTTATCGTGCTGATTGTCATGATCATTCTCGGCATAATTCTTGCATTTTATATCGGCAAAAAGATCAGTACTCCCATTGTTCTCGTTGCAAAAGAGATGGAGAGAATGGCAAACAGCGACTTTAGCGATAACAGTGACATACAAAAGGTTCGTCCGTTAAAAACACATAATAATGAGATTGGTCTTATTTCTGAAGCCCTCGATCTCATGCATACCAATATCCGTGAACTCATGGCAAAGATTTCAGATACTACAGCATACGTTGCATCTGCATCTGAGGAGCTTTCCGCAAGCGCTTCACAGTCAGCACAGGCCAGTGAAATGGTTGCAAACTCCTGCACAGTTGTAGCTAACTCCTGCAGCGGCCAGATTACTGCTGTATCCGGAGCAAGCACTGAGACTCAGCAATTTGTCAATAACATGCAGGAATTCCAGGATGCAATTGTTACCTCCAATGACATGATAAATGCTACAAACGAAGCTGCTACAAAGGGTGCTGCCGACATGAACCGCGCAACAGCCATGATGGATACGATAAAAGAATCCGTGGAAAATACTGCTACTATGGTTGAAGGTCTTGGCGATAAGCTAAAGAATATCGACGCCTTCGTTGATACAATTGCAGAAATCGCTAGCCAGACCAATCTCCTGTCACTCAATGCAAGTATTGAGGCGGCAAGAGCCGGCGAAATGGGTAAAGGCTTCTCTGTAGTTGCCAGTGAAATCAGCAAGCTCGCAGATCAGTCAAACGAAGCAGCCAGCAAGATCACTGCTCTTATCGGTGATATAATGACAAGCTCCGAAGAAGCTGTAGAATCCATGCGAGAAGGTGCCCAGAGTGTTATTGAAGGTTCTGAAGTCGTTAACGAGGCCGGTAATACCTTCAACGAGATTGTAAGCCGTGTTCACTCTGTATCCGAGCAGAGTGCCCGCATGAGTGAGATTGTTGACCAGCTTTCAGGCGGTACCGAGACTATTGCCAACAATATTCAGAAGATCGAGGAAATGAGCGCCAACGTTGCCGACGAGACTCAGAATGTATCCGCTGCATCACAGCAGCAGACAGCTTCCACCCACGAGGTTGCGGAAGCCTCCGACAAGCTCGCCGAGAACGCCCAGGAACTCCAGGACTTCGTTGCAAAATTCTCACTTTGATATACGGAGGAGTTTGTTTTGAAATTTATTAATTCTAAAAAAGTGTTTTTGGTGTCTGATGAGGATTGTATAAGAGAGAGTATTGGTTTTATTGAAGATACCCTAAAGAGTGTTGATTTAAATAAAAAGCATTTGATAAAGACTATTCTTATTGCAGAAGAAACGATTGCTCAGCTCATAGAGAGGATACCGCCAAATGGGCATTTTTCAGTATGTGTGAGAAAAATGCTCGGCGAGGCGGAAGTTGTTATAACTGCAAAAGGAAGCGAATATCATCCTGATACTTCAGTCGCAGATGGAATTGATAATCTCGAAAAGCTTGAAGATGAGGATGCTCAGGACATAATACGTTCCTTACTCCTAAAAGCCCATGGTGAGGATTATAAAGTAAGTTATAAAAACGGAACCAACAAGATCAGAATTCTCGCCGGCGGCGCAGAATCTTCAATGCTTATTAATACTATGATCTGTCTTGGGCTTGGACTTATTTTCGGAGTTCTGTTGCAAACAGTAATTCCGTCGCAGGTTGCAGATGGTATTTTACAATATGCTCTGGATCCTGTAAAAACAGTCTTCATGAACTGTCTTAAAATGATTATCGCACCGGTGGTCTTTTTCTCGATCGTATCCTGCATATCGCAGTTTAAGGATTTATCCCAGCTCGGAAGGATCGGCGGCAAAGTTATGAGCATGTATCTGTTTACAACAGTGCTTGCTATTTTGATGGCCATGGGCATTTCTATGCTGATAAAACCAGGAGAATTGGGATTTGCTCTTACCCTTACTGATGTATCACAAAATGTATCAGTGAATACAACTGTCGATACATCTCTTCTTCACACAATTGTAGGCATTTTCCCTTCGAATTTTCTGCAGCCGTTTGTAGATTCCAATACCCTGCAGATCATTTTCCTTGCTGCCCTGACCGGAATAGCTGTTGGGATGATCGGTGAATACTCATCGTTTCTGGGAAAATTCTTCGAGGCCTGCAATTCACTTTTCCTTACCATAACGACAATAATTTCAAAATGTATTCCTATCGCTGTATTCTGTTCTGCATCAATTATGGTTAAAAATCTTGGCGGAAAGTCACTTATTTCGGTTCTGGGATTTTTCTTTACTCAGCTGTTTGCGATATTCTGCATGCTCATAATCTATGGCATTCTGATTACCATTATGGGAAGGCTGAATCCGTTTACGTTTTATAAAAAGAACAAAGAAGGCATGCTTACGAGTTTTACTCTTTCATCAAGTAATGCAGCAATGCCCACCAATATGCGAATCTGCACCGATAAACTCGGGATTTCTCCGAAAGTATGCAGTTTTTCCATTCCGCTTGGTGCTACGGTGAATATGGATGGTGCTTGTATTTTTCTGGTAACCGCAGGATTGTTTCTTGCCAGAGCTTATGGAATCAGCATTCCTGCTTCATCGTACTTTTCACTTGCTATCACTATTATCCTACTGTCACTCGGTTGCCCGGGTGTGCCGGGATCCGGACTTGTGTGTCTCGGCATTGTCTTGGGGCAGATTGGCGTTCCTCTGGAAGCTATCGGAATTGTGATGGGAATTCACCCTATAATAGACATGATCGATACCATGTCGAATACTACAGGCGATGTTGCCGCCGCCCTCATAGTTGCCAAAACCGAGAACCTATTGGATTTGGATAAATTCAAAAACTAATACTATCCCATTAATAACGTTCCCCGGGTATATGTATTCATCACCCGGGGAACTGTTTTTCATGATTTATAGAGGTCTACATCGAGGAGGCCTTCGGTTTTGGCCACAATCAAGGCGGCAGCCACGTCTCCTGTTGTGTTGGACATCGTTTCGAACATGTCGATAATGGGATGAATACCGATTATAAGTCCTACCGACTCAATCGGAACACCGATCTGTACAAGAACTATGCCTACGCATACGATTGCAGCTCCGGGAACTCCGGGGCATCCAAGCGAAAGCAAAATAATGGTTATGATAAGAGACAGGTAAGCTGACGGAGGAATACTGATCCCGTAAGCTCTGGCAAGGAACAATCCCGCCGCTGTTAGGAATATACAGGTTCCGTCCATATTAACGGTTGCTCCTAGCGGTATTGAGAAGCTGCAGACCCTGGGAGATATTCCAAGCTTATCTGTACAGGTTCTCATGTTTGTCGGCATGGCCGCATTGCTTGATGCAAGCGTAAAACTTGTAAGCATACCTTCCCGATTCTTTTTATAGAAGTGTATGGGATTCAGTCTTCCGATAATAGCAATCAAGACACCATACACAAGCATCATGCAAAACATCGAAAACAGAACTGTTCCGGCAAACCCCAGCACCGATAAAATCGACGCACCTCCCATGTCCTTAACCATGAGCGCTACCGAGCAGAATACAGCGACAGGAATTATCTTTGTGACAAGCGTTGTTATTGTAAGGAAAAGTGAATTGCAGGCATCGAAAAAGTTCTTTAGGAATGCCGAATATTCACCGATCATTCCAACTGCTATTCCGCATATAAATGCCAGGAATATTATCTTAAGGGTATCTGAATCCACGAATGGTTGTACAAAGTTCGATGGGAATATTCCAATTATCGTATGAAGAATCGACGTATCAACATTCGTATCAACGGATACGTCTGCTGCCGCTTCCGAAAGGGATAGCGCAAATCCAAAGTTCCCGGGGTGAATAAGCATCGAAATACCCAACGACAGCAGCACAGCCAGAACCGTCGTCAGCATATACACTCCCATTACTTTGCCGCCAATTCTTCCAAGCTGGGACAGGTCTTTGAACTGCGATACACAGGATACGATTGAGAAAAAGACAACCGGTGCGATTATCATCTTAAGGCAGTTCATGAAGACTGTTTTTATGGGATCCAGTGCATATTTTGAAATACCTCCCGCAATCTGCGGCGGAATCACCATCTGCAAAAGAACTCCGAAAATAAGGCCAAGCACAAGGCCGATCATTGTGTTAATAAGCATTGAAGATTCAGCACCGCTTGCAAGAATTCTGATCTTGTTGACACCGTTTTTATAGCTTACCTTGAAGTCCTCGCCATGTGCCTTCAGCAAGATCGCTCTTATTGCATCCTGCGCATCCTCATCCTCAAGCCTCTCTAAATTATCAACCCCGTCTGCGGTTGTTGTATCCGGATTATATTCAGGTCCTCTGGCCCTTATTACCACTTCCGTCTCACCAAGAATTTTCCTTACACAGACAGTAAATGTACCGTTGGGAGGCATCTTTTTAATAAGCTGGGCAATCGTCTCCTCTGCAACCAGAATAGCCTTTATTACGAGCTTTTTATTTAAGCCTATACTTTTTAGTGATTCTTCAGCGAACTGGATACTTCTACTGATGCAATCCTCATCAGATACCATAAATCTTTTCTTCGCATTGATATATCTCATTCTGAGTGCCCCCTCTGCAAAAACTCTACGAATCTTACTAATAATATCGTACTATATTATGCACTCTTCTTTTCTTAAATTAGTATAAAATAGCCCTAACATGATTTCTTAAGTCCCATGCTAGTGCTACTTTATAAAAAATAGTTTTTGCCTTTTTACTGATCCTTTGACTTTTCATCAGTTTCGATGGCGTTTTCTGTTGACTTGCTGTCTAATAGTATTATACGTTTATAAACTTCTTTGTACTGTCGCTAAGTTTGTTCGTAACCTGATTGTTATTATCCATGGCCTCTCCGATTTCTTGAATTTCTCCCACAATCTCCGTAGAGTTGGAAGCTGAAAGGCTGATGGCCTGTGTGGACTCTTCAACGGAATCGGTGATTGTAAGAATTGAGTCTGCCATGCTGTGCATTGTGTTATCAAGAGAGTCTGCCTTCTCAGTAAAGCCTTCAAGAATTTCATTCATTATCTCTGCTGTACTCTCGTATTTCTCTCCTGTCTCAACAAAGGCTTCATAATCGGCAATAACAGTATTGTTGATAAAATCTACAACCTCGATGGCATTATTCGAAAGCTCCTGAACAGCCTTTGTCACATTCTCACTTATAGTCTGAATATTTCCGGCTGTCTGTCTGCTGTTATCGGCAAGTGCACTGATCTCCTGCGCAACTACCGCAAAGCCCTTGCCGGCTTCACCTGCTCTTGCAGCCTCAATGCTGGCGTTAAGTGCAAGAAGGTTTGTCTGGGAAGCTATATCGAGGATAACCTTGGTAAGTTCTCCGATCTGATTAACCTGCTCACTTTCCTTTACTGACTCATCAAGGGTCTTGCTGAGCGCCTCAACTCTGGCACCTGTATTCTCCTTCTTCTGCATAGCCTCATTCTTAATGGTATCAGCTTCCTTCTGGATCTCGCCTGCACGCTCTTTTCCTGAAGCAACCTCATCATTGATGCTCTCCACCGCATCTCTTACATCATTGAGCTGCTCCTTAATGTGAGAAGCTGTAGTTGACACATTGTCCATGCTGGCTGAAAGCTCCTCAAGCGCCGCTGATGTGTTGGTGATGTTGTCGTTAGCCAAAGCGATCTGTGAGGTCATCTTGTCTGCGGAATCTGTAAGAATGAGTGTTCCGCTCTTAACATCTTTCATTACGCCCTGCAGGGTTTCAATAAAATCATTTATGCCGTCTCTTATAAATACAAGCTCATTTCCGGTCTTAACATTTACTCTTGCTGTAAGGTCACCCTTTCCGGCGTTGATATCATTTATAATTTCCTGAACAGAGTCGGAAATCTTAACAATAACTTTGGTGATAAGAACAAATGAAACATAGAGGTTCAAAAGAAGGCACACGATAAACACAACCATTCCTGTTACATTCATGACAGTTATCTTACTTCTTGCCTGTGCCATATAATTTACAACATTACCCTGAAGTGCATCCACCGATGCATCAAGGGTTGTCATGCCTTCTTTGACACCTTCCATGTTAGTCATATAATCTCCGGTAAGTATCTCCGAGGCAACACGTCCATCGCCGGTTGTCATCATGATATTGAACACTTCATCAACGTTCGCAATAAGAGCCTTTGCCGAAGCATCAAGCTGTGTCGTTGCGTTTGGATCGCCATACATAGCAAACTCATCGCCGATTTCTTTTACAAGAGTGGTCACTTCGCTCTCGTAGGATTTAAGCTCGCTTCCGATTCTCTCTTTATCAGCATCAGCGTAATATGACCATAGCCCCAGTGCGCTCTGGATCGTTCCGTCAATCCTGGCCAGATCTTCCTTAACTGTTCCCTCTTTATGAACCAGCTCGGTTACTCCGGCAATTATACCCTGAGCACTGTCAGACATGGATGATATTCCATCGTTAACAATGTAGCTTACTATGTTAAATATCAGCAACATCAGAATATTAAAGAACAAAATCTGAACCGGAATAGATTTGAAAAAACTGACCTTATTCTTCTTGTTTTCAGTTGTCCTTGACATAGCGACACTCCTTTCAATATAATAAATATCCACCTATATACATTATACAGCCAAATAATGCGCTGTTTTACGTTTAATATTTTTTTAATAAAATTTAATAAAAAATGCATAAAAACACACAAAAAAGGCTGGATGAATAATTCCAGCCTTTTTATCATTCAGTTTAGTTGGTTACGCGGGTGTTTCTCCCTACCTGCTTAAGCGAATGCTTATAATAAGGGGTTGGCTAACGGTTTTTATGACGGATGCGCTGATCCAAAAAGAGCCACGTCAGGCCAATTACTCCCCTTATTATAAAAAAATAAGTGCAGATGTCAGAGTTAATTACTCTCTAACAACTACACTTTTATGGTACTAAAAAAGAACACAGGCATATCAGCTGTGTTCCATCATTTTTACTACTTCTTCAAAAGACATATTCCCACCGAAAATATCGAGTGCACTTCCGATGGTGACATCAAGTTTTCCGTCTGCACAGGTTTTCAAAAGGTTAAGGTCATCGAAGTTATGAACTCCACCCGCATAGGTTATGGGGAGTTTCCCCCAACCGCCAAGCATTATTGCAAGTTCCTCTTCTATACCGGACTGCTTTCCTTCCACATCGACTGCATGGACAAGAAATTCATCGCAGTAGTTCGAAAGCTCATCCATAGTTTCATTTGTCACGGCAACATCAGTCATCTTCTGCCATCTGTCTGTCACGATGTAGTAGTTTTGTTCGGAACTATCAGTATTCGTCCCCTTTCGACAGCTAAGATCGAGTACCAGGTGCTCTTTTCCGACTTCCCGAAGGAGCTTTTTAAGGTTCTCGTAATTGATTTTTCCATCCTTAAAAACATAGCTTGTCACGATGACATGCGAAGCTCCGGCATCAAGGAATCTCCAGGCATTTTCAGCGGTTATTCCTCCGCCCACCTGCAGATAGCCCGGTGTCTCGGAGAGCGCGGAAAGCGCCTGCCCCACGGATGCTTCGTAATATGGGCTGTCAGCTGCATTCAGGACTATTATGTGTCCTCCCCGCAGCCCTTTTTCCTTATAAAGGCGTGCAAAAAAAGCAGCATCCTGCTCTGATACGAAGTTCTCTTTAGCCAAGTCCCCCGTGTCGCGCAGGCTGCTGCCTACAATCTGTTTAACCTGTCCGTTATGTATATCAATGCAAGGTCTAAGTCTCATTTTGTCCTCATTTATGCGAAAGTTTTGCTTCGGATCAATCACCCAATAACATCGCTCATGTCATACATTCCTGCGCTCTTTCCGGCAAGGAACTTAGCTGCCTCAATGGCACCCTTTGCAAAAACGCTTCGTGAATAAGCTCTGTGAGAAAGAGTTATAACCTCATCAGTTCCCGCAAAGATCACATCATGGTCTCCGACGATGGTGCCACCTCGAACTGCAGAAATACCGATTTCCTTCTTAGGTCTCTTCTCACGTCTGGTGCTTCTGTCGTATACATACTCGCACTTTTCAGTAAGTGAATCGTTAACGGAATCTGCGAGTGCCAGTGCTGTTCCGCTGGGAGCATCAAGCTTCTGGTTGTGGTGTTTTTCAACTATCTCGATGTCAAAACCGGCTGCGTCAAGTACAGGTGAAATATCCTTCAGTACCTTCATAAGCATGTTGATACCTACTGACATGTTGGCCGATTTCAGGATTGCAATTTTGCCTGAAGTGCTCTGAACATTAGCAAGCTGCGCTTCTGAAAGCCCGGTCGTGCAAAGTACTACCGGGAGGTTCTTACCGGCGCATACCTCAAGAAGCTTATCAACAGCCGATGCATTGGAGAAATCGATTACCACATCAGCGTCCACATCGCATTTTTCTATAGAATCGAATACAGGAAAACTGTAAGAATTTTCCCCATAGGCATCAACACCTGCTACGATCTCGATATTTTCATCTACCCCTGCTAGGTCGACAATTACATGACCCATACGGCCATTGCAGCCGTGCATAATTGCTTTAATCATACTTTGTCCTTTCTCCCCTTATCCCAAAAATTTCTTAAGTTCTTTCTCAAGTACAACTCTGTTCTTCTCAGTCATTGTTGTAAGAGGAAGACGAAGCGGGCCTGCCTTGAAGCCGATCATCTCAAGTGCTGCCTTAACCGGAATAGGATTAACCTCTGAGAAAAGTGCATCAATAAGAGGAAGTGCCTCGAGCTGAATCTTAGCAGCTCCTGCGAAGTCTCCGTCCAGAGCCTTCTGACACATGTCATGAGTCTGTCTGGGTGCAACGTTTGACAGTACTGAAATAACACCAAGTCCGCCAAGTGACATGATCGGAACAACAAGTCCGTCCTCACCTGAATAGAGATCGATGCATCCGTCAGCGAGCTGCATCATCTTGGTAGTCTGAGCAAGATTACCTGCAGCATCCTTGATACCAACGATATTATCAACGTCCTTGCACATTCGAACCGCTGTCTCGGGTAGAATGTTGCAGCCTGTACGGCTGGGTACATTGTAAAGGATTATCGGAATATCAACAGCCTTAGCAACTGCAGTAAAGTGCTGAACGAGTCCGTCCTGAGTTGCTTTGTTGTAATAAGGAGTTACTGAAAGGATCGCGTCCGCGCCTGCCTTAGCAGCATCAACCGAAAGATCGATTGCAGTCTTAGTGCAGTTCGATCCTGCTCCTGCAATTACGGGAACTCTCTTATTTACATATTCGATGCAGAACCTTGATACCTCCATGTGCTCTTCTTCTGTCATGGTAGCGCTCTCACCTGTTGTTCCGCACACGATGATAGCATCGGTTCCGTTCTCAATCTGAAAATCAATCAGTCTCTTGAACTCATCATAATTAACCGATCCGTCTTCATAAAATGGAGTTGCAATAGCAACACCTGCACCTTTAAATACTGCCATAAAGTTGTCTCCTTTTATTATTTGTACATCGTCTTTTTCAAATGTATAACATTTGAAAAAGAGCTAACTCATCGCAAAGAGAGTTAGCTCCATAATAATCATCACCAAAATAAATTAGTGCGATAGCTCCCCATCTTGCGATGACAGTCATACAGCTCTTAACTGTATGCCCAGGCACAAACCCGGCAGGCGGGCTCATCCTTCGGCGTATTGTCCTTTCGGAATTCCTCACCTGCGCCTGTCGCATCAGAATTCTTACTGATAGAATACGCAACCTCTATCTGAATCTTGTATGTCATAATAACACTAGCGCAGTGCAGTGTCAACGTGATGAATTAAATTAAAACGAACTTATTTCATGCCCTCCCAGAATCTATCGTGCTCCGTAAACCTCACCGTATCCTCCTCCGTGATCTCGGCCTTCGGCTTTTTCTCCTTTGTTCCGGTCTGCTCCATCTGGAGCTCTCCTTCTGAGGGGCTCTTGTACACGTCCTCGTGTTCCCCGAATATCTTATCTATAATCACCATGCTTTCTACCTCCTGGTTTTAGAATTTTTAACACATCTTCATATAGATAATCATTCTCTCGTCTCTATTCGCTTATAAATATTATATCATTTGCCTTATGAAAATTGAACTCTCCAGGATTATTTTTCATCAAAAAGAGGGGTGGAAAAATATCTCTCAGCGGTATCCGGAAGTATGGTAACTACTGTCTTCCCCTTTCCGAGTTTCTTCGCAAGTTTAACTGCCGCAGCTACATTTGTTCCGCTTGAAATTCCGCACATTATCCCTTCTTCTCTGGCAAGTCTCTGAGCCATGCCAATGGCTTCCTCGTCCGTAATAATGGAGATATTGTTGTAAATAGACTGATCCAGGATATCGGGTATTATGCCGTCACCTATTCCCATCTGAAGGTGTGTTCCAATATTACCTCCCGCGAGAATTGCGGCATTTTCAGGCTCTGCCGCCCAGATTTCTATAAAAGGATACTGCGCCTTTAGTACTTCACCGATTCCCGTAATGGTTCCGCCGGTGCCTATTCCTGAGCAGAAGCCGTGTATCGGTTTTTCAACCTGCGCCATTATCTCAAGCGCCGTATGATTTTTATGAGCCATCGTGTTGTTCGGATTCTCAAACTGCTGAGGAACAAAGACGTTCGGATCCTCTTTCTGCATCCTGAGCGCTGTATTTAAGCACTCTTCTATGCATGCACCTATGTCTCCCTCATCATGGATAAGTATGACCTCAGCGCCATAATGTCTTATAATCTTTCTTCTCTCTTCACTTACCGAATCAGGCATTATTATTACTGTTTTATAGCCTCTTACCGCTCCGACAAGCGCAAGACCTATTCCCTGATTTCCGCTTGTAGGCTCAACTATTATAGTCTTTTCATTTATAATTCCCTGCTTCTCGGCAGCCAGTATCATGTTGAGGGCGGTTCTCGTCTTTATTGATCCGCCGATATTGATACCTTCGAATTTTACCAGAATCTCCGCCCCGTCCGGATCCGGTATCCTGTTAAGTCTTATCATCGGAGTATGCCCGACTGCAGCGAGCACGTTTTCATATACCATTGTAAAAACCTCTTGTCACTGTTATTTCTGGTTTAAAGACACCAAACAGTATTATATCACTAAAAGGGCATCTCTCGCGAGATGCCCTTGACTGTACATATACTTATTCCGACTTTAATTTATTCCTCTGTCCTTTATTCTTTGACAGTTCGAACATCACAGCCGGAATATGGCAGTATCCTGTGGGATTCTTCACCAGGTATTTTTGATGGTATTCTTCTGCTGTGTAGAAGTTCTCAAGTGGCAGCACTTCTATAGCACTCTTTTGCCCAAGCTGTTTTTCAAGCTCAGTCATCTTACTTTCTATGATGGGACGCTGACTATCTTCAGTATAATATATACCTGTCCTGTACTGAATTCCTTCGTCCCCGCCCTGTTTGTTTACAGAGACCGGATCAACAACCTTAAAGTAATAGTCTATAAGCTCTTCAAGGCTTATCTTGTCGGGATCAAACTCCACCTTCACTGTCTCAGCATGACCGGAATCATTACAGACTTCTTCATATGTAGGATTTTGGGTTGGTCCATTGGCATATCCAACTTCTGTATTTGCTACTCCATCAAATTGATCAAAGAATCTCTGGGCTCCCCAGAAGCATCCACCTGCAAAATATATTGTCTCCATTTTTTATCTCCTTATTGTTTTACTCTGCCCAGGTTACAGGGTTTCCTTTTCTTTCGAGCGGTTCTCTGTTAGGACTTCCGCTCTCAGGATACCCAAGAATTAGTCCGCCTGTTATAGTCTCGTCTTCTTTAAGTCCGTATTTATACATGAACTCTCTTATGGCATCGTTTTCATCAAGCCAGTGAAGCTGATTTATCCAACATGATCCCAGCTCAAGAGCATTTGCAGCTATCATCATGTTTTCAAGTGCACAGGCACTGTCAGCTATGGCATTCCCGTAACCCTTTTTGTTCGCCGTCACAATAAAAACCGGCGCTCCGTAGTGAAAAACATAGCCGCCCTTCTTTGATGCATTTATGGAATTCTTCAGGGATGAATAGGTATCTTCCTTTATTTCCATCTTGGAAAATTCCATGCATACCAGTTCTGCCATCTCTTTAAGCATGTTCTTATCAGTAAAAACGATGAAATGGGTTGTCTGGTTATTACCACCGCTCGGAGCATATCTTCCTGCTTCAATCACCTTTTCAATCAGTTCTCTCTCCGGCATGTTTTCGGAATATCTTCTTGTGCTTCGTCTTGTTAAAACAGCTTCTAATGCTTCCATATCGACCTGCCTCCTTTGCAATCATTTTTCCTGCGCAGCTTTATTTAATGCCTCAAACAGCTCCGGGTATTCCTGTTTCATTCTTATAGGTTTACCTTCTTCATTGAGAAATGCATGAGAAGATTTACCAAGGCATACAACCTCACCTTCAATATTTTTCATCTCATATGACAAATGAAGCTTTACTCCCTTGAATTCTTCAACAGTAACGCTTATCTCAACCTTGTCAGAAATGTCGTTGTCTTCTTGAAATCGCATGTTACGCTAATGACTGGTGATATAATCCATTTCATTGACCTCTGTGCGCTTCACTTTTTTATTTCAGATAATTATAGATGATTCTCTAATCGCGCACAATCTATTTGTAAGCGTGTTATGTTTTTATAGATGGCAACTTTGCTGATATATTCGCATGCGAATATACTTGTTAATATATCTTTTCAGCCTTATAATGAAACTAGATAGTCTTGTTTTCACGCTGTTATAAGGAGGTACCTATGCCAGCTATTATGCCAATATCAGATTTAAGAAATTACACCGATGTCCTCAAAGAAGTCGATGCCAACAGTCGCGTATATCTTACAAGAAATGGTCGCGGAGCTTACACCATCATGTCTGTAGAGGAAGCAGATGAGCTTGATCGCCTGAGAGCATTACACAATGTTCTTACTGACCTTAAGAAAGCTGAAACACGAGCTGAGAAAGAAGGCTGGATTGATGATGATGAAATGCTGAAAGTGATGGGGCTTAAAGATTGAAGACATTAAAATACTCTCCGGATTATAAAGAAAAAATCGCTAAAATGCGAAAATATCTGGACTCTCAATTTGGCGATGCTAAGAGAAAAGAAATTTTCTCAGCAATTAATAATAGAATCCAGTCCATAAGAAAACACGAAGACATTGGCATTTCTGTCCGCGATATGTTTGGTGTAGACACTGATTACCAGTATATCTATGCAGTCAAAAATTATGTGTTTTTCAGAATTGATGAAACACAAATTTATATTGTAAACATCTATGATGAGCGTGAAGATTTCATGTGGAAACTATTTGGCATTAAAACTACACCCCAAGAAACTGAAGATTACTGGAAAGAATAGGTATAAGAGGACTCATAACGAGTCCTCTTATTAATATCAATATTCAAATATTCAATCCGCATTTTATTCAAGTTTCATCCCCATTACAAACGCAAACGGATATGCAAAAAGGCGCTCCTTTTCATCTTCAAACCTAACCGAAAACTTAGCCGGAATTTCATCTTCGTCATAGGTTACATCCGTTATTATTCCGTGCCCGAATTTAGGCTGGACCACCTTTTGTCCTACAGTAAGATTTGTGGGATATTCCTGAGAATCAATCTTCCCTTTTTCTTTTACACTTCTTTTGATGGAAGCCTTTGCCTTCTTTACCCGCTCCCTGATATCCTTTTTCTCGCTTGCTGATATCTCGGAGATTTCTTTAACAAAAGTGGACTCCTCATCATTATAAGTAAAGATATTCAGTTTGTTCCTTGCCCTTGTCATGCCAACGTAGAAGATTCTTCGCTCCTCTTCATAATCACGAAGTTCCTTGGGCGATGCCTTTTTCCTATTATCAATAACCTCACTTGGGAAAACACCGTCGCAGGCATCCATCAGATATACCTCATCATACTCAAGCCCTTTACTGGAGTGTATGGTGGAGAGTATGAACTTTTCCCTGTATGAAGACTCCTTGTCACGTATAATATCCTGAAGTTCCTGAAGTCTCCTGATAAATCCGTCAATCGAGTGCTCATTTTCAGCGAGCATTTCAAGAATAAAAATCTTGTTATAGTCAAGATGATTCATCTCCATGTATTCGCCGTAGCCCATGTAGTTGTCAATTCTCATAAGCGCTTTATACGGATTTTCATGTCTCATGTTTGCAAGGTGCGTCCGAAGTGCGCGGCACTTTCCCTTAACCCTGCCGTTAATCATCTCCGTCTCTTCCACAGCATCCAGAATAGGGATGTTTAATCCGGCGGCAATCCTGCAAAGCTGCTCAGCCTGCTTTTTACCAAGATATGTCTGGAACTTGAAATATATCTTCATGAAAAGATCGCTATTATAAGGATCTATTGAAAAGCGCATGATATTTATGACATCTCCAACCACTCTATGTGTAAAAAATGCCATATCAGCGTTTTTAATCCTATATGGAATTCCTTGCCTTTCAAGGCGATCCACCAGCGGAAGTATGCTCTCATTATCCCTGTAAAGAACTGCAATCTGGCTATTTATATCAGTTGCTACTTTAAGCAGATAATTATATTGATTTTTCCTGCTATTAAGCCTTACATAGTTAATCTCGGATGCGCTCTCCTTCGCCGCCTGCATATGCTTGTCATGGCGCATGGTGTTGTGCCTTATGAATCTGTCTGCGGCAGAAACTATATTGGCATTGGACCTGTAGTTTCTGTCCATCACAAGAACCTTCGCGCCGGGATGCTCCTTCTCAAAATTAAGAAGAGCCTCCGGATATGCCGCTCTAAAACCATATATACTCTGATCTTCGTCGCCCACCATGAAAAGGTTGCCGTCAGATCCCGAAAGCAGACTGATTATCATATGCTGAATTTTGGACGTATCCTGCGCCTCATCGACGCATAGATATCTGTATTTATCCTTGTAAAATGAAAGCAGATCCGGCGTTGACTTAAGCATTCTATATGCATATATCATCTGATCATCATAGTCCATCAGACTTCTCTTTTTGAGCTCACTGTTATATGCCTCGTAGATGGTGTAGATACCGGTATCCATCTCATCTTCAAGCTTGTAGATATCCTCCTTCGAGAGCATCATGTTCTTGCAATAGGTTATGAGCGTGCGGACATTCTTGATGTCACTCTCCGTAGGATATTCTTCATAAATTCGCACATAATTCTCTGTTAGAATCTTCCCTATAAGCTTCTCATCCGTGACAAGCTCAAATGCATTTTTACCGATAAGTCTTCCGTAGTGCGCGATAATTTTTGCACAGATGCCGTTGATTGTACGAAATTCAAGCCTTGTGGAGATATCCTCCCCAAATAACTTTTCAAACCTCTGCGCCATGTCTTTTGTGGCAGCCACGGTATACGTGAGTGTCAGTATGTTCTCAGGCGCAATCCCCTTGCAGTAGAGCATGTATCCAAGCCTGTTTACAAGCACTGTGGTTTTCCCGCTCCCCGGCACTGCAAGAAGGAGCACAGGTCCATCTACAGTCCTTACCGCGTCAAGCTGCTGCTCGCTCAGCTTCTTTGTATATCTGTCTAAAAACTCATTTTCTGTCATCTCAAAAATCATCCCGGTCAGTTTACAAAAACTTCTCCAGCTCCCTGATATCCTCCTTGGTCGTAGCCCAGTCTGTGGCAAGTCTTATCGCCGTGTGGTTATCATCAGTCTTCTCCCAGAAGCCATAGCGAACGTGCTCCGCAAACTCCTTTAGCCTCTCATTGTCCATAACTATGAACTGCTGATTTGTCGGGGAATCTATGAAAAGCCGGTAACCCTTCTTAACAAGCAACTCTCTAAGCTCCTCAGCCCTCTCTATAGCATTTTTGCCGATTTCAAAATACAGATCATCAGTGAAAAGCGTATCAAACTGGAGGCCCAAAAGCCATCCCTTTGCCAGAAGTGCGCCATGCTGCTTGATAACAGGAATCGGATGCTTTGTGGGAACGCCCTTAGGGAACACAACTGCCTCTCCAAAGAATGCACCCACCTTGGTCCCGCCTATATAAAATACATCAACCAGGCTCGCTATATCAGCTAAGGTAACATCTGTTCTTTTACTCATAAGACCATAGCCAAGTCTTGCTCCATCAAGGAAAAGTGGAATATTGAACTCTTTGCAAACACCTGATATTTTTGAAAGTTCTTCTTTGGAATACAGCGTTCCATACTCTGTGGGGTGCGAAATATAAACCGCTCCCGGAAAAACCATATGCTCATGGTTATCGTCTGCGTAGAAGTTCTTGATATAAGTGCGAAGGTCATCCGCATCGATTTTGCCTATGGTGTCATCATGCACTGCGTTGCCACTTTTTCCAGCGATATCACCACACCCATAATCCCCGGACTTTTCCGCATCATCTTTCTTGCCTTCATTATCCCCCGCTATTTTCTGCCCGGGAAGCGTCAGCACCTTGTGCCCCGAAAACTCTATCGCTCCTGCCTCATGCACAGCCACATGTCCTGTCTCTGCCGCCACAACTCCCTCGTAAGGCTTAAGCAGCATATCCAATATCGTCTGGTTGGTTTGAGTTCCACCCACAAGGAAGAACACATCTGCCTCCGGACAATTGCATGCGTTTTTTATTTTTTCTGCCGCGCTTTTGCAATAATCATCCGTGCCATAGCCATCGTTCTGCTCGAAGTTAGTCTGAGTAAGACGCTCCAATATCCTCGGATGCGCGCCCTTTGTATAATCACTTGAAAATGAAATTCTGTTATCCATTTTTGCTTTCTCCCGGTGAATAATTTTCTATATATTATAGCAACAAAACAACTGACTGGCATGAAAAAGCGTCCGGATAATCATTCCGGACGCCCTCTTTCATTACTTCTTCTTAAAGGTTTTCTTATTGTACTTATATCTGCTGCGAATTCTGTCGCCTTTTCCGTCTACAAATTTTCCGTCCAGCTTACTTCCTTTCTTACTAAAGGAAATCTTTACAGCCTTCTTAAGAGCAGGCCTTCCCTCTCCATAGCTTAAAACAACAGGTGAATTCTTTTTATATCCGTAAGCCGTTACCTTGGCTTTCTTATCAATGATAAACGACTCCTTGTGCCAGCCATCAAGATACAGGACAGCTGTATTGAGTCCCGGCCCCACAAAATATGACTTGCTGGCATTAAGTACAACCGAACCACTACCGGTAAAATGAAGCGGTGTCGGCCAGTTTGCTCCGGATACATAAATAGCTTTTAGATTATTCTTTCCGACAAGCTTAATCTTGAAGGCTTTTCCCATGTTGCGGATATCCAGGTATTTATTCTCAGAATCAAAATTGTTAAGAGTCAGGGTATTGTCCGCATAGTTATAACTTATTCCCGGAACCTGCTTTACAAGTGACTTATATCCCATTATTGCATAGGGATCTCCGAATATAGTCTTGTTTGAATAAGCGTCTAAAGCATCGCTTAAAATAACATATGAACTTCTCTTATAAATATTTGCCCTATAATACGGCTTATTCTTGTTTGTATCATTTTTGTACTGATCTTCCCAGGTTGCCGTATTGAGATCTTCTTCGGTATCTTCATCCTCTGTGGTACTAAAGAAGGAAATGCTATAGATATTTACTTCATCCTCCGCTGTGCCGCCACAGGTAAATTTCAAATAAATATCATGTTTTCCGCTTCCAACAGATGCTTTCTCAATTCCGCTGAAGAACTTCTCCTTATAGGGATCACTAAAACTGCTTGTTTTATGGCTAAGTGACCATTCACCGATCTTATTTTCTCCCTCTTTATCAAGGTACATGGTAACCCTGACACTGTCAGAGTTTGGCTTAGAATACTTAAAGGAGATGGCCTTGATAGGATCCACATTTCCGAAACTTACATTCTTAAATTTTGCCTTATCTCCGTTCGCAATTGTCCCAAGCTTCGCTGTTTTATCAGAATCGTAGGTAAGACCAACTCCGTTTGTAACCGAGTAGTCACCATCGTAATCTCTCGCCTTTAACGTTATGTTTGATGCATTAACAACAAGTGTTCCCACTATCTTACCTACAGGAATAGCACCTGTAATGCATAAACCCAGCGTCAATGCTGCAGTAAGAAACATTTTAAAAAACTTTTTCCTCATAAGAATTACCTCCGACAATCCACTCAAATCGGGTAAACGTTTCATAGGAAAATTATATCATTGTACAGTTTTTAAATTATCGATTTTATGAATTATTTAACTAAGTTTCATACGCAGTTTATATGTTATAATTTTATATATCATCTGTCTTTGGGGAGATTGCATGTTCAGATTTTACTTTTGCATTTTTATATCGTTTCCACTAATTATTTATTACATTGTTAAGATCAGGATTATGATGATAAATCCTGACAGATATTCCGAAGAATACAGATACGGAGTTGCACGAAATATGGTCAGACGGGTTATGAAAAATTCCCGCATCACTACCAAGTGTTATGGATTGGAAAACCTCCCATCAGAGGGCGGATATATCATAACTCCCAATCACCAGGGAAAGTTCGATGCACTAGGAATAATCTATTCTCACGATGCACCTTGTTCAATCGTAATTGACAGAAAAACCGCAAAGATGGAACTTACTCATGAATTCATCGACGTACTTGGCGGAATCCGTATAAACAGAGACGACAACAGACAGCAAATAGAAGCCATAAAGAAACTTTCTGAAGAAGTAAAAAATGGCAAAAGATTCATCATATTCCCGGAGGGCGGCTACACAGACAATAAAAACCACCTGCAATCATTTATGCCCGGAGCTTTCAAAGCAGCCTTGTGGTCACAGGTTCCGATTGTTCCGGTTGCACTCATAGATTCATACAAGCCCTTTGGAGAGGGCGGATACAAACCGGTAGAGACACAGGTGCATTTCCTGAAACCGCTCTATTATGAAGATTATAAGGATTTAAAAACGAAAGAAATAGCAGAAATAGTAAAGAAAAATATAGAAAACAAAATAAATGAAATCTGTAAACAGTAAACCGACAACATAAAGAAAAAGGGGGATTGTCTTTATGGAAACCAGGAAAAAACTGCCACTCGCAACTCAGATTTTTATTGCTCTCGTTCTCGGTATAATTGCAGGTCTGTTACTGCAAAGTCATGCTGATTTTGCGGACAGCTACATTAAACCGATCGGAACCATTTTTCTTAATCTGTTGAAATTCATAGTTGTTCCGATAGTTCTGTTTTCAATAATGGCCGGCATTATCTCAATGAGTGATATCCGAAAGGTTGGCTCTATCGGAATAAAAACCGTCTGTTATTACCTGTGCACAACGGCTGTAGCTATTGTAATAGGTCTCGTTGGCGGTAATCTTTTCAAGGGCTTTTTCCCGATCCTTGAGACCTCTGAGCTTAGCTATGAAGCTTCTGAAGGTATTCCTTTTATGGACACCGTTGTAAATATTTTCCCATCCAACTTTATAGCCCCTTTATCTGAAGCTACCATGCTCCAGGTAATCGTTATGGCTCTGCTTATAGGCTTTGCAATAATCCTGGTAGGTGATGAAGCTGCTCCCGCCGTAAAAGGCATCAATTCCTTTAATGCAATTTTCATGAAGTGTATGGAAATGATCTTAAAGCTCTCACCCATCGGTGTATTCTGCCTGATCTGTCCCGTAGTTGCCACCAACGGAGCAGCGATCATCGGATCACTCGCGATGGTGCTACTTGCAGCATACATATGTTATTTTATGCATATGCTGATTGTTTATTCCTTTGCGGTTAAAGTCATGGGGGGCATGAGTCCTCTTGCATTCCTGAAAGGCCAGCTTCCCGCCATGATTTTTGCCTTCTCAAGTTCTTCCTCAGTCGGAACACTTCCAATCAATATGAAGGGCTGCGAGAAGATGGGAGCCGACAAAGAAGTTACTTCCTTCGTGCTTCCCCTTGGTGCCACTATCAACATGGATGGAACCGCTATCTATCAGGGTGTGTGTGCAATCTTCATAGCTGCCTGCTATGGCATCCATTTGACGCCTTCCCAGATGGTAACCATCGTGCTTACCGCAACTCTTGCTTCCATCGGAACCGCCGGTGTACCCGGTGCCGGAATGGTAATGCTCGCCATGGTGCTCGCCTCTGTAGGTCTTCCGCTTGACGGAATCGCACTTGTTGCTGGCGTAGACCGAATCTTCGACATGGGAAGAACCGTTGTTAACATAACAGGCGATGCTTCCTGTGCACTTATCGTTTCTAATCTGGAACGAAAAAAAGCTGCTAAAAAGGCATCCTGACAACAAATATAAATGAACGATAAAATTCCGGGCTTCAATCTTGTGATCAGTTCACATTGAATCCCGGTTTTGTTTTGACTCATATCATGCAGCAGGTTTAACTGCATCATCCTTTGTGTATTTAAAGAAATAGTCTCCTGCTGTTTTGTGCCGGAAGCTGACAGCCCGCAGACAGTAACATAAATAATACAATACCTGCAACTAAATTTTCAACAATATAGAAAAGGCCTCACTAATCAATGCTGTCAGTTTAAAGTTTCAATCAATCTGTCCCGGAGTTTTCCTGCAATTTTAAGATTAGTTTCAAGTGTGGGACGTATTTCATCGTTTCGAAGGTCATCGGTCAGTTCGCACATAGCCGTAAAAAGTGGCGTTAATGCGAGATCTGCGCAGGAACCTTTAATTCGATGTGATATTACAAAGGCATCCTTGTATTGTTTCTTTTCAATCTTTAAACACAGATCTCTCCAGTCATTGTTTGATAAGAAAGAATCCACTAGATCAAGGTAAAATTTTTCATCACCAACCATTCTTTTAATCGCTGATTCTGTATCTGCCCCCCATTCCCTAAGAGCTACAATTTTCTTACTGTCCATAGTATATCTCCGCAAACCAAAATATATCCTGTCCTATCAGTGCATCAGTTTTCATCCAGCTGCTTTTGGATAGCCTTTGCCAGACTTGCAAATAACTTGTTTTGATCAATCGGTTTTTCCAAAATAATATCCATACCTGCTTCTGCACATCTGCCTTCTACATCGTTAGCCATATCTGCTGTAAGTGCGAAAATGGGAATAGTAGCTGCATCCGGAGTACCCAGTGCGCGTATTTCCTTAGCTGCCTCGATACCACTCTTTACAGGCATCATAAGATCCATAAGGATTGCCTGATAATGATAAGGATCACGAGTTTTTAGCATATCCACAACTTCCTGTCCATCTCTTGCAACTTCTGTATGAATTCCCTTTGTTTTTAACAGCTTAATTATAACTTCCGCATTTATTGTGTTATCCTCTGCCAGAAGGATAGTTTTACCGTAAAGAATCTGATCCTCATACTTTTCTGACTGCTGAGTATGAAGGCTTATCTGCTCATCGGTAGCGATAGGATAAGTTAGAACAATAGTGAACTCTGTTCCTACTCCAACATGGCTTATGCAGGATATTGTTCCTCCCATGAGTTCTACAAGGTTTTTACATATGTACAGCCCAAGTCCGGTACCTTCCTGGTAGGGATCGTCTGAATCTCGGTCCTGTTCAAAAGGCAGGAACATCCTCTGCTGAAATTCTTCACTTATACCAATACCCGTATCTCTTATAGTGTAAGTATGAATGGAAGCAGTATCGGTATACATTATATCAGTCGTAAAGATTATCCGACCTCCTTTTGGAGTGAACTTAATACTATTCGACAAAAGATTCAGGATAGATCGTTCAACATGCTTTGTATCCATAAGGACATAACGATCCTTTGAACCGTTTATCTTATAGTCAAAATCAAGGCCGGCTTCACGTGCCTGCTCTGCCGTAATAGTTGAAATTGAAGTTATAAGGTTTTCCTCGCGAACAGCTGAGCTTATGGAAACCACTTTCCCTGCGTTAATCTTGCTTGTTTCCAATATTTCCTCGATAAGTGTAAGCAGATATTTGCTTGAAGTCATAATCTTATCAAGATTATCCTTTAGTGCAGGCGTTAAGGATTCCTCCTGAAGTGAGAGCTCGGTAAGTCCGAAAATCGCAGTAAGAGGAGTCCTCATATCGTGAGACATCTGCGATAGGAAAGTCTCCTTTTCCCGGCTTGATCTTACCGCCGCACGAAGAGCTTTGCCCATTTCATCAATCTGTTCCTGATCATCAATTTGTTTTGTTGTATCAACAAAAGTAAGTACCAAACCCTTGAGCGCACGCTTTCTATCACTGATTACAGCACCGGACTCTTCTGTCCCACTAATTTCATGATATGGCGCTATGCGAATAAGATAAGTTTTTCCTGCAACAGAAGCACATCGCTGCTCTACGGGTTCCATTGTCTTAAGAACCAGATTGCACTGAGCAAGAAGATCAATTGTGGCAAAGTTAAAGCTTATGTACCTGAGAGATCTTCCCACATCCTGATCGGCAACACTGAATTCCGACGAGATATATTCCGTATATTTTCTAATGTTTAAATCCTTATCCACCATGAGAATTCCGACAAGGGTGGAAGAAAGGAAATTAGCCATATCATTATTGGCAACCGCAAGCTCTGTAACCTTGGACTGATATTCGGAATTAACGGTATAAAGTTCCTCGTTGACAGACTGAAGTTCCTCGTTACTTGACTGAAGTTCCTCGTTGGCTGTAAGAAGTTCCTCATTTGCAGCCTGAAGTTCGGCATTTGTTGACTCAAGTTCCGTAACTGTCTGTCGAAGTGAATGCTTGGTTGCTTTTAGTTCCTGCTCAAGGTCTGCTATACGCTGGGATGCAGCAAAATCAACCTGGTATTTCTGCATGTCAACATTTGTCAGTTCACGTCCTCGTATAAACGAAACCGCAGTAAAATCTGTCTTTTCACCGTGATTGTCACTAATAGGCTGCGCAACAATCGAAACAAATTCTGATTTCCCATCGATATCAACAGGAACATCCGAGTATGCCTTGCGTTCGTTTGTAAGCCTTGCTTCCTTAAGCGCGGTGGAAAGCGCAATTTTCATATCTGTCCTGATAAGCTGGAAAATGTCCAATGTAACCTGGCCGGTAGGAAGCGAAATGAGTCTTGAACAGTTACCATAGCTTCTTACCAGCTCGTTCTTTTCATTAACAAGAACCGTTGCGGGCATGAGAGATTCAAGCACAGAGGTATCAAGCTCATGTGCCTTGTAACTCGCGGAATCATCATCCTCGCCGCCCGAGACATTGATAGGCTCGATAGGAGGTTCGATATTGCTCATGGAATAAGCAAACTGCTCATGTGCCGGTGCATTGCCTTCCGCATAGTGTATGAAAATCTTTTCATCGGCGCATACAACGCGGAATACATCTGCATAGTCAATGACTGATTCCGAGCGGCCAAGGAACAGATATCCTCTGTCGGATAGAGCCATGTGAAAAATGGCAAAAAGATTGCGCTGAAGCACCGCCTGGAAATATATAAGTACATTTCGGCAGCATATCAAATCCAGTTTTCCAAACGGCGGATCCTGGAATACATTGTGCTGAGCGAAGATGATCATTTTTCTTATGTCATGATGAATGACATATTTATTTCCTTTTCGTGTGAAAAATTTGGAAAGTCTTGCGACAGACACATCCTCTATTATGTTATTTCCGTAAACTCCACGCACAGCAGTGCTTATTGAATCCGGATCGAGATCTGTTGCAAATATTTTTACCCCCCTGTGAATGGATAGTTCTTCCATGGCTTCCGCAAAAAGAATTGCAATGGAGTAGGCTTCTTCACCGGTTGAACAGCCCGCAACCCAGATGCGCAGCTCGTCGTCAGGGCGAGAGGTTGTGATTAGCTTTTTGACCACATTTTCCTTTAACACTTCGAAGTAATCAGGATCACGGAAAAATGAGGTAACACCGATGAGCACCTCTTTAGCAAGCAGCTTTGCTTCCTCAGGATTGTTGGTCATGTAATTGACATACTCACGAAGGTTTCTGTTATGAGTTACAACAAGCCTTCTTTCGATCCTTCGAAGAATGGTGGTTTGTTTATAGTAAGCATAGTTTATGTTGGTTACGTTTTTTAATATTGAAAATACTTTGGAAAGAAGGTCATCATCAGTAACACCGAGCTGTGTCTCAGCATCTATCACAGACTTGGCGATATGTGCAAGCTCGCGTGCTATGGAATCCGGCTTTAACATAAGATCAACAAATCCGGTGCTTATGGCATTTCGCGGCATTCCATCGAATTTTGCAGACTCGGGACTCTGAACGATGATCATACCGTTCTGTTCCTTGATGGCTCTGATACCGTTTGTACCGTCGGAACCTGTTCCCGAAAGGATTACAGCAACTGAACGATTTTCATAGGCGTTCGCAAGCGAACGGAAGAAGATGTCTATAGGGTGGCTTATTTCCTGAGAGTTCTGCTCCTTGAGGTTCAGAGTGTTGTTGTGGATTTCCACGTTATATTTGGGCGGAATCATGTAGATGTGATTTCTCTCAACCTTCATTCCATCCTCGATTTCTGTTATCGGCATGGAATTATATTTCGCAAGAATATCAGCAAGCATGCTCTTATGATTGGGTGCAAGATGCTGGATTATGACAAAAGCCATGCCTGTGTTAGATGGAAGAAATGTGAGGAATTGCTGAAGTGCTTCGAGTCCTCCTGCTGACGCCCCTATTCCTACTACGCAGTGCGGCTGAATATTTACAGACATGTCCTGAGGATTATACATTTAGACCACCTTCCTATGATTGTATATAAAATCGAGTTTTTAGTTAATTGTTATTTTATAGGATTTATGTATGAATATATGGTATTATTATCTCAATATTTCGCAATATTTTCTAGAGGGGAATGTAATGAACGACATAAATAATAATAATAATAAGCTTGTCGACAAGCTTATTGAGGTGAATCATAAGCTGTATTTTAGCGACATCTTTCTTGAGCAGATGAGCAGAAATGTCAGGGGCCCTCTGTATTCTATAATCGAATTTTCCAAGATAGCACTTGAAACCGGTAACGATGAAACAGCAATAAAGCATTATCTTGATAAGATAAGCCATGCAAGCCATTTAATGAACGAGTCCATGGATGATGTTATGGCAATGCGTCAGATTGCAATGAAAAACGTCAGCCTGCATCCTGAGCTTGTTAATTTGGATGAATTTCTGAAATCGCTAAAAAATGATATGGCTAATCTTCTTGATCCCACCGGAATAGAGCTTATTATTGAAAAGAAGGAACTGGAAAACTGTTATATCAACGCAGATTATACAATTCTTTTTCAAATTCTTCGCAAGATGATCAGAGTAATTACTGAGATGATGCCCCGAAAGAATGTGGTACATCTGGAAATCCAAAGTAATGGCTGCGTCAACAATAATATTGACATCAGTTTTAAGGTTTACGGCAAAGATACTACTATTATGAGCAGCAAGCTGCAGGCTTTAAAAGATGAGTTTGCTGCAATTGAATATGATATGTATTCAAGTCTTGAATCCATGGATCCGACTATCACTATTATCAGATTCTATGCACATGAAATGGGAACAGATGTTGTCGAAGCCACCTCAAATCCCGAGGAGGGATCAAGTGTACAGCTCTCCATCAAATTTCCTATTGTATCGGTTGGCGAGTATTCAGCTAAGGTTAACCGCAAATTCGACTTTTCACAGAAGAGAATTCTCGTAGCTGACGACGATGAGATCAATCTTGAGATAATCGATAAGCTTCTTAGAGCAAAAGGCGCAGAGGTTATTACCGTACGCGATGGCAGAGAAGCGCTTCTTACCTACAGAGCAGAGCATGGCAAATTCGACCTGATTCTTCTTGATATTGTAATGCCTGATATAGATGGACTATCTGTAGCAAAGCAGATAAGGGATAACACAACCATTCCTTCATCCAGAAAGGTTCCGATCATAGCCATGACCGTAAATGCTTTCCATGAAAATTACGAGCAGAGTCTCAAGGCCGGAATGAATTCACATCTGGTAAAGCCGGTCGACTCCGGAAGACTGTACAACACAGTTGCAGAGTATATTTAGTAGTTTTTTATAATACAGCACTATTACAAAAGCCCCACCCGCATTTCTGCGGGTGGGGCCTCTCAAACTATTATTTATTTTACGACAATAGTAATTGTCTTAGTGGTCTTCTTGTATTTTCCGTTTTTATCAACAGTAATCTTTACCTTGTAGGTTCCCTTCTTGGCACCCTTCTTGACTGTGCAGATTACCTTCTTGCCCTTTACCTTAACGTCAAGGTACTTCTTGAGCTTCTTGGAAGATACGTTCTTAGCTGTAATCTTACCCTTGGATCTGTCGATCTTAACAGTAATCTTCTGATTCTTCTTTGCTACCTTGGAAGCATTGATTTCCTGCTTATCCTGAGTAATTCTTGCCTTTGTCGGATCATCATCGTCCTTCTTGGAGTTATCGGCTGTGTCCGCACTTGTAGAAGCTGTGTCGGCACTTGTAGATGTTGCCGGGGTTGTGTCAGCAGCGGCAGTGTCATTAGCTACTGCTGCAGGCTGACTGGGCTGGCTGGGCTGAGGAGTTTCTGCTGCCTTAGCGGGCTGCGCTGCATCCTCGTTTCCGTTACCATTGCCGTTATTATTTGTTACAGCCTCACCTTCAGCAAGTTCAACAATTGCAAAAGTACTGAAGTGACTTACAGTGATAACCATTGTATTATTTACAAGCTTAGGCTTAATAAGCTCATAGGTTCCGTCAGCATAATAGTGAAGAACGTAAAGTCTTGAACCTAAGATGTTCTTCGGCATAGGCAGAGTGATTGTAATGGGGGCTACAAGTTCATGAAGCTCCTCATCTGCCGCATTTCCGTTGCCAACCTTAAGTGACATATCAATCTGAGCTACGCTGTTGAACTCCTCGCCGACAGCCTTCTGGTTTTCCTCTGTAGTAGGCTCAATTGAAAGTTTAGCTGTCTGTTCGGGTGCAGCATTAAGTCCTGCTCCGGAAACAGAAGCGGCATTAGTATTTACATCATCTCCGAATACTTCCTTAAGAGTTTCCTTTGTCTGCTCATCCTCTGAAGGCTGAACAACAGTTACACCAGCTGCTTCTGTATAAGTTTCCTCAAGTTTCTCAAGCTTTTCAGCGATTGCACCATTGGATTCAACCTTATCTGCCATAGAGTCAACGGTTCCAAGACCCTTAAGGGACTCCTCAACAGTTTTCTTCATCTGCGCAGTTTCGTGATTCTGCTTCTGCTGTTCAAGTTTGTTCATAGCAGTATCTATGCCGCCGGCAATCTGCTCTGCGTTCTTACCATCAACAGTAATCTCACACTGAGCTGTGAAGCCACCATCTACTGTAGTTACAGTAATAACAGCGCTGCCCTCACTCTTTCCTGTGATGTTGCCTTCCTCATCAACCTCAGCAACATCAAAATTGGAACTCTCAAAGTTTACTGCAGCATTTGTTGCATTGAAAGGCTTTACAACAACAGACAGATTGAATGAATCACCAACACCCAGAGTTGCATTTGTCTTTCCGAGTGATACACCCTTAACCTTAACTTCTCCGTCTATGAAACCTGCATAAAGTGTGATATCACCTGTAGGAACATAATCCTCAATTGTTGTTCTGGTAGCTACAAGAGTTTTACATTCGGGGTCCATATACCAACCTGTAAAGCCCTGATTACTCTGATCGTCTCCCTCGTCTGTGTATGCCCAGATTTCTCTTCCGAGTTTCTTTCCTTTTCGTACAGCTACCTCATAGGTCTTTTCATCGTTGTTATAGACCCATCCTGCATTTCCGTTAAAGGTGATGGTATATCCTCTTTCAAACTTCGCGTAAAGAGTCACATCCTTTGTAGGCTTATATTCATAATAATCATCATAATTATTAGGATTATATTCATAAACCGTCTTAGTAAATGCGGAATCTTCATACCAGCCTATGAATAATTCATCACTTGAATAAATTTCACTTATCGGAAGCTTAATAGTTTTACCTTTTGCTACCACATCAGTGAAGGTATTTGTCTCTTCATAAATGGAAGGAATGTACATCTCTCCATTTCCGGCATCCAGTGTAACCGTATATCCCTCATCCCAGATAGCGTACAACGTCATATCGGAATTAATAGTTGTATCTTCTGTTACATAAGTTCCGGTTCCATCTGCCTTAGTATTCCAGCCCACAAGTCCGAGATTATCATTTGTAGCATGAGGCATTCTCCAATCTAATGTGGATCCATCCGCCAGCTGTCTTGTAATCTGAGTTTTATTATTATATCCGTAGATTTTTCCACCATTTGCATCAAAAGTGACTTTATCAGCCTTATTCCAGATAGCATACAGTGTCATATCCTTATCAGGAATAGTTTCATCAAAATCTATCCTCTTAGTGCCTGTAGGGGTTGTTGACCAGCCTCTGATTACATAACCATCTCTTAAAGCAGTTATTTCACCATCTTCGTAATACCCGAGGCTTCTGCCTTTCTTAAGGGTTACTGTCACTGCATCCTCGAGAGCAGAAGCATCAGAGAAGCCCTCTTCCCACATGCCACGGTATACTTTACCACCATTGCCATCAAAGGTTATCTGATAGCCCTGTTCCCAGACAGCATATAAATATACATCTTTATCAATTTTTTCAACCTTATCGATTGTATTCTTTCCATCAGGTGTAGTACTCCAGCCTGCAAATGCCATATTTGAAGGATGCTTAAGAGTACTGTAACTTCCAGGCCATGCATCCAATCCCTGCTGGCAGTTCACTATCATCAGATCGGAATACTCACCAGCATTCGAATTATATGAAGTATAATAGCCACCGTTTGCATGTAAATACATCTTATAGGTTTTGACCCACTTAGCATAAACATGCATATCGCCCGTAGGAACGAAATCGTAAGTAATATCCTTACCACTTCCATCAGCTTTAGTGTTATATCCAGCAAACTGCCAATTCTCATCATTATTCACATATGAAGGAGCATAATAATAATTCCCAAAAATAGTTGCTCCTTCAGGTACAGTAAGCTCTATCTCTGTTTTGTCTTCACCGTCGTATCTGAAATAACCTCCATCTGAATTTGCATGATACGTTATCTTATTACCCTTTTTCCATACAGCATAAAATGTCATATCGGAGTTTGGTGTGTAACTGGTATTAGATTGAACATTTTCCTCTCTGTCAGGAGATGTGCTCCATCCTGCAAAAGCAAGAGAACTATCACTGTTCTTCATATTGTAGCTACCCATATATGTCTGCTGACCCTTTTTGATTTTATACATATATTTGGTATCTACAGCAGTACCCATGTTTACAAAGTAACCACCGTTTGCATCATAGGTTATAACATAAGCATCATCCCACTGAGCATAGAGGGTGACATCTTCTGTGACAACATAACCATAAATATCTGTTATTGTCTCGCCTTTTCCATCTGCTCTGGTATTCCAGGATGAGAATATTTTTGCATCATCAGATGAAGGAATACTATAGCCTCCGATTTTTTCACCGGAAGCCACTGAGCATTCTGATTTCTGGCTGTTATCGTAAAAATATCCACCATTTGCATCAAAAGTTACTGTGCATCTGTCGCCCCAGATAGCATACAGTGTTACACTGTTTCCGTTCGGAACATACGAGTACAACTCAACTATATCATCCACAGATTTAGATGTACTCCATCCCCTAAACATTTGATTGTCGTCATTAACAGCATATATAGCTCCGTTGTAATTAACATACAGATTACTGCTTAATGGAGCATTACGTTTAAATTGCAGTTTCAACTTAGAGTCATCAACCGTACGACCATTACCGCCATTACCAGTAGTTTCCATATAATACGAGATTGTTCCACCATTGGCATCAAAGGTAACCTCGCAACCATCTTCATATACTGCATAAAGCGTTGTATCCTGGTACGCTGTAATCTCATTAATCTCTACAGCCTGACCGCCTTCTGTTAATGACCATCCTACACACACCTTTGAAGAATCATTGGCATAGGTTACATACTTTGTTGAAAAATACTCACCCTGAGGAATGTTGACTGTCATGGTCTTGCTGCCATCATAAAACTTACCATCGCCGGCATTATAAGTGATGGTACACTTCTCCGACCACTTGGCATAAAAAGTCATATCCTCGGAAACAAGGACATCATAAAGGCTTGTAACATATCTTGTGCAATCCTTATCAAGATACCAACCGTTAAACACATAATCTCCGTATGTTTTTCCGGTCATATCGTTCGGATACAGGTTATTTTTCGAATTTTTCTTTACAAAATAGGAATGTGTGTATTCGTCAGAACTAAATTCATCAGCAGCAATACCGTAATCAAAGGTCACCTTGTAGCCGGGTTCCCACTTTGCATATACTGTCACATCCTCTGTAGGAGTATAATTTCCATCAACAAGAGTAATTTCTTTTGTCAAAGCGGCATCTTCATACCATCCGGCGATAACCTTGCCATCACTTGTATATCCCGAGACACTTCCAATTAAATACATACTTGATCCAACTGGAATTGACCATTTCTCGTCTTTACACTCCGGATTCTGATTAAAATATCCCTCACCGGCATCCAATGTCACCGAATAACATTCTCTAGTCCAGCCTGCATAGTATGTCTGTCCGGGAGTAATTGCGGTATTCTCTGTTACCTGCTGGGTGCAAGCTGCATCGGTATACCAACCGGTAAAACCATAGTTTTCTCGATATGCATTAGGCATTCCTGTTGACTGGAGTGTCTTTCCTCCTTTTATATACCATTTTCCATCAGAATCGCCATATTCAATGAAAGATGTAGAACCATTACATGTACCACCATTAAAATCTACGGTAACATATAAATCACTGTCTCCATTAACCGCACGCCAGTTAGCGTATATTGTCATATTTCCTTCGGGAACAAAGGTTTCAATATCACTTATAGGCTCATCGTAATTCGAGTCCTTATACCAGCCATCAAAAAGATAATTATTATAGCTATCAAACGGTTCCGCCACGGTTCCTATAGCTGATCCGGCATCAATAACCTGTTCCCTGGTAGCTTCATAATAGCCATTGGAACTGATATTATAAAAACCACCCTGACTTGTAGCAAAGGTGATCGTATATTTCTCACCCGCATTAGGCTCAGCCTTGGCAACCATGTTTCCCGGCAAAAACAGCAACAGCATCATCATTGCCAGAACACTAAGTAAACACTTTCCTTTCATTAGTACCCTCCTAGAAAAGACTTCATTTATTGAAACGTTTTTAACACATAACTTAACAAACCGTCCTTAAGTCTACTCCAGAAATTTAGGAATGTCTATACTTTTTGCTCATATTTTTCAACTTATTTTACATTATTTTTGCATTTAATTATTTTGGTGTAAATTTACGTTATTATTTTAATTATATTGCGTCTATCATTCATATCTTTTATGGATTACTGTCATCATTCACAAATCAAAAAGGCTTCCTTCTATAATGAAGAAAAGCCTTTATCAGAAACCTGCATGAAATCCATATAATAGTAATATTCCAATTGCCACATGAAATCTACTAATCCACCACAATATCCGCCGCCGTGCACCTCACAACGCTGGTAAGGTCCGAGGGACTTAGCTCTATCTGGTATCCCACCTTGCCGGCGCTGACAAATATCCGCTCATACTGCATTGCAGTCTCGTGGATGAATGTAGGGAACTGTTTCTTCATTCCTATAGGTGAGCAGCCACCGTGCACATAACCGGTAAGCGGAAGGAGTTCTTTTTGCTTGATCATACTGACTGCCTTCTCGCCTGCTGCCTTAGCTGCCTTTTTGAGGTCAAGTTCTTGCTTAACGGGAACCACGAAAACATAGTAGGCTCCGCTTTTTGCCTGCGTAACAAGCGTTTTAAAGACCTTCTCGGGATCCTCGCCGAGAAGGCCTGCTATCTCTTCGCCGGACATCGTCGCATCCGGATTATAGGCGTGACTCTCGTAAGCTATCTTCTTTCCGTCAAGCACACGCATAACATTTGTTTTTTCCTCTTTTTTCATATCATTCTCCTACTGACTGCACTCCTGAAGAACGGGTTTTAACCCGCGGAATTCATCCAGGTAATCAGCAATCTTCTCCTTAATAAATTCAATATCGTTTCTCTTCCCCGCAAATTCAAGTTCCTTCGATTTTGCTGAAAAATCCGCCATCCCAAGCGTCAGTGAGCTCCCCTTAAGGGCATGAACAGTCACGATAAACATTTCGAGATCATCATTTGTAAGACAGTCCTCAAGCAGATCAGCCTTTTCATCAATATGATCCGTAAACATGGAAAGCGCCATCATATATGTCTCGGCAGTGCCGCAATACTCAACGCCCTGCTTTACATCGATCCAAGGAATATCCAGAAGCTTTGCCGGAATTCCTTCCAGTTCATCATCTTCCTTTGCCTCTTCGACCTCTTCCGATGATGCCTGCGCGACTAAATGGACCTTCTCATCAGGAAGAAACTGAATGAGCATATCCATAAGTTCTCCGACTACCACAGGTTTTGACAAATAATTGGTAAAACCGGCTTCAAGCATACGCTCACGGTCTCCTGCAACAGCGTTTGCCGTAATGGAAATAATAGGTGTTGTGGCAGCCTTCTCTGGATATTCTTCCTTTATTTTGGCAAGCGTTTCGATGCCATTCATGTGTGGCATCAAATAATCAAGCAGAACAAGGTCATATGAACCAGCCGCAAATTTATCGATTCCTTCCGCGCCGCTCTCCGCAGTATCTATCTGAATTCCGGTCGGCTCTAGGAGCCCACAAATTACCTGCAGGTTCAAAGCTGTATCATCAACAATCAGAATGTGACTATCCGGTGATGTAAAGTTTCTACGCTCTGCCTTATCAGTATATTTATAAGAAGTAAGAGCATCCATCCAGTTTTCACCAATAGGAGTGTTCTCCGCAATTTCCTGCGAAACATCAAAATGAAAATTCGACCCTGCATTATAGATACTGTCCACGCTAAGCTGTGATCCCATCATCCGAAGAAGGGCCGAGGTTATAGAAAGTCCTACACCTGTACCCGCTATAGTACGTGTGCGATTTGTATCGAGCCGTTCAAAAGGCGCTAACAGTTTTTCCTTATCCTCGTCCTTAATTCCAATTCCTGTGTCAATCACAGATACTCTTATGGCAGCAATGTTCTCTTTTTTCTCAAGCACCGTTGCCTTAAAGGTTACGCTTCCTTTTTCCGTATATTTAACGGCATTTGTCAAAAGATTAGTGATCACCTGCTTAATTCTCAGCGCATCACCCTTCATCCTTACGGGCATCTTAGCATCTATTTCAAAGCAAAGTTCAAGTCCCTTTTCCTCAGCCCTAAAACGAATAAGATTATAAATATCTCCGATAACATCCGGCAAATAATACTCTTCGCAGACAAGCTCCATCCTACCTGTCTCTATCTTGGTAAAGTCTAAAATATCGCGTATTATGGAAAGAAGACTTGTCCCGGACTTCCGAATATTGTCTGTACAGGACAGGATTTTATCATCATTGGAGCTTTGCCGTATAATTTCATTCATTCCCATTATTACATTGATCGGGGTACGAATTTCATGACTCATATTTGTCAGGAAAACTGTCTTGGCAGCATTCGCTTTTTCAGCCTCTTTTAAAGCTCCATCCAGAAGAATAGCCTTTTCAGCTGCCTCTTCCTCTGCAACAAATGCATGAATGAGACAGGTTGAAATCAAGAAGCCAGTCACACAAAAAGGCAGAAGCGGATTAAAGGTTTGAAATGTCATAAAAACAGCCATAACTGCCCCTGATACTGCAATTGTCCGATATTGATGTCTCTTGTTTTTTGCCTCCTTAAAGTATGCCCTGAAAGTGTATAATGCAACTACTGTAAAAAAAACATCCTGTATAATCAAAAAAAGATATCGTATAGGCAGTGATAAGAAGATGCCATTTTCGTCAAATGAAAATACTATAGGGGTAAAAATGTTAATCACAAGACATGAAACAACAAAGATAAACGTGACTTTCCCAACATCAAGAAGAATCCTGTCAGTAAAGCTGTTCCTATCCAGATAGGCCACAACAAATCTTGTCCAAAATAAGACAGCAAGAGCTTGCGATGCGAAATATGCGATAGTATCCAGATAAACCAACGGGATAATATGCATCTCATACAATAATCCCCAGGCGATATCTGTTACCATAAACAGAATAAGGCTGTGAAGAAAGTGCCTGTATTCAAGCTTTGCTTTCGGTAATTCCCTGCTATATCCTGTTCTAAACAGTTTGTTGTTTATAATAAAACATATTACTAAAGATAACGAAGCTAAACTGGAATAATACATATAGTGACGCCCCCTGTGTTGTCACAATGAATCTATTTATCATCCTCCATAAATCTCATCTTATTGCTGCCTTCAGGCTTGGGCTGACCGATAGCAACACCGATCTGCTGGGACTTTTTCCTCTCTTTCATACATTTGGGACAGATTGTACCGAAGTTTGTGGGGCTTCCGCAAACCTGGCAATAGTTTCCCATGAGCACCTGTTTCATTGAAGGGTCGTCCTTGTACTGAATGCGACCCTGTTTAATCCAATTCTTCACTTTACTGAGAGGGATATTAAAGTGCTGCGCCACCTCATAATCCCTCACATCATTCGCACGGATATAGTCGCGGACATCACAAAAGAGCTCCTGCTCAGCACACAAGGGGCAGAGATCCCCCTCCACACCATGAAGAAGCTTTCTTCCACAATTTTTGCAAACTCTTACCCCTGTCTTAATTCCATGGGGATCGATCTTTGCACCCTGGGCTTGTTCAAAGCGCTGCAGGTTCTTGTCATAGCTGTCCATACTCATACCTCTATTTTAAAACGTTAAAGCGGAAAATTAAATAAAGATTGCGCTGTTTAGATTTTTTTAATCATTCTGCTCATTGCAACATGGTATAGTGCATGATATACTATGTGAGTTTTGAAATTAATTAAACTAGTTATTTCCTTATTCTATGCCTTCCCCCTGGGGGCGCTCGACGTCCGGGGGACGTCGGTCCAGCGCGGACCGAAGCGGAGCGTAGACAGGTGGCGGATGAGGGGATTGTAAAATTGAACCATTCATTTCATACGGAGGTAAAAATGAAACAGACAAGAAACGATGTCAGAAACGTAGCAATCATAGCCCATGTCGATCACGGTAAAACCACACTGGTTGACGGACTGCTCAGACAGAGCGGCGTATTTCGTGAGGGCCAGGACGTCGTAGAGCGTGTTATGGATTCAGGCGATATCGAGCGTGAGCGCGGAATCACCATCATGTCCAAGAACACAGCTATTTCTTATAAAGATATAAAGATCAACATCATCGACACTCCCGGCCACGCAGATTTCGGCGGAGAGGTTGAGCGAGTTCTCAAGATGGTTAACGGCGTTATCCTTGTCGTTGACGCATTCGAGGGTGCGATGCCCCAGACCAAGTTCGTTCTTGGAAAAGCGATGGAGCTTAAACTCCCCGTAATCGTATGCATCAACAAGATCGACAGACCCGAAGCTCGTCCCAATGAAGTTATCGATGAGGTTTTAGAGCTTCTTCTTGACCTTGGCGCAGATGATAAGCAGCTTGACTGTCCTTTCGTATTTGCATCAGCAAAGGCCGGAACTTCATCCATGTCACTTGATGAGCCCGGAAGCGACCTTAAGCCCCTTCTTGACACCATCATTAACTACATTCCTGCTCCTGTCGGCGATCCCGATGCAGGCACACAGATGCTCATCAGCACAATCGACTACAACGAGTATGTAGGTCGTATCGGTGTAGGAAAAATTGATAACGGTTCAGTTAAGGTAAATCAGGAAGTCCTCGTAGTAAATCATCACGAGCCTGACAAGTCCTACAAGACTAAGATCAGTAAGCTCTATGAGTTCCAGGGTCTTGGTAAGGTTGAGGTTCAGGAAGCAGGCATCGGTTCAATCGTCGCTATTTCCGGTATCGAGGATCTCAAGATCGGTGATACACTCTGTGCAACAGATGCACCTAATGCTATTCCTTTCCAGAAGATCTCAGAGCCCACAATCTCTATGAACTTCATCGTCAACGATTCACCTCTTGCAGGTCAGGAAGGTAAATATGTAACTTCACGTCACATCCGTGACCGTCTTTATAGAGAGCTCAACACCGATGTATCTCTTCGTGTTGAGGACACCGAAACAACAGAGACTTTCAAGGTTTCAGGACGTGGTGAGCTTCACCTTTCAGTTCTTATCGAGACAATGCGTCGTGAGGGCTATGAGTTCGCAGTAAGTAAGGCTGAGGTTATCTACAAGGAAGACGAGAACGGCAAGAGGCTTGAGCCCATGGAGAAATGCTACATCGACGTTCCGGAGGAGTTTTCCGGTAGCGTTATCCAGAAGCTCGGTGAGAGAAAAGGTGAGATGATCAACATGGGACTTGCAAACGGCGGTTATACACGCCTTGAGTTCCTCATCCCTTCAAGAGGACTTATCGGTTACAGAGGTGAGTTCATGACAGATACCAAGGGTAACGGTATCATGAACACCATCTTCGACGGCTACGCACCTTACAAGGGAGATATCTCCTATCGTAAGCAGGGTTCACTTATCTCCTTCGAGACAGGCGAGGCTGTAACTTACGGTCTGTTCAACGCTCAGGAGCGCGGACAGCTCTTCATCAGCCCCGGCGATAAGGTTTACTCAGGAATGGTTATCGGTACTTCAGGAAAAAGTGAGGACATCGAGGTTAACGTATGTAAGACCAAGCACCTCACCAATACAAGAACATCATCTGCTGATGAAGCACTCAGACTTGTACCTCCGCGTATCATGTCTCTCGAGCAGTGCATCGACTTCATCGACACCGATGAGCTCCTTGAGGTAACACCCACAACTCTTCGTATCAGAAAGAAAATCCTTGATCCTACACTTAGAAAACGTGCAGGTTTCGCTGCTAAGAACAAGAAATAAAAAAATATCGGGGTCGCCCAATACCGGGCGGCCCCGTTTTCGTTTACTCAAGTTCCTTCGCAACATCCTTTAGCAAAGAGCGAATTTCCAAATGTTGAGGACAGGCGGTTTCACAGCCTCCACATTCGATGCATTCGCTGGCCTTTCCTTTTCCGTCAGAAGTTAACACATTTGCATAATACATCTTCTGATTCCAGTCGTTGAAAATTTTCCTGGTGTTCATGCAGGAGAAAATCTCCGGAATCATAATATTCATCGGACAGTGATTCTGTTCTACGCAGTAGTGACATGAGGTGCAGGGAATTGCATCAAGGTCCTTGTAGATAGCTGTAACCTTGGCTATTGCACCCATTTCCGCCTCATCCAGAGGCTTAAAGTCCTTCATGAAAGATACGTTGTCCTTCATCTGTGCAAAATCGCTCATTCCGGAGAGAACTATTCGTATTCCGTCCTGGCTCGCAGCGAATCTAATGGCATAGCTTGCATTTGATAATCCGGCTCCCAGTTCATCAAATACCTTCTGTGCATCTGCAGGAAGATTCACAAGATTTCCTCCCTTTACGGGCTCCATCACGATAACCGGCTTGCCGTGCTTTCTGCACACATCAAGACATTTGTGGCTCTGAACGGCAGGATCCTCATAATCAATATAATTGAACTGAATCTGAACGATCTCTACCTCGGGATAAGTTGTGAGTATCTTATCCAGTACCTCTGCACTGTCGTGGAAAGAGAGCCCTACGTGCCTTATCTTACCCTCTTCCTTGAGCTTGAAGGCAGTCTCGTATGCCTTGCACTTCTTGAAATGCTCGAAATTCTTTGCATTCTGGGCATGCATCAGATAGAAGTCAAAATAATCCACGCCGCAAGCATCGAGCTGACTCTGGAAAAATGGCCGAATATCCTCTTCCTTGCTGAAATAGGGCTCAGTCAGTTTATCAGTCAAAAGGAATTTTTCTCTCGGATATCTGTCGGAAACAGCGATTTTGATAGCCTTTTCAGATTTACCATCAATATAGCCATGCGCAGTATCAAAGTAATTAAAGCCGCTATTTATGAAATAATCCGCCATATTCTTGAACTGCTCGATATCAACTTCCGTACCCTTCATTGGAAGTCTCATGCATCCAAATCCGAAAAATGTTTTTATTTCAGGGAATGAATTGTCCATTGTGTGTCCTCCAAACAAAATGATAATAATTCTTAAATACTCAGATTTAAATTTTATCATATTGATTGTGCACACTATATAGGGCATTATGTAAAATAATTATTATCGATTATTGTGACTTTTTCAGGCTATACAAATCAAATTCAAAATGGATAATAACCCTCTCCGGTCTCCTCGATGCCAAGTCTGCCCTCAGTCTTCTGAGTAAGACCATCTTTAATTCTATCTGCGTCTTCCATGCGAACAGTGATGTCATACTCCACCTTGTCGGTGTATGTTTCGTTTTCAAGAGGAATCTCCTCCTGTCTGAGGTAATACTGAATGCCGTTCACCAGTGTGTAATCGGCGGTTAGGTGAAATCTCTTGCCATAGACCATCTCTCCCACTTTTGCTGCGGCGAGCCCCGCCTGAGCCGCCTGAGTGTAGGCGCGTACAAGTCCCCCGGTTCCAAGAAGAACTCCTCCGAAATATCTTGTTACTATTATAAGGACGTTAGTTACTCCGGCGCCTTTTATGACTTCAAGAATCGGTTTTCCCGCAGTACCCGAGGGTTCACCGTTGTCACTGCACCTGGTTGTTCCAAAATCCGAGCCGATAACAAAAGCATAGCAGTTGTGTCTGGCATCCCAGAACTTTTTTTGAAAAGCAGCTATCTGCTCCTCAGCCTCCTGCACGCTCTCCACCGGTAAGACATTTGCAATGAAGCGGGATTTCTTTTCAACTATTTCACCGCATCCCTGCTCTAATATCACTTTATAACTGTCCGTTTTTCCCATGTATTCCCCCAGACTATCCATTATTTGTCATATTTGTTATAATAGTAGTTTGAATAATACTACTTATTAATATTACTAAAAAATGATATACGAATTGCTCTGTATATCATACCACTACTGGAGGAATTTATGAATTTTGGAAGAAAAGGTATCAGAGATCAGCAACACTCTATAGTCTCAGGTACTACCAAATGGGGGAAGAAAATCTCTCTTATATCATTTGAACTTATACTTATAGTATGCATCGGTATTGCTGTTATCGGAGTATGCGCAGGTATCGGTGTGTTCAGAGGTATTATTGATACTGCGCCGGAGATTGGCAAAATAAACGTAACTCCCACCGGATATTCAACCTTTGTATACGATACGGAAGGTAACCAGACAGCAAAGCTGGTTTCAACCGATTCAAACAGAATCCCGGTTACAATGGACATGATTCCCGAAAATCTTGCTCACGCTTTCGTAGCCATAGAGGATGAGCGTTTTTACCAGCACAACGGTATTGATATTCAGGGTATCTTCAGAGCTGCTTACATTGGTATCACCAGCCATGATCTCTCTCAGGGTGCAAGTACCATAACCCAGCAGCTTCTTAAGAACAACGTATTTACCGGATGGACCAGTGAGAACTCCGATATCGCCAAGATAAAGCGTAAGGTTCAGGAGCAGTATCTCGCAATTCAGCTTGAAAAAACCATGAGCAAGGAGGATATCCTCCTTAACTATATGAACACCATCAACCTGGGCTCTAACACTCTCGGTGTGCAGGCAGCTTCACTTCGCTATTTCAACAAGTCTGTTACTAACCTGACTCTGTCAGAGTGCGCGGTTATCGCAGGTATCACGCAGAACCCCAGCCGTTTTAATCCCATTACGCATCCGGACAAGAACGCTGAGCGCCGTGAGACAGTACTGAAAAAAATGCTGAAACAGGGCTACATCTCTCAGATAGAGTTTGATGAAGCAATGAACGACGATGTCTATGCCAGAATTCAGGTTGCTGACAAGGAGACTGCTGATAACACCATCAACTCCTACTTCGTCGACGCGCTTACAAACCAGCTTATCGACGACCTGATCGATGCAGGTTATAACGAGACTCAGGCTTATACGCTCCTGTACAGCGGTGGTCTTAAGATCTACTCAACACAGGATCCCGCTATTCAGTCAATCTGTGACTCGGTTTACATGGATGAATCCAATTATCCCGAAGGCACGAAATACCTTCTCGATTATGCACTTACTACAATTGATTCTGAGGGCAATCCTACCAACTACAGCACAGAGATGATGAAATCTTATTTCCAGCAGGAGAACAAAGGCTTCAACATGCTGTTTAACTCAGAGGAAGAAGCAGATGCGGCAATTGAAACCTACAAGGCTGCTGTTGTCGGACCAAATGATACCATCGACGGTGAGCGCAAGAATCTAACACCTCAGCCTCAGGTATCTCTCACAATCGAGGATCACACCACAGGCTATGTGGTAGCCATGGTCGGAGGCCGCGGAAACAAGACCGCTTCCAGAACACTTAACCGTGCGACAGACACTGTTCGCCAGCCCGGTTCAACCTTCAAGGTGCTCTCAACCTATGCACCTGCTCTGGACAGCGCAGGCCTTACCCTTGCTACCGTATTTAACGATGCTCCGTTCAATTATCCTGACGGCCGTCCCGTTAACAACTGGTACGGCGAGTCCTACAGAGGTCTTACCTCTATAAGAACCGCGATCGAGCAGTCAATGAACATCATCGCAGTTAAGACGATGACCGTTATCACTCCTCAGCTTGCTTTTGATTATCTGAAAAATTTCGGTTTCACGACCCTTGCTGAAAACGAAGAAATTAACGGTAAGATTTTCACAGATGTTCAGCTTCCTACAGCTCTCGGCGGTCTGACACACGGTGTCACCAACATGGAACTTAACGCAGCTTATGCGGCAATCGCAAATGGGGGCGTTTACATCAAGCCCAAGCTTTATACCAAGGTTGTCGACCACGAAGGTAATACCCTTCTTGATAATACGAACTCCGATTCCACAAGAATCCTCAAGGAGTCCACTGCTTATCTGCTTACAAGTGCAATGCAGGACGTTGTAACCAAGGGTACAGGTACCGCTGTTAACTTCGGAACAACCGCCATAGCAGGTAAGACAGGTACTACCTCAGATGAGAACGACGTTTGGTTTGCAGGCTACACAACCTATTACACTGCAACTACCTGGGCAGGCTATGACAACAACGTGGATCTGACCACCAAAGCAGAGCAGCATCTTGCGAAGGACATGTGGAGAGCCGTAATGTCCAAGATACATGAGAACCTGCCCTCCACCACCTTCGAGAAACCCGCTTCCGTTGTCACAGCCACGGTTTGCTCAAGATCAGGAAAATCGCCTATTGCAGGACTCTGCGATGGCACACTTATGACCGAGTACTTTGAAGAAGGTACTGCTCCCTCTGATAGCTGTAACGTTCACTATTCAGGAATCCTGTGTCAGAGTGATCAGCATCCCGCTACAGAACAGTGTCCTTTCAAAATATCAGGTGTATTTGAGCTTATTCCTCCGGAGCCTGCAGCACTTCAGGCACAGTCACCCGGCGGCAGCGGTTCAGGCAACTACACTACCAGTGTTGACGAAGCAGGAAATACGGTTGTAACGCCTTCCGTAACCTGTCACCACACACCTGAATTCATGGCTCAGCCGAATATACAGGAAATTCTTGCTCAGGAGACAAGCCTTATCCAGCAGGGTATCATCTACACAGGTCCTGCCGTGGGCAATGCAAATGCTACACCTGCAAGTCCGGATTCTCTTAATACTACGGATCCGAATGCCGCACCTGCAGAGACACCGGCAGAAACTCCTGCTCCTGCTGAAACACCTGCTCCCGCTGAAACTCCTGCTCCCGCAGAGAATGTTCAGCCTGCTGCCGAAGCCGCACCTGCTCCCGAGGCAGCTCCCGCCGCCACTCCCGAAGAGGACAATGACGACGATGAAGAAGAGGACGATGAATAAGGGGATTCCCGTATAATGGATATACATAATGATCAGAATGTTTCAAAAAAATCCGGATGGAAGACATTAGTTTTCTATCTTACCTACACAGCCATATTTGCTGCCATGTCAGCTCTTGTCTATGGATATTTCTATTCAAACGGCAAGAGCCTCATCTGCGAGGGTGATACCTGGCGGCAGCATCTTAAGGCTGCGGCTTACTATTCAAAGTGGCTCCGCGGAGTTTTTTATCATGTATTCAAGGACCACTCCCTCAGCCTTCAGACCTTCGCCTTCGGGATAGGATACGGAAGCGACATGTATCCTACGCTTCAGTACTATGCCCTCGGCGATCTTCTTAATTTATTTTCCGCGTTTGTAAAAACAGAATATATTCATATCTACTTCCAGGTAGTTATGATTCTACGCGCGTACCTTGCAGGTATCACCTTTTCACTGTATGCGAAATATATGCGAAAAGATATGTCCGCGCCGGCACTTCTTACGGGAATGTTCACCTACAGCTTCGGTTCATATTTCATGTACCTCGGCCTGTGGCATCCCTTCTTTGCGAACCCTTTGATCTATCTCCCGCTGGTTCTTCTCGGGGCGGAGAAGATCTTAAAAGAGAAAAAGCCGGCATTTTTCGCTGTTGCCGTCTTTCTCGCAGGTACCAACAATTTCTACTTTTTCTATATAATCGTGCTCCTTACTATCATCTATGTAATCGTAAGGCTGCTTTTTTCTTATATTGGAAAACACGAGCCCGGTGCTATGCTTCGTACCATCGGCACATTCTTTGCCTACGGAATTATCGGCACCCTGATGAGCATGTTCATACTGCTGCCCGTTCTCGTTGCTTTTCCGAATAATCCGAGATCAGCTTCCGGCATCACAATCCCGCTCTTCTACGACGCCGCATATTACAAGGAGCTTTGGAAAAATGTTTACAGCTTCGTCTATCACGGATCAAACGACACTCAGCTTGGCTTTACACCGGTATTTGTAATAGCTGCTGTATTCGTTATTATCCGCGCTGTGTATTATCTTGTAACCAGGAAAGACTCTGCAGAATCCGGAACAAAAACAGCTATCTACCAGGAACTGGTTTACATGATACTTCTTACCATCTTCCTGTGCCTGCCGTTTTGCGGATATGTCTTTGCAGCCTTCTCCTATGCCGTAAACAGATGGGCTTTTGCCTGTGCTCTTTTCGCAGGTTTTATAACCGCTGAATTTACGGACTTCGCAGGAAATAAAGCAGCTGCCTTCATGGGAAAAGGAAAAGAGCGTAAACCCGCCTTTGTCGCTTCTATCGTAAGTATAATGATCCTTATGATAACACTTGGATTTATCACGAAAAATGGCCGCATGGCGTACTCACCCGACGAGGGCAACATGATAAGAGATTACATGGATATCTGCACTCCCGAGGAAATGTATGCCCAGCTTCAGAGCACCGAAGTTCAGGTGGTCGAAGAAAATGCAGCAGCTTCAGGCCTCGATGCCTCGAATGATTTTTACCGCTATTCAGGCCGAGACCTTGTCTGGAACGCTGCTATGCTCGATGGCATATCCTCAACACAGTTCTTCTGGAGTCTTGCCGATAAGAGCGTATCCGAGTACTTCAAGCTCATGGCTATAAACGACCAGCAGAGCTTTGCATACTTTGCCCTTGACGACAGAGCAGTCCTTAATTCGATTGCCGGAGTTCGATACTACTCTCTCAGATATAACACCCCTGAGCAACAGGCCTTCGTACCCTACGGATATGTACCGTCTTATGAAAAGTACAACTTTGGAATCTATGAAAACCCTGACGCTATGCCTCTTGGTTTTACTTATAGCAACGCCATATCAGAGTCTGCTCTAAGCGCCATGACTCCTGTTCAGCGCGAGGAAGCACTCCTTTACGGAGCCGTTCTAAAAGATGATATCGCATCCAAATATCCTGAAGCTGAGCCGGTTTTCACCTCTGAGTCTATTCCTTATGACATAACTCTTGAGGGCGATGTAAAGGAAGTAAACGGCGGTTTCAAGGCAAAAGCAGGTTCCTCCGTTCTTCTCACCTTTAACGGTAACCCCGGCTGCGAAACTCTTTTGTATCTGAAGAACCTTCGAATCAAGTGTAAAAATGACGTGCCCAGCATCATCATCTCCACAGAGCTCGCTGACGGCACCTGTATCAGCAAAAATATCGATTACAAGACAGAGCGCTCCTGGTACTACTCCGGCTGGCATGATTTCCTTGTAAATCTCGGAAATGCCAACGAGGCAAAGACCTATATCAGAATCAATTTTAATGAAAAAGGCACCTATAAATTCGATGAGATGAGCGTGTATTGCAGATCGCTTGCAACCATGCATGACCGCCTCACAGAGCTTAAAGCACATACACTTACGGATGTGGATCTTCACAAGAATCCCATCTCCTTTGCAACAAATACTATTACAGGAAGCATTGACTGCGGCGACAGTGAGATTCTCTTCTTATCAATTCCTTATTCCAAGGGATGGACCGCCTACGTTGACGGCAAAAAGACAGAGCTCCTCACAGCCGACACCATGTTCAGTGCTCTTGAAATGACCGATGGCCACCACGACATCAAACTGGTTTACCGCACCCCGGGTCTCGTGGCAGGATTTATCCTAAGCCTGATAGGAATAATAATGCTTATAATATCTATTGCCTTCCCCTTTGGGGGAAGGTGTCAGCAAAGCTGACGGATGAGGGGGATTGCGCTAATGCTTACACTATCTGACCTTTGTGCAGAACTGTCTATCACTCCCGCCACAGGGAGAAACTGGATAAAGCTCGGTAAGATTAAGCCTGAAGGAAAAAAGGGACGCTCGTATCTCTTTTCTGAGGAGTACGTCAGCTCCCTCAAAGCCGATCTTGAAAACGGAAAGATCAAATCCTTAAAGAGCCGCAGGAACAAGACCTACGTATCGGGTAAGCTCCTGTACAGCTCTTATATTCCTGCGACTTCTCCCAATCTCCCGCTGGTTAACAAACTTATTTCAAACATTGCCGACTTTGAAAGCTGCAGTGCTCTTACTACAGAACCTGAAGAAACAGCAGAATCTTCAGAGCAGACCAAACCTTTTGAACTCACAGATTCCATGCTGAAAGCCATCCTTGCGGGCTGCGCAAAAAGGCTTATTTCCAAAAGAATTTCGGATGAAGAACAGGAGAAATACTCACACCTTATCACGGAGCTTCATCCATCCGAAGACGACACATCCTTACCTGAGGACATCATCTCTCTAACCGGGAACTTCGAGTACGTTCCCGGCGAGGATACTCTTGGTCTGATATACATATCTTTAAAGCACCTTCGCGCAAGGAAAAGCGAGGGAACCTATTACACTCCCGGAACAATCGTACAAAGACTTCTCGGACACCTTTTTGAGGCATCAATCCTCTCAGAAGGTCAGGATAAACAGATCCTTGATCCGGGCTGCGGAACCGGTAACTTTTTATTATGTCTTCCTCCGGGTGTCCCTGCCGGGAATCTCTACGGCTATGATCTCGATGAGACCAGTATTCTTCTTGCAAGGATTAACCTGGCACTCAAGTACAGAATCCCTGATGTCGATTTCTGGAAAGAGCATCTTATAGTAAGGGATTTCCTCCATGAAAACAGGAGTGATAAAACCTACGATATTATCCTTGGCAATCCTCCCTGGGGTTCTTCTTTCACTGCAGGTGAAAAGACTTACCTCAAGGATACTTTCGAATGCGGCAAGGCAAAATCACCCGATTCCTTTGATCTTTTTACTGAGCAGGCTCTCGGTCTTCTTAAAGACGGCGGTACACTTTCCTACGTCCTTCCGGAGTCGGTCCTTCTTGTCAAAACTCATCGAATAATTCGTGAGCTTCTGCTGAAGACAACCACACTTACGCACCTTGAATATCTGGGAGATGTATTCGATCATGTCCAGTGCCCTTCCGTGATAATGCAGGTACAAAAGTCCACCGACAGCTTCCTTTCAAAAAATCCTGTCGTATATGAAAAGGAATCCTCCTTCAAGATCACTTCGGCAAGGAAGCTTACAGGAGACGCCTTCGACTTCCTTATGCCCGACAATGAGTACCGGATCCTTAACCATCTGGAGACTCTGCCCGGTGCGAAAAGGCTCGAAGGAAATGCCGAGTTTGCACTTGGAATAGTGACAGGTGCCAACAAGGAAATGCTCAAATCACGAAAGACCGCAAACAACGAAGTTATACTGAAAGGCACCGATATTTTCAAATATGCCTTCAGAATCCCCAAGTGCTACATAAACTTCGATCCCGATAAATGCCAGCAGGTAGCACCTCTTTCCATGTACCGGGCACCTGAAAAGCTGCTCTATCGTTTCATCGGAGGACGACTTGTTTTTGCATATGATGACAAACAAACCCTGTCTCTTAACAGCTGTAATATCGTAATTCCGAACATTGAAAATCTCAGCATGAAATATATCATGGCGATTTTAAACTGCAGCGCCTCCGAATATTATTTCATCAAAAAATTCCGTTCGGTAAAAATTTTAAGATCGCACATCGAACAGATCCCGATTCCGGCTGCGGATGCTGATACCCAAAACAAAATAATTGCCATAATTGACAGTATCTTAGAGCTTTGCGGGACCCCCGGTGATTCAAAATCACCCTCCGAGGGCGAACGCAAAAGCAAGATAACCGCACTTTACAATGAGCTCGATGATAAGTGTTTTAAGCTGTTCAATTTATCGGACAGTGATATCTCATTCATAAAAGATGAACTTAAAAACGAGAACTTATTTCTTCCACTATAGCATTTACGGAATTTCGTGTTATAATTGATATACACTTTCACGTTTTGTGTAAGGAGATTTCTTGTATTTTTTTCAAGAGGATTTAGATGAGTGATAATATCGAAAAGTTAAAGACAATTTCACTTGACGAACATGCGGATCAGTTGTTCGACAAAATCATAAATACTACCCAGGACTGTATCTTCTGGAAGGATACCCAGCGCAGATTTGTCGGAGTAAACCAGGCATTTCTCAATTTTTATGGTTTTAAATCAGCTGATGAAGTTATCGGTAAAACCGACGAGGATATGGGCTGGCATCCGGATCCTGAACCTTTCATGCAGGATGAGCTCCGGGTCCTTCACGGTGAGAGTACTCACAATGTTCATGGCCTGTGTATTGTTAAAGGCGAAGTAAGAGAGATCATTGCTACCAAAACACCCATCTATGATGAAGGTGTTATTATCGGATTTGTAGGCTCCTTTATGGACGTCACCGAGGAGCAGGAACGCATCAGGAAAATCGAACAGCTTAATAAATTAAACGACAAGCTTCTCGATAATGAAAAGCGTGCCAACAGACGCATGTCGGAATTCTTATCCCGCATGAGTAATGAAATCAAGAATCCCATGAACGCCATCTCCGCTCTGTCCTATCTTGGAATGAATCAGGAGGATGTCGACGTCCTTCGAAGTGATATGAGAAAAATCTACACTTCCAGTCACTATCTCTCCAGACTTATGAGCGATATTCTCGATATTGATAAAATCGACGGCGGTAACTTAAACCTCGACCCGAAAAGAGCATCCCTTGATGATATCGTGGACGGCGTTGAGAATATCACCAAAGCCTTCGCAAAAGAAAAAAATGTGACAGTTATCGTACACAGAGAATACAGAGCAAACCCGCAGGTCATCTGCGACCTCGGACGAACTCAGCAGATGGTGATAAACTTAACCAATAACGCCGTAAAGTTCAGCGAGCGGGGAGACACTGTCGAGATATATGTTTCTTCCAAAAAGCACGGTGATTTTTACAGAATAAAATTTGTAGTAAAAGATGAGGGTTGCGGCATCGGCAGTGCCTTTATGCCAAGCCTTTTCAGAACCTTCTCACAGGAAAAGAGGAATCCCAGCAAGTATGGCACAGGTACAGGCCTTGGACTTTCCGTCGCAAAGCGCCTTGCATGTCTCATGAAGGGTGATATTATCGCAGAAAGCGAAGAAGGAATCGGAAGTACCTTCACAGCCACAATAGAGCTCGACGCAGTACCACCGGAAAGCTGACAGCGGGTTAACTTAAATCCCACAATGTAAATCACGAAAAACAACGGATAGCAAGCTCTTTGCTATCCGTTTTATTATCCACATATGTTAAATTAAGATCCGGACTGAACACTTGAAAGGAACTGTCTTGTACGCTCCTCCTTCGGGTTATTGATCACTTCCTTCGCAGGTCCCTTCTCCAGGATCACTCCGCCGTCCATGAAAATAACCTCGTCCGCTACGTCTCTTGCAAATGCCATCTCATGAGTAACTATGATCATAGTGGTATTCTTGTTTGCAAGCTCTCTTATTACTCTCAAAACCTCACCGGTAAGCTCAGGATCAAGCGCCGAAGTGGGCTCATCAAAGCAGAGGATATCAGGTTTCAATGCAAGAGCACGGGCTATGGCAACTCTCTGCTGCTGCCCGCCGGAAAGCTGATGCGGGTAGTTATCCATTCTGTCAGAAAGTCCCATCTGATCCAAAAGCTCTTTACCTCTTTTTATGATCGCATCACTATCCTGACCTCCGCTCAAAAGTCCCGGTGCAAGTGTAACATTCTCAAGCGCCGTGTACTGCGGGAAGAGATTGAATTGCTGGAAAACCATACCGAAATGGAGTCTCTTTTCACGAAGAGCATCCGCGCTTTCCATGGGAAGCGATGCATCAAAAAGCTTCTCTCCTCTTACGGTTATAGTTCCTTCGTCAGCTCTCTCCAGGAAATTCAGGCAGCGAAGCAGCGTTGTCTTTCCGCTTCCCGAGGATCCGATAATGGATATCGCCTGTCCCTCTTCCATGTCGAATGAGATTCCCTTAAGAATCTCGCTATTATCAAATTTTTTCTTTATATCTTTAACTTCAAGTATTGGCATTTTCCGTGTACCTTCTCGTCCTTACCTAAAATAGCTCAGCTTCTTCTCGATGTATCTGAACAGCAGTGTCAAAAGTCCGCTAAAGAGCAGATAAAATGCGCCTGTGTAGAACAATGGCCAGATGATTCCGCTGCTCTTAATGAAGGCCTGTCCGTTCCAGATGATCTCATAAACCGCAATAACTCTCGCAAGAGAAGTATCCTTAACAAGGGTTATAACTTCGTTTGAAATCGGCGGAACGATTCGTTTGATGAGCTGCAGGAGAATGACTTTTTTGAAGGTCTGCCATCTCGTCATGCCGAGAACCTGCGCAGCCTCGTACTGTCCTACCGGAATTGACTGGATTCCGCCTCTGTATATCTCAGAAAAATAGCAGGCGTAGTTAATCACAAATGCTATAAGTGCTGCCATAAATCTTCCGGAGGTTGAAGTTCCCCACACGTTTAATCTAAGAAAAATTCCGGGTCCGTAGTATATGATAAGGAGCTGCAGCATCAGCGGTGTTCCACGTACAACCCAGATCAAAAACCTTATAGGTACCCTTATCAGAGGTAGCTTATTCATTGAGCCAAAGCAAATGAGAAGCCCCAGGGGCAGTGAAAAAACAAGTGTTAAAGCAAATAATTTAATTGTTGCCAGGAACCCCTCAAGCAGTGATAAGGTAACGGTCCAAAACATATATAGATTCCTCTTTCCGTAGTTTCAAATGCCCCGCCATTAAGCGGGGCATAGATTTCGCTATTTTTTAAAATCAGGATTATCTTGCAATTACGGCGTCCTGAACACCGTACTGCTTTGCAATCTCCATCATGCTTCCGTCAGCATACATAACCCCAAGCTGATCATCGATGTAAGCAGCAAGATCGGATCCCTTGCGGCATCCAATACCATACTCTTCTGTTGTAAGTTCTACTGTGTGTGAAAGATCGGGATAGCTTGTACCCTCACCAATCATAGCGCCTGCCATGAGAAGGTCGATAATACATGCGCCAGAAGTACCTGCCTGAACTTCCATTACAGCATCAGCCTGAGATGTAACGGATACAAAATCATAGCCGTTATCGGTAGCTGCCTGCTCACCTGCTGAACCTGCCTCAACCGCAAAGCTGTAGGAAGCAGCATCCTCTGCACTTTTCACCTCATCCGCAATATCTGACGGAACAACCACAACCTGTGCATTGTTAAGATAAGGCTTGGTGCACTCCATTGCGTTTGTAACTTCGTTTGTAAGTGTCATTCCGTTCCATACTACATCAATTGACTTGTTATCAAGCTCAAGAATCTTGTTATCCCAGTCGATCTCTACAAACTCAGCTTCAACTCCGAGGGACTCGGCAACCTTCTTTGCAAGGTCAGCATCAAAGCCGATCCAGTTGCCGCTGTCATCCTTGTAATCCATAGGAGCAAAGTCTGTGATTCCTACGATAAGCTTTCCTTTTCCTTTTATATAGTCAACATCGGAGCCCTCATCCTTTGCCTCTGTTGTCTCTTCTGTTGTATCAGTCGCTGCTGTGCCTTCGGCGCTGTCTGTCTTTGCTCCGCCGCATGCTGTAAGCGAAAATGTCATTGCTGTTATAAGTAATCCTGCTATTATCTTCTTTTTCATAAAACAATGCCCTCCTCTAAATTTTTCATTCTTTACCACTTTATCATACTAAATTGGATTATGCAAACAAGTTTAGATTTAATTGCTTGTTTAATAAAACTTTAATACCAACAGAGTTCAAAATACCTTATAGTATTTTTATAGGGATATATTCGATAAATAACTTACGAAAAAGAGGAACCTACATGGAGAACAAAGCCTCACGCGTACTTATAGTGGATGATATGCCCATAAACAGAATGATTCTCTCTTCCCTTCTGGCTTCCAACGGAGTTCAGTCAGATCAGGTTGAGAGCGGTCAGGAATGCCTTGATATGTGCAGGGAAAAAAATTACGATCTCATCCTGATGGATCATCGCATGCCTGATATGGATGGCGTCGACACCTTCCTGGCATTACAGGATATCTTTGCCAAAAAGAAGATAAAGGTTCCCGTTATCTGCCACACAACGGAAGATGCAAGATCAAACATAAATCTGTATAAGGCAGCCGGTTTTGCGGATGTCCTTATAAAGCCTGTCGACCCGAGGCAGTTGTATGAGGTCCTTATGACTTATCTGCCTGAGGAAGACAGCTTCGCCATCGAGGAAAAAGAGCGCTATGTCAATACCATGATAGACCATATTGATAGCAGCAATGTCTCCGACGATGCTGTGAAGGAAGAGCTCGACAAGCTTCCGGTATGGCTTAAATCCGTTCCCCGTATCGATCTTATTGCAGGCATATCAAACTGTGAGACCGCAGAAGATTATATTGATGCTCTCTACATTTTTTATTCCTCAATCAATTCAAAGTCTCACGAAATTCAAACCCATTTTGTATGTGAGGACTGGACCATGTTCAAACTCAGCGTCCATTCCTTAAAAAGCATGGCACGGCTGATAGGTGCCAGGTCTCTGTGCGAGGAAGCCGTAGCGCTTGAAGAGGCTGCCGAAAACGGGAATTATCGGATGATAAGAAACGACGCGCCCGCCTTTTTATCTTCATACAAAGCCTATGGAAAACTCCTTTCAAGGATTACGGAGGATGAGGATATAAAGCATCTGTCACAGGCAGCTTCGGAACAAAAGAGCCTCCGCGAAGAAGCCGAGCCACCGGAAGACTGCACCAGATCAGTTCTTTTCGTTCAAACAAACAGCGGAATTGTTCCCACCAGCCTGGAAAAGAGTCTGACCGCGGCCCGCTTTAAGGTCACTGTGATTCCGGACGAACCCGATAAGATCATCACTTACCGCTCAAAAGTAGATATTATAATTTACTATCCGGGAACCAATGATAAATCCCATATAAAACTGACCATGAACCTTCTGGCTGAGATGTGCCAGGATGATTCGAAGCTTTTATGCATTGCCGGAGATCCCCAGGACATCGATATTGCCATGTCATCAGGTGGTGCCTTCCGCGTTTCGAGAACCTACATAAGGCCTATCGATATTGATTCCTTTGTTAAGGATTTTGAATATTTCTCGAGACTTTTAGCTGAGTATCACAGGACGAAAACCCTTTTCATAGTAGATGATGACAAGGATTATCTGACCGTGGCAGATCACTGGCTTTCATCTTCCTATCATGTTTCATGCTTTGATAACGGCCAAGATCTGCTTCAGGGTCTGGCAACCACCATACCTGATCTCATAATCCTCGACTACGAGATGCCGGAGATGGATGGATACGAGCTCATGAAAATGATAAGAAACAATCCCGATACACACAGAATCCCCATCATTTTCCTCACAGGAAAAAATGACAGGGATCACGTATTTCGTATTCTCGAATATAAACCCGATGGGTATCTTCTTAAGTCATCTCAGAAGGAGACACTCCTCGATGCTCTGCAAAGATTCTTTGAGGAGGATTTGTTTAACAAATCTCAGCAATAGCAGCCAGAAGGGCAGGTTTTCCTTCCGCTTTGGATATCACGCCCGCAGGGTTGCATTTTTCCATAATCTCCTGCGAAGACAAATCATCCTTCCCGGTTCTGAAAAGGACCGGGATATTTTTATCTGGCACCGTCTCTCTTATAGCAGCAAGGGTTGCCGGTCCGTCCATATCGGGCATGCTGTAGTCAAGGAGAACGAGATCCGGTGTTCTCTCGGAAACAGCTGCGACCGCAGCCTTCCCTGAAGTAACTGAAGATACTTCATAGCCTGCTTTCTCAAGCCACCTTGCAACAATTTTCATCATATCCTCATCGTCGTCCACAAGTAATATATACTTCATAGGAACCTCCTTGTCTGTAATCAGTCAGTTATCAGTTTTTCAAGTGTCCCGAAAAGAGCATCCGGTTCGATAGGCTTGGACAGATGCGCATTCATCCCCGCATCCAGAGACAGCTGTACATCTTCGTCAAAAGCATTGGCTGTAAGTGCAATGATCGGTATTTTCGCCGCATCCTCCCTGCCCAGGGCTCTTATCGCCTTCGTTGCTTCAAGTCCGTTCATTACAGGCATCCTGATGTCCATAAGAATGGCATCATAGTGGGACACATCACTTCCTTCAAAAAGCTTTACCGCCTCTTCTCCGTTGGTTGCAACATCAGCGCTTATTTCCTTCATTTTCAGAATCTGCTTCATGATCTGGGCATTGATATTCATGTCCTCGGCAAGCAGTATCTTTCTTCCGGTAAGCGAAGCCTTGTGTGCATTCCCCCTGCTCTTTTCTCTGCTTCCCTCCACGATCTTTTTAAGTTCCTGCTGAATGCTTCCTGCAAAGAGCGGCTTGGCCATAAATGCATCGACTCCGGCATCCAGAGCTTCTTCCATGATGTCGTCCCAGTTGTAGGTCGTTAATATAACAGTAATGTCCTCATCGCCATAGCGCTTTCTGATCGCCCTCGTGAGTTCGACACCGTCCATTTGCGGCATCCTCCAATCCAACAGTACAAGTTTGTAAGGTGACTTGAGGGATTCCTTCTTTTCCATGGCAGTCAAGGCTTCCTTGCCCGACAGGACGTAGTCTGCCTCAATGCCAATCCTTGCAAGCACCATCTTTGCATGTTCACAGGCAGTAGCGTCATCATCAACTATAAGTGTGGTCAAAGTAGTCGGATCAAAGCCTGCCTCTCCTATCTCTTTTTTGCTTATTCCGAGAGGTATGGTTATGGTAAATTCAGAGCCTTTCCCCTTTTCAGACTGCACTTCGATCTGACCACACATCATATCAACTATATTCTTGGTGATGGCCATTCCCAGCCCGGTACTGCCGTACTGGTTGCTTGTTCCCTCTTTTTCCTGTGAGAAGGGCTCAAAGATCTTCGGAATATAATCAGCATCCATTCCAACGCCGGTATCCTTTATGACAAATCTGACAACAGCTCTATCATCCGTGCGCTCTGTCTCTTCAACAGTGAAAGTCACCTTTCCCGGAGCCGGTGTGTATTTCACGGCATTACCGAGGACATTTATGACCACCTGCTTCATCTTCATCTCATCGCCGACGTAAAAGTCGTCCATGTGGCCTTTTACCAGACAATCAAACACAAGACCTTTATCCTTACACTGGGACTCAGTCATGGTATTTATCTGCTCAAGCATATTTCCGAATGAAAATTCCTCATTCTTAAGTTTGGCTTTCCCCGACTCAACTCTGCTTATATCAAGGATGTCATTTATAAGTGATAGCAGGTGCTTTGCGCTGGCACCAATCTTCACCAGTATATCTCTTGTCTCGCTGTCGATATCAGGATTTTTGAGCGCGATGTTATCAAGTCCGATAATGGCATTCATAGGCGTTCTTATCTCATGACTCATATTGGATAAAAAGGCCGTCTTCGCCATATTGGCATGCTCCGCTTCCTCCAGAGCTTTAGCCAGCATTTGACTTCTTGCTTCTTCAACAACATCCAGAGGCTTTGCTGCAGTCTCATCATTTGCCTCATAATTCTGTATGATCCTGTGAATGATAGCCTTTAGCTCTTTGTATTCTTTTATAAGGAACGGAGTGTCCCTCTGAATTGTTGCAAAATCCTTATCCTTTCCAGCCATTTCCAACGCCTTCGCTTTTTCAAACATGCTCACGGCACCTATGGCAGAGGAAGTACTCTTAAGTGAATGCACATTTAGAACATATGCATCCATATCATCATCTTTCAGGCTGTTTTCTATCTGCTCCGCCTTGGCATCAACAGACATCTCATAGGTTTCAAGAGCATAGATGTAATCCTCTGCATCGCCGCAATACTCGATACCTTTCGCAGGATCAAGCTCCGGATAGTCAAAAGCGATTTTCGGAAGCTTCGACGTTTCATCATTTACCTCATCACCTATCATGAAGACAGAATCGTCAGGCAGATATTTGCACATCATGCGCTCCATCTCGTCGATGTTTACCGGCTTTGTCAGGTAATCGGTAAAACCGGCGGAGAGCATTTTTTCCTTGTCCCCCGAAACCGCGCTGGCGGTGAGAGAGATTATAGGTGTCTTCTCAAACTTCTCGGGGTATTTGTTCTTTATCTCTGTGAGGGTCTCTATCCCGTTCATATGCGGCATACGATAGTCCAAAAAGACCATGTCGTAGTGCTCGGCCCCGAATTTTTCTATGCATTCTGCGCCGCTGCTTGCCACATCTATATGCATTCTTGTGCGCTTCAAAAGCCCCGCAATAACCTGGAGATTCATCGGCGTATCATCCACGACAAGAAGCCTCATGCCCGGAGCAATAAACGAAGTCTGTCCATGCGCTTGTCCGGAGTTATCGTGAAGCAGGAATTCCTCCGTTATATCACCTATAGGTGTGTCATTTCCAATCTTCTGAGTCAGGGTGAAATAAAACTTTGAACCCTTTTCATAAGTGCTCTCCACCTTGAGTTCACTGTCCATAAGCGAAAGGAGCTGCCTGGTGATTGAAAGTCCAAGTCCTGAGCCTTCAATACTTCTCGTCTTTTTGGGTTCAAGTCTGTCAAAGGGCTCAAAGAGCTTGTCAATATCCTCTTTTTTGATTCCGATTCCCGTATCGGTTACGGATATCTCCATGGTGACGCAGTCAGAACTCTTCTCCTTCAGTTTCATTGCAAAATTGACGCTTCCCTCCTCCGTATACTTCACGGCATTAGTGAGAATGTTCGTTATTATCTGCTTTATGCGGATTTCGTCTCCTATAAGTTCTTTGGGAATTTCTGAATCGATTTCAAAATGCAGAGTCAGTCCCTTGGCCTCCGCTCTGAATCTGATAAGATTGTAAAGATCTCTGATAAGCGCATCCGGAGCATACTTTTCGCATTGCAATTCCATTTTGCCGGTCTCTATCTTGGAAAAGTCCAGAATATCACTGATGATTCCAAGAAGACTAACCCCGGCTTTCCTGATGTTTTCGGAATAATCCAGTATGGCTGAATCCTCCGCCTCTCTTTGTATCATCTCGTTCAAGCCGAGAATGGCCGTAATGGGAGTGCGGATCTCATGACTCATATTTGATAAAAATGCGCTCTTTGCTACATTCGCCTGTTCAGCTTCTTCAAGAGCAATTGCAAGGGTATTGGCTCTCTCTGTTTCTTCTTTGGCGAGCTTGGTCTCTGTGATATCACCTATGAAAACATAATAAACATCACCATAGCCCGGGAGAGTCGCAAAGTGACCGTAATCATCAACCCAGCGTATGGTTCCGTCTTTTCTGATTATTCTGTATACCACATAGTCCATGTGTCTTGAGTTTGAGTTCATGGCTATCTGGTTATCTATAGATGACTGAATGCTGTCATAGTCATCAGGGTGAACCATTCCCTTGAAGGTATTGCCGGTATATTCCCTGAATTCATCCACACTGCTGCATCCGAAGATATCACAGACCGAACTGTTTACATATAAAAGCTCAGTGGAATCATCTGCGCGGTATATGAAAAATCCTCCGGGCATCTGCTCTGCAAGCCATTCCATTGCAGACATCTTTTCCTCAGAAGGTATTATTGCAGTAAGATCATCGGTGAACAACTTGTTTTTTTGCATGAAAACCCCCTTCAATCAGCGGTTTGCAGTATTCTCCTTTTATATCTTAACTGTTTTTTATGAAAAAATATATTAAACCAAAATAAAAAAACACTAAAAGTAATGCTTTTTCGCACTACTCTTAGCGTTTTTAAGGTAGGAGTGATTTCTAATATTGGCTTAAATCGCTTATATGTTTTTTAATTACTGTCCATCAATGAATGAAGAGATAACCGCGCCCTTATAGGTCTCGTCGATGTATGCCTTAACCTCGTCGGACTGAAGTGCTTTTACAAGAGCCTGAATCTTGGCAGAATCCTCGTTGCCCTGCTTAACTACAAGGAAGTTGGTTCTCTTTACAGTTGTCTCATCGTCAAACTCCTCGATATCAAGAGCGGGATGTGAATCCGGAAGACCTGCCTCAAGAGCATAGTTTCCGTTGATCGCTGCAGCGTCAAGATCGGGAAGTGAAAGCGGAAGTGATGCTGCCTCAAGAGGTGTGATCACATAGCCGTGCGGGTTTGCCTCAGCATCCTTTGTAAGTGCATCCTCTGTGTAGTTGTCGTCTGTACCAAAGCCGCCCTTTGATGTAAGAAGGCCCTTCTGAACAAGAAGATCGATAGCACGCTCACCGTTGTCGGGATCGTTCGGGATACCGATTGAACCGCCGTCCGGAATATCAGCAAGAGCTGTGTACTTCTCGGAGTAGATACCCATGGGCTCGATGTGAACGCCTGCTACTGCTGCAAGGTGAAGACCTGCATCCTCGTTCTGCTGATTCATGTAGCCAAGTGTCTGGAAGTAGTTGGCATCAAGCTCACCCTCTTCAAGTGAAGTATTGGGAAGTACGTAGTCGTTAAATACAACTGTCTCGAGTTCCCAACCATCCTTTGCAAGAACATCCTTAAGAATGTTGTCAAGGATCTCTGCGTGAGGAACGGGTGTAGCACCAACTACAATCTTATTGTCGCCGTCTGCGGGAGCTGCTGTGGCATCAGCACTCTCTTCTGTGCTCTCTGCCTCTGTAGCCTCTTCTGTGCTCTCTGCCTCTGTAGCCTCTTCTGTGCTCTCTGCCTCTGTGGCGGTTTCTGTACTTTCTGCAGTTCCTGCTGCGTCACCGGCAGATGAGCCTGCGCAACCTGTAAGAGCGCCAAATGTAAGCACTGTAGAAAGTAAAATACTTGTCAAAAACTTCTTTTTCATAACTTTTGTCCTCCTCTTAAATCCGCCCCTATAATTAAAGCGGGTTTTTATATGTCAGATATGATTATTAACTTTAATCCCTGACCGTTATAAAATCAACCCATTTTCCGATAAGAAATAGTAATCGGAAGCTATAAAAAGGTCGGACTCCGTATAAGAAGTCCGACCCAATTTTTTTACAGTGTTCTCTCGTAATGTCCCTTTTTCTCCACGAAACCGGTTTTCCTGAGGTATGCTTTATGATGCTCATCCGAGCCGTTGTAGACCAGTTTATCAATGCCCTCGTGTATGAGATTGGACATCAAAAATTCGCCGATAGAGAAGTCGCGGTATTCCGGAATGGAATAGTCAAGCTTTATATCAAGTATGTGATCCTTGAGGTTACCCAGCAGAATTCCGGCAGGAGTTCCTTTGTGGCAAACCACAAAACCGCAGTTTACATCCTTGAAATCCATGGAAATCCCGGGGAAGCACTTCGCTATATCTTCCTTATATAGATCTATCATGTACTTTGTAAGGCCTTCATCGCCCGATACCCTGACAAGATCATAGTTTTTATCAGTGCTTCTCATCTTGGTAAGATAGTAGATATTGATTGCGACAAGCGCCAGATTCATGACAACCGTAGGATATGCATGAATCAAAAGTCCATAAATCACACATACAAGACTTCCCATCATGTTTACAATCCTAAGCTTGTAGACAGATACCATCATGAATGAAAGCAGCACCAGAGCTGATCCCACATAACCGATGATTTCAAATATTAGTGACACACTCATAAGAAAAAAAGCTCCTTTCGAAATAAGAAAAGGTAATTTTTAAATCTATAAATAGATGATATCACAGATTAGATTTTGAATGAAGATTCCAAAATCTAAAGTGTTTGCCATAACTCTCTTATAAGTTCATCCGCTATCATGTCACACACAACAAGCTTATATGCATTTCTTGTTGCTTCAGGATCAAGAGTCCTGCTAAATGACTCCGGTCCTTTTTCGCTTGCAATTGCAAAATAAACTTCTCCCGGAACACTGTCGTTGTTCTCCGGATCGGCATTTCCCATAGTACCGGTCACACCTATCCCGAAGTCAGCTCCGTAGGCTTTTCTGCATGCTGCCGCCATAGCCCTCGCTGTTTCTTCGGAGTACACTCCGTACTTTTCAATTATTTCTGCCGGCACTCCCTGCATTATCTTGGCTTCATTGCTGTAGGTGATAAACGCCCCTCTCAGCACCGCCGACGAGCCTTCTGTATCTGTTAAAAGCGACGCCACCATCCCCGCCGTACAGCTCTCCATGGTAGTAATTGTCAGGTGCTTCTCTATTAGCGTCTTTGTTATTTTTTCATATTTTTGTCTGATCTGGTTTTCTTTGGTCTGCATAATTAGTTCTTTCATCCCCGAAGCCTACAAAATTGCTATTTCAATTATAAAATGAAACACTTCCATCATCAAACAGCTTATTGTAAAATACAGTAGTGTGTTCCAACACAATAATGATTAATTAAGGATGTTTTTCAAATGATAAAAATCGAAGATGTAAAAAAGTCCTTTAAAAACACTGAAGTTCTTAAAGGAATATCAATGGAGATCGAGGATCACGAGATTTTCGGTATCATCGGTCAGAGCGGCGCTGGCAAATCGACGCTTCTTCGCTGTATCAACGGGCTCGAGTCCTATGATTCGGGTATCATAACCGTGGACGGACAGGAAGTTAATATTAGAGATAAAAAGTCTCTGCGCCTTCTTCAGAAGAGAATGGGCATGATTTTCCAGAGCTTCAATCTTCTCGAGAGACTTGATGTATATCAGAACGTGGCGCTTCCCATGAAGTTCTGGGGCATGAGCACTAATACTCCCGAGGCGAAGGAAAAGATTTTGAAGCTCATAAATCTTGTAGGACTTGAGGAGAAGGTTCATGCAAAGCCGCGTGAACTCTCTGGTGGTCAGAAGCAGCGCGTAGCTATCGCAAGAGCTCTGGTGCTTGATCCTGAATTCCTTCTCTGCGATGAGGCCACAAGTGCGCTCGATCCCGAGATCACAAAGGGCATACTTGCTCTTCTTCAGAAGATCAACCAGGAGATGGGCATCACAATTATAGTGGTAACTCACCAGATGGAAGTAGTTAAACAGATTTGTAAAAAGGTTGCATTTTTAAGTAACGGTCAGGTGCTCTCAGTAGGACAGCCCGAGAAACTCTTCGTTTGGCCAAAAGAGCGTGAGATCAGAGATTTCCTTCGTGAAGAGAGCGACAAGCTTCCTACAACGGGTCTCAACATTAAGCTCTTTTTCTATGGAGAAGGCAATCAGCGTCCCATCGTTACAATGATGTCACAGGAGCTTCACCGCGATTTCAATATCTGCTGGGCTAAGCTCGAGGATTTCAGAGAGGATGTTTACGGAAGTCTCGTCCTCAATATTCAGGAAGAAGATCTGGACGATGTCTGTGCTTTTCTTGATAAAAAAGATGTTACATGGGAGGTAATCAAATAATGTCCGGAATTTTATCAAACAGCGGAATGACCGGTATCATTTTAAATGCATTCAAGCAGACGCTTTACATGGTGTTCTGGTCAACGCTTTTTTCAGTAATAATCGGGTTCATCCCCGCAATCATCTTAACGCTTACAGCGCCGGACGGCCTTAAGCCCAACAAGATTGTTTATGAGGTTTTGAGTTTTATCGTAAATGTATTCAGAAGTTTTCCGTTCATCATTCTTCTGGTTATTCTCATTCCTTTCACCAGAATGTGTGTGGGAAAATCGATCGGAACCACAGCTTCCATCGTGCCTCTTACGGTATCCGCGATTCCTTACATTGCAAGGGTATTTGAGACAAGTCTTCGCGAAACAAATCCCGGAGTCATCGAGGCTGCAAGGTCATTCGGAGCTTCTAACTTCCAGATTCTGATGAGGGTTTATGTAAAGGAATCAATTCCGAGAATGCTCAACGGTGTGGTTCTTCTGGTAATCTCACTTATCGGTTATTCCGCAATGGCCGGCACAGTCGGCGGCGGCGGTATCGGTGACATCGCAATCCGTTACGGTTACCAGCAGTACAAGACCGACTACCTGATCGTCTGCTCGATTATTCTTATCGCATTCGTGCAGGCAATCCAGATGCTCGGCAACTACATGTATAAAAAAATGTCATAATAGGACGGCCCGTGGGATTCCCCACGGGCCTGTTTTTTACCAGTCGGTGTAGCCGTAGTCGTAGCCGCCATAGTCATCACCGCCATAGTAGTCTTCGCTGTAGTCACTGTAGCCACCATAGTCGCTATCGTAATCATCATAGCTGGAGCTGTTCCATTCGGTATACGCATCGTAGTCATCATAGTAATAAGTGGGCTCCTCATAAGCGTCATTCGATTCATAGTAGGAACCGTCATCGTCTACATAGCCGTCTGAGCCATAGCTTATAAACTGATTCTCATAGCCGTTCCAGTACCAGACATCGCCATCGGAATCGGTCCAATAATATGCGGTGCCGTAATCTCCGGGATCGCTTCCACCTGAATTTTTTGAGCTCTTACCGGAGCTCTTCTTACTACTCTTACTCGAACTCTTCTTAGTGCTTTTTGCTTTTGCCGGCTGCGGAGGGACTGCCTTGGGAGAAGTAGTCCAGTCGTTCTTATAGGTACAGCTATCAAGCATTTTCTCTGCTATCTGCGCATAATTCTCAACACGTTTCTCTGTTGCGATTGCTATGGAAGCAAGCGCATATCCTGTAGGGCCAAAATAGCGAAGTTCGATAACGCCGCGCACCGGATAGTCAAGTTCCTGCTTAAAGACAGTACCGTCAAGCCAAAGGTATCCTTTTATGCTGTAGTAATTACCGCAGTCCTTGAAATCCGAGCCTATGTATTTTACAAGCTTTTTCTCATAGTAAAGCTTGATGAAATCTTCCAGCATGTAGCCCATGACCTTTTTTCCAATGGCTGAGCCGTACTTGAGATCCCGGTCGAATTCCTCGGTAAGAGGCTGGAACATAACAACTATGCTGCTGTAATAATCCACCGTGCCTTTCCCATGTTCAGGATAAAAATTCAAGGCGTGAGATATGTCTTTTCTTGGTGATGTAAGCATGTGTTCAGGATAGTAGATATCAACGCTGTCGAATTTATCAGGGAAGCTGGTCATCTGCGTCAGCTTATCCTCGGGCGCCGGGAGCAGCACCATCTCATCTACTTTAGTGAGCTCCGATCCGCCTACATCGACAAGCTTCCCACTCTTATTAAGCGTATAGCTGTCTTTTGCTCCGTCTGAATCAAAAGTGAGGGTGATTTTGTCTCCATCAATCTCGTAGGTTCCGCCATCAACTTTCATGCGGTAGACGTTAGTTGCACTCCAGGTCTTATCTTTTTCAATGGTGATATAGACCGAAACATCGTCATACTTCCAAATGCCTATAAAATCTTCATCGGAAGCAGCCTTTGATGCTGTTGACGTTTTAGTCAGCACCGGTCTGCTCACCGTCGTCTGCTTCGGAGTCGCAGCTGCAGCACTGTCCTGCATCATGAACGACAGAAACAATACCGGTAAAAAAATCACCGTGAAGTACTTCTTTAGCTTAAACATAATCCCCCTCCTTTCGGAAAACCTACCCTTTTGGGCAATTCATCTTTTCAGACCATTCATCCTTTCACATACTTATTAAAACGTTCGTCCTTAATTACACCGCTCCAGTTAAGACCGAAGCCGAAGTCATACACATTCCCAATAGAATCCTTGTAAGGCTCATAGTCAAAAGGCTTGTCCTCACAGTGCTTCTCCACTGTCTCCATGTCCTTCGGAATCTGCACGGGAAGCATGGCTGTAGGCTCGTAGCCACCGCCGATAACAGTAAGTGCAGCCTTAGTCTCCACTCCGAAGTTTACAAGAATCGCATCAGCATACTCCTCAAACTCGGAAACCATGCAGGGATTGTTCATGCGGATGACCACGATTACGGGCTTATCACCCATCTTCTTTTTGGTTTCGATTACCGCATCAAGATCGCTCTCGTTGGCTGCCTTATTTGATTTTCCAAGGTATGAGCGATTCGGATTCTCTTTTTCCCTGAAGTCACCCTGACCGATGCTCTCTGCTCTGGAAGCAGTTGCAGTATACTCCCTGTACTGCAGTGTCACAGGTCTGTAGCCTGTCTCCTTTGTGTAGCCGTCACTGATGGGGCTCTCAATGAAGCAGATTGCAAAGTCGGCCTCTGCCGCATCCTTCGTTACTTCATAAAAAGGCTCCACATCTTCCTGCTTTGCTCCGGGGATATCAAGCGCTTTTTCCATAAAACGCATAAAGCCCTTGTGCTCGTCGATATGGCGATCCGGTATGTAAACCTTCTTCCTGGTAACACCTGCCTGAGCAGAGTCGGAAGCGGCGCCACTTTCTATAGGAAGTACCCCGTTATTTTTCACCATAACAATGCTCTGAAGCTGCGCCTTGAAGCCCTCTTCCACATACTCGTCGCAGCCGAGGATTTCCTTGCTCTTATTCGCATCAAGATAAGGATTCTCAAATAGTCCGCACCTGAAGCTGTTAACAAGAAGTCTCTGCGCACTCTCCTCAAAGCGCTTTCTCATAGCCTCCTCGCCGTGGCGCTCGCAGCCTATGCGATATGCCTCAAGGATCGGGACTATGTTGTTATTGCCGCCGAACTGATCGACGCCATTTTCAATTATCTGAAGATGTCTCTCGGCTTCGCTAAGGTCCTCTGTTCCGTAACATCTTGAACCGAAGGAATCCATCTCCGGATCGGGATCTGCGGTGATTCCCCAGTCTGTGCAGACAATTCCCTTATAGCCGTATTTATCTCGAAGGAGATCTCCGATTATATATTTGCTGTAGCTGTTTCCGACATTCTTGCCGGAGGGATCCACTCCATAGCTAACTGTGTAATAGGGCATCACGGAAGAAGCTTCCTTGGTGCCGCCGTCAAGCTTGAAGGCACCCTCAAGGAACGGTTTTAAGTGCTCCTCAAAATTGTTACCCGGATATACTGCGAATTTTCCAAAGCCATAATGGGCATCTCTTCCGGACTCGCAGGGACCACCACCCGGCCAATGCTTAACCATGGCTGCTACGCTCTTGCTGCCCCAGCCGCCTTTGGTCTTACCATCACCGCTTACAGCGTCGGGATCGGTCTGGAGTCCCTCGCAATATGCCTTCGCATAATCCGTGGCAAGCTTAGAACAAGGTCCCCAGGTATCGGGAACTCTCATCCATCTGGGCTCTGTTCCAAGATCTATCTGCGGTCCGAGTTCCGTTGTAATTCCCAGAGCGCGATACTCGTTGGCTGCGACTCTCGCAAACCTTTTTACAAGCTCCGGTGAAAAGGTTGCGGCAAGTCCAAGCCCCAACGGCCATTTGCTGGTGTCCTTCGCTTCGGTTTTAAATTCTGCGGAGGCACTTCCGGCACCGTGTCTTGGATCCGTACTTATATTAACCGGAATTGCATGTGGCATCTCCTCGCAGAGCGCCTGCATCTCGTTGTTCCAGTTAGCTGCAATCTCGCCGTTTTTCAGCATCATCGCAAGAACATATCTCACGTGATCCTCTGTCAAAAACTTCCTCTGCTGGTCTGTCAGATCAGAAGGCGCTGCGCCGCTCTCTTCAAAGGCTTTTCCGCCGTTATAGGTAGCTCCGAACCACCCTCCTGCCTCTGCAGGCACTATCTGGTGCGCGCTGTACATCATAAGGCCCGCTATCTCTTCAACTGAAAGCCTTGATGCCAGATCCTTCGCCCTCTCCTCAGGTGACAGTCTCCAATCCTCATAGGGAAGGAGCTCACCGGTGCCTTCCGAATCCTTGAAAAAAAGACCATTCTTCTCGATTACGCCGGCCTTGACGTATCCGATAGTTGGTCCGTTTTGGTTTTCCTTAATATTGTAATTAATCATATTCGCTCCCCTTTTTTGCTGTTTTCCACCTTTCTAATTATAACAACGCAGGTTTCAACATATAAAAGAATTCGCTAAAAAATATATGAATTCTACATAAAATGATTATAAAAAATCTTCTAAAGTACTCGTCGTAACCTCAGATATATCCTAATAAATTTGTAACTTAAATTTCTTTTAGGTTTGATTTAGGTTAGCGGAATATAATTGCGAAAGTGATTAAAACAGAAGGGAGAGGCACCGTGAAGTACAGACATGAATTAAAACATGAAATCACCACCGCGGATATGATCACGATTCGTCAAAGACTCCGGGCAGTCGCCAGAGCGGACGAACATGCTATAGACGGAAAGTATCTTATAAGAAGCTTGTATTTTGACACCCCGAATGACAAAGCACTGCTTGAAAAGCAGGCGGGCGTCAGCAGAAGGCAGAAATTCCGAATAAGATACTACAACGGCAACAAGTCAGTGATCCACCTTGAAAAAAAGTGCAAGGTAGGCGGTCTTGGAACAAAGATTTCCGCAAACCTCACAGAGGATCAGGCAAAATCTATTGTAAACGGCGACATCGGATGGATGGAGAAGTCGGAAGATGCCTTGATAAAAGAGCTTTACTCAAAAATGGTTTCCGAAAGACTTCAACCCAAAACAATCGTTGATTACACAAGAGAGCCCTTTATCTACGGTCCCGGAAATGTCAGGGTTACACTTGATTACGATATCCGGACAGGATTAAGGAACACCGATTTTCTTGATACCGATTGCATCACGATTCCCGCAGCAAAGGGCATCTGCATCATGGAAGTAAAATGGGACGAATTTTTACCAGAAATAATAAGGGACGTAGTCCAGCTTCCACACGCAAGAGGCGGAGCGTTCTCAAAATATGAGGCCTGCAGAATACCCATGATAGAACATGGATATGGTGAGTATTAAACAACAATCATTAAACAGTTTTTCAAAAATAAGAAAACAGACATAAAAAAGGAGAATTAAAAAAATGACTTTCAATGACATCTTTAAATCAAGCTTTCTGGAAAATGTAAGCAGCATCAGCATCCTGGATATGGCACTTGCCATGGTGCTCGCTTTTGCAATAGGACTTTTCATTTTTCTGATTTACAAAAAGACTTATCAGGGAGTAATGTACTCCTCCAGTTTTGGCGTAACACTTGTAGCACTTACGATGACCACCACACTCGTTATCCTGGCAGTGACCAGTAACGTAGTTCTTTCACTTGGTATGGTCGGTGCCCTTTCCATCGTTCGTTTCAGAGCAGCGATCAAAGAGCCCCTGGACATCGCATTCCTGTTCTGGTCAATTGCAGTAGGTATCGTCCTTGCAGCAGGTTTTATCCCGCTCGCAGTTTTCGGAAGTGTGATCATCGGTCTCATCCTTCTCGTATTCGCAAACAAAAAATCACATCTTATGCCCTACATAATCGTGCTTAACTGCACAGGTCATGAGGCAGAGCAGAGAGCCTGCGATTTTATCAAGGGAACTGTAAATCGTATGGTTGTTAAGAGTAAGAGCGCACAGAAGGGTAGCCTTGAGCTGAACCTCGAAGTAAGACTTAATGAAGATAACACAGATTTCATCAATGCACTTGCAGATTTGGAAGGCATCAACAGCGCAGTACTTGTAAGCTACAACGGCGAGTACATGGGATAAAAAGGAGCCAGCAATGTCAACACACAAGAATATAGACAGAGTCTGTATCTTTATCACTATCCTAGCGATTCTTGTGACAGTAATTTTTATGAACGGTACCTCCATCGGAATTGCCGCAGATGATTCGATTACGATGGAATATACCGACAAAATCTTTGATGACAGCTATGTTCATACAATAGATATTCAGATAGATGAAGACGACTGGGAAAGTCTGATTGCTAATGCAGCATCTGAGGAGTACTCGGCGGCCGACGTTGTGATTGACGGAGAGACCATGAAAAATGTCGGTATCAGATGTAAGGGAAATACTTCTCTTTCAACTGTTTCCCAGTTAAATAGTGAAAGATACAGTTTTAAAATAGAATTTGATGCTTATGAATCAAGCAATAACTACTACGGTCTTGATAAGCTTTGCCTGAATAATCTGATCCAGGATTACACCATGATGAAGGATTATCTGGCCTACAAACTCATGGGAGAATTCGGCGTTGATGCTCCTCTTGTAAGCTACACCTACATCACGGTAAACGGTGAAGACTGGGGACTGTACCTTGCGGTAGAGGCTGTTGAAGATTCTTTCCTTGAGAGATATAACGGTACAAGCTATGGCGAGCTTTACAAGCCCGATACCATGACCATGGGCGGCGGCCGAGGAAACGGCGGCGACTTCGATATGAAGAACATGGACTTTGACAAGATGGGAATTCCGAATCCGTTTGAGAATAAGGATTCCGATGAGTCTGGAGGTTCAAGTGAATCCGGTGAATCCTCTGATGGAGATCACAGTTTTGGTCACGGTGGTTCAGGTGGCCGCGGAGGATTTGGCGGTTTTGGCGGCTCCGGAATGGGAAGCTCTGATGCAAAGCTCCAGTACATAGACGATGATACTGACAGCTATTCCACCATTTTCAATAGTACCAAGACTACTATTAAGAAGTCCGATAAGAAGAGACTTATTAATTCACTTAAGTCTCTGAATGAAGGAATCGAGAATCAGGATGCTGAAGAAATCGCTGAAGCTGTAGATATAGACAAGGTTTTAAGATACATGGTAGTTCATAACTTTGTGGTTAACGGCGACAGCTACACAGGTTCAATGATCCACAACTACTACCTCTACGAGGAAGACGGAATTTTGTCAATGATTCCCTGGGATTATAACCTTGCCTACGGAACCTTCCAGGCTTCCGATTCAAGTGCAGCAGTGAATGATCCCATTGATACACCTCTCTCCATTACCGAAGGAAGTAATGACAGACCTATGTTCACATGGATAACCTCCTGTGATGAATATCTTGAGATGTATCATGAATACTTTGCTGATTTCATCGCGCAATTCTATACCAGCGGTTACATGACAGATCTTATTGATACAACCTATGAGATGATTCGCGACTATGTTGATAAGGATCCTACCAAGTTCTGCACTACAGAGGAATTTGACAAAGGTGTTGAAACTTTAAGAAGCTTTGTAGAGCTTCGCAGCCAGAGCATCCAGGAACAGCTTGACGGAACTATAGGTTCCACAGATTCCGAGCAGGAATCCAACCCTGATGCACTGATAGACGCATCCTCCATCACACTCTCCGACCTGGGTTCCATGGGCGGAGGCATGGGAGGCGGCCCCGGCGGTGGACCTCCGAGCGGATTTCCGGGCAGTGATAGTTCTTCTGAGTCAGAAGAACAGAACTCAACTGAAGTTTCTGATGCTCAGAGTACTGACATTACAAGCCTAAGCTCAGAAGATGCCAGCCAGAATACTGAAAATGCTGATCAGAGCTCAGATAGCAGTGACAGCAAGCAATCCTTCGGTCCTCCAAGCGGTGGTTTCTCAGGCGGGGATGACTCTTCAGGATTCCCCGGTGGAGACTCTAATGGTGGTCCCCCTGACTTCTCAGGAATGTCAGCAGCAACCATCTCACCCACTAATCTGATATATCTCGCAGCATGCGGTGTATCATTACTTGTTGCAATATTTATAGCTCTGAAATATAGGGCCAGAAGATAAATATAAAGAGTTCCAGCTGAGATTTTTATGCAGTTGGGGCTCTTTTTTATCCTCTGAATTTCTGTTTAGCCTCTTAATTTTCTTGTTTAGTCGCTTATCTGACCTTTGCGTAAATCCATTTAATATTTTTCCTCCGGTGGATTTACCTTTTTTCTTTTATTAGCTTCCATGCGTAAATCCTTCCAACAATTTCTTCGCGTTTGGATTTATCTCCAGCTCTTACAAAACTCCCACGCATAAATCCAATTGGCATTTTTCCTGTGGTGGATTTATCTTCGCTTTTTACAAATCTCACGCGCGTAAATCCTATTGGCAATTTCCTTCTGCTGGATTTACCTTCTCCTTTTTACTTGCTTCCTTCCGTAAATCCCAATAACAATTCTTCGCGTTTGGATTTATCTTAGCTCTTTACAAAGCTCCCATACATAAATCCTATTGGTGTTTTCCTTCCATTGGATTTACCTTCTCCTTTTTACTTACTTCCTTCCGTAAATCCCAATGACAATTCTTCATGTTTTGATTTATCATCAACCTATCTATGTTCCATGTCTTTGCCTTTTACTTGCTTATACGCTCTCTTATTAGTCTGAAGTAGGTTTTTCTGCTCGATTGACTTGCAACAAGCCTTAAACCTACTCCCACGAGCAAGTCAGAAGCCCATATTTGGGCTAATAGACTTATCGCGCGCCACAATCATACGTTATGCAAATTTAATACTCTTTTTATCCCCGTTTAACCCTCCCTCACTGGCAATACGATAAACTAATTGTGTATGTAGGAATTTATAATCTACCAAATTATGCCTAAATGCTATTCCGCATAGAATATTTGGTTTTCTAATGAGGGATATGAATGAAGAGAGTTAATAAGCAAAAATCACGCATTTCTACAAGAGTGGCACTGGCGATATGCATGGCCGGAGCCTTACTAACAGTGTCTTCATATTCATTATCCATTGCTGCTAAAGGCACAAACTTATTAGAAGCAGCTAAAGGCACAAATATGCTGGTTGCTTCTGCAGAAAGCGCCACCCAGTCTTCCTCCGACAGCAATACAGAAGCGCCAAAGACATCTTTGCCAAACTTCTCCTCAGACTACGCGGCAATCGGCTACGATACGGAGGATGGTCTTGAATCCGCTGAGATCAATGCCGTTGCCCAGACAAGTGACGGCTATATCTGGGCCGGTACCTATTCCGGTATGTACAGATATGATGGCTACAGATTTGAGAAAATCCAGCTTGATGAGCGCATCAACAATGTAATGCAGATGTTTGTCGACAGTAAGAATCATCTCTGGATTGGTACGAACGATAGCGGAATTGCCTGTTATGAGCCGGAAAGCGGCAATATCACCTTCTATACAACTGCTGAAGGTCTTCCTTCCAATGCAATCCGTGCCATCTGCGAAGACAAGTCGGGAAACATCTATGTCGGCACCACCAGTCAGCTCTGCATTATTTCACCTGACGGAAAAATCAAAGAATTCCTTGGTGACCAGATATACAGCGTGCGTACTCTCAGCGTTTCAGGCGATATCATCGTAGGTGTCACCAACGGCGGTGAGCTGTTTTTCATCAAAAACGGAAAGCTTCTCGCCATGAGATCCATGGAGAATGAAAATAACGTTTACTATGCTGCTGCAGCCATGAACGATAAGGGCATAGTGCTCGTGGGAACAAGTTCTGACTACGCACTGAAGTTCCTTCTCAGTGAAAATGGTTCCCTTAAAACCTTAAAGCAAATCCACACAAACGGAATTTCTTACTTTAACAAGCTTCTTTATTCCCCGGAAAATGACGGGTATTTCTTCTGCTGCGAAAATGGTCTCGGATTTATCGGCAACAACGATAAGATTACCGATATGTCTGCTGATGGTTTCAACAGCTCAGTCAGTGATGTTTTCATAGATTATCAGGACAATATGTGGTTCGCCTCCAACAAGCAGGGCGTAGAGCGCTATTCCCTTAATCCCTTTGTGAATATCTTCGCACGGGCGAAGGTTGATGAAAGCGTTGTTAACAGCCTTCTCATCAAGAATAACTTCCTCTATGTCGGCATGGATAATGGCCTTATCGCAATTGACCTTGACACCGATGAGCAGATTTCCTACATGAACGAGAGGAAATTTGAAGGAGTCAGGGTTCGTCACCTGATGCTTGATAGTGCGGGCAATATCTGGGCAAGCACCTATGGTCAGGATGGTCTCATGGTGCTTGGAAAAGACGGAAGCTTCAAAGCATATAACGAGAACACCGAAAATACAGTCGGCAGCCGCTTCCGCTCCACCCTTGAACTTGCAGACGGACAGATTCTTGCAGCCAGCAGTACAGGCCTTAACTACATTGATAATGGAAAAGTTGTGAAAACCATCTCCGAAGGCGATGGTCTCGGAACTCAGATCCTCTCCATGGTTCAGGCTGATGATGGAAAAATCATCGCGGGCTCTGACGGAAATGGTGTGTATATTATTGAAGATGGAAAAATAATCGATACCATAGACGAAGATGACGGCCTTGGCTCCCTTGTCGTTCTGAAGGTCGTTCCCTGCAAGGGCGGATACATCCTCGTAACAAGTAATTCTCTCTACTACTATACCGGAAGAGCTGTCACCAAGTTGAACGCTTTTCCTTACAGCAACAACTACGATGTATATATCTCAAAATCAGGTGAGGCATGGGTAACCTCCAGTGCCGGTATTTTCGTAGTAGATGAGGATGCGCTTCTGAAGAACGAAAACTACAGTTATACACTGCTCAACAGAAGTCGCGGTTTCTACACAACGCTTACAGCCAATGCAAAAAATGCGGTCAAAGGTGATGACCTCTACCTTTGCTGTACCGATGGCGTAAGAAAAATATCCCTGACTGACTACAATTCCTTTGATAATGATTACGAAATCCGCGTATCAAGAGTTCTCGCGGACGATGAAATTATACATGAAGAAAACGGAACCTACAGAATCCCGGCTATCCAGGGACGTATTGAATTTGATGTGGCTGTCCTCAACTTCACACTTTCCAACCCTCTTCTGAAGATCTTCTTGGAGGGTGCCAAGGATGAAGGTATTACCTGTCTGCAGAATGAGATGAGCAGTCTTGTTTACACCAACCTGCCTTACGGAAATTATAAGCTCCACGTGCAGGTTCTGGATTCAGGTGACCGAAGCATCATAAGAGATGAAGTATATGATGTAGTAAAAGATTCCCAGCTCTACGAAAGAACCTACTTTAAGGTAATCCTTTTCATTCTGGGAGTTCTGCTTGTTGCGTTTATCGGATGGGTTATCCGCAGAATTATCCAGGCTATCAAAAATGCCAGAACCTGGAAGCTTGAAGCCACAACCGATCCCATGACCGGGCTCCTCAACAAAGCAGCTTCCAAGCGAGAGCTCACCGAACTGTGTAAAACCAAACAGGGAATTCTCATGATGATCGACCTTGACAGCTTTAAGCTGGTAAATGATCTTTACGGTCATGATATGGGTGATAAGATTCTGATCAGGTTTGCAGACATCATTCGCTCCTGCATCCGAGAAACCGATATTGCAGGCAGAATGGGCGGTGATGAATTCATTGCTTATATCATGGGAACCAACGACGAGAGTGTTGTCGCATCTAAAGCTGAGCACATCAACGAAGAGATAGTAAAATCCGCCAAGGAATTCATGGGCGAAGACATGACAATTCCTCTCGGAGCCTCTATCGGTGCGGTTTGTGCCCCCGATGAAGGTACCGATTTCGAGGAGCTCTTCGGACTTGCAGACAAAGCTCTATACAATGTGAAACAAAACGGCAAACACGGCTATGCGATGTATCGCAAGTCCAATCCCAAGCTCACCACCGAGGAAGACAGCATCGCCAAGGGCATCGCCGGAACCAGGAAAATTCTGGGCGAAAGAAATGAAGGCAAGGGTGCTTTCAAGGTTGATTTCAACAAGCTACAGGCAATCTATCGCATCTTCGACCGCCTGTCCCGCCGTACGGACGCTAAGGTAACGATTGTGCAGTTCACGTTAAATGCTGAAGAAGGAAAAGAATTGTCCGATGAGATAATGGATCAGTTTTTCAGTATTCTGTCAGGGACACTTCGTTCTAACGACGTAGTTGCTCCCACAGGTAAAAACCAGGCAGTCGCCCTTTTAACAAACATCGAGGGTGAAGACCAGCTCGTTCCGATTGATCGTGTAGTCAAGACCTGGGGTGACGCACCGGGCCACGAAGGCTTCTCCGTCAGCTACGAATTAGAGGCGATGTAAAAAACATCGCCTACTATTTTACTTTAAGTCTGTATGTATGCAGATTTGAAGAACCTCCTCTGTTGGATGTCCAGTAGATATAATTGCCGCAAGTCTTGGGCGTCTCGCAGGGGTTGAGGTAGGCAGTTGCCGAAAAGAGCTTAGCCTTCTTTGCCACTTTTCCATCATTATTTATGACCATGTAATATACGCCTTTGTAACTTCCGCCAACATATTTTTCAAACAGGATCACAAAGCGTCCCTTGGCATCAGCTGTTACCTGCGGGTTACTTACGGTAAATGATCCGTTCGTAAGCCACTTAACGCCATAATCAGTTACGTCCTGTGTCCCGGCTATACCTGATTTTCCGGACCTTGTGGTCTTCATCGTAAAAGCATTTTCTGACTTAAGGCTCTGAGTAGGATCAAATATCTGTATGAAAAGACATTCTTTCTGCTTTGCCGCCTTCTTATCCAGGTTTTTCACCGAAGTTCCGACGAGTGCGACATGATTGTTATCAGCTACGGCTACGCCTCCCATATGGGCATAATTGTTGTTGACAACATACATGTTGTAAGCAGAATTCTTTTTTATCCAGAAATGGAATATATCGTAATTTCTCACACTGGAATATCCCGATGTAGTATATTCACGGGCTGCTTTATCTGCGTCCTTATAAGCGGGAGCATATGCATCATAATTTGACCAGGCACTTTCTTCTGCCGCTTTTTCATCAGGAGGAAGCACTGTCTCAGAGGGTGTTGTGAATCCAACCGAAAATGATCTGTTGTAGGCATCTCCCTCGCTTGCAAGGATAAAGCCATCCTGATACGGAATCGCCCTTTGCGCAAAAGAATGCGAATTATAGTACCTGTCAAGCTGCACCAGCTGCATGGTATTTCTGTTGATTATCAGCGCGGTGTTACTCTGATGTCCGTTATACATTCCTCTTCCGTAATTGACCGCAAGATAATTTCCGTTTATCGCCACATCACAGTTTCCGGCTTCAAACGGGATCTTCGTATTGGAATCTGTATCTCTGGTGGAACTACTATAGCCATACCTTTCAGAGTATTTCTGAAAACAGCCGCTACCATTATCACCGACAGCTGCAAGGAACTGCCCGTTTTTAGAATACTTTGTGATGAAAACCGTATTCTTTGTCTGATCGGATGAGTTATTCTTCCTGCCGCTGACAACGTAGAGATTCCCTTCCTGATCGCAGGAAACAGCACCGAAAATCGGGTACTGCATCTTAATTTTTTTCTTCGATTTTACTTTTCCGTTTTTATTCCTTACTACAGTTACGGTCTTCCCTTTACAATATGCGAAGCAGTAATCCCCGTTTTCATCCGTAAATTCTGATACGTTGGATACCCCTTCCCAGTTGATGTAGCTACCGCTCGCATACACCTTATGGTTTATGTTTGTGTTGAACTCTTTTGCATTTTTTGCAGCATATACCCCGGAAGGTGACGACAGCATGAGACATCCGGCCATTACCGCTGCAACTATTCTGGTAATCTTCTTCATAAGCTTATTCCCCCTCGACTATTTTTTCAGATTACATGATTTTATTTTAGCAGTTATTTTTCTCATACGCATATTTTATAAGCCGGTTATCCGGACTATCAATTTCGATAAAGCAAATGCAAAGATAAATATCGCTTCAATTCATCCCAGTAAATGAGAGCGCGTTTTAAGCATTTTGGTACCCATTTAGGGCGAATTTTTAGCTATTATGGAAGGCATTTGTAAATGAGAGGGCATTTTCTTAACTTTAGTACCCATGATTTGAATAATAATGGATACCAAATTGCTGAAAACAGCTTCTCATTTACAAATGCTTGCCGAAAGTCACTGAAAAGTGCCAAAAGGTATACCAAAATGCCAAAAAGCCGCAATTATTTACTTTTTGCCGGCCTCCACCTACAAAAAGGTCTTGGAGCGTAGCTCTCAAGACCTTTCAATTTACAATCCATATATTTAGACAAGTGTCCACTTCACGCCTTCGCGTGTATCCTTAATCTCAACGCCCTTGGCAAGGAGTTCGTCGCGTATAGCATCAGCTGTTGCGAAGTCCTTAGCCTTCTTGGCTGCTGCTCTGCGCTCAATTGCATCCTTGATGTAAGCTTCAAGCTCGGGATCGATGTCTGCAGAATCATCTGCAAGTGCATGTCCGATAAGATCAAGTGAGAGAACCTTATCGAAGCTGTCGATGATAGCAAGCTTGGTTGCTGCATTGGTATCAGCCTTAAACACATCATAGAGAAGTGTTACTGCCATGGAAGTGTTGAGATCGTTTGAAATCGCATCAGCAAACTTGTCCTCAAATTCCTTAAGTACAGCCTTATCAACGTCAGCACTGTTTCTTACAGTATTAAGGAAGCTCTCCAAATTCTTATCTGCTGCCTTAAGAGCATCATCTGAAGCAATCAGTGCCTCAACCTTTTTAACCAGGTTGTTATAAGCTGTCACTGTGTTATCAAGAACATCAAATGAAAACTCAAGGGGCTTTCTGTAGTGTGACTGCAGGCAGAAGAATCTGTAAACAAGCGGATCGTAACCCTTCTCCTGAAGTACGGAAACGGTGAGAACCGCGCCCTTTGACTTACTCATTTTTCCTGCTCTGTCATTAAGGTGATTGGAGTGGAACCAGTATTTGCACCACTCATGTCCAAGATAACTCTCAGACTGCGCAATCTCATTAGTGTGGTGAGGGAAAATGTTATCAACACCGCCGCAGTGGATGTCGATATACTCACCGAGGTGCTTCATGGAAATGCATGAGCACTCGATGTGCCAGCCGGGATAACCAACGCCCCACGGGCTGTCCCACTTAAGTGCCTGATCCTCAAACTTGGACTTTGTGAACCAAAGCACGAAATCTGTCTTATTCTTCTTAGCGGTATCCTCTTCAACATCGTCGCGGACACCGACCTGAAGCTCCTCTTTCTCTATAGCAGATGAGAACACGTAGTAGTCCTCAAGCTTGCTGGTATCAAAATATACATTACCGCCTGCGACATAGGCATAGCCCTTCTCGAGAAGAGTCTCAACCATGTGTATGAACTCAGGAATGCAGTTTGTAGCCGGCTCGATCACGTCAGGTCTCTTGTTGCCCACAGCATCGAAATCCTTGAAGAAAGCCTTGGTATAAAAATCAGCGATTTCCATAACTGTCTTGTGCTCGCGCTTTGCGCCTGCAAGCATCTTATCCTCACCTGTATCGGCATCTGATGAAAGGTGGCCGACGTCAGTGATATTCATTACTCTTTTCACATCGTAGCCGCAATATTCAAGCGCCTTGATGAGCGCATCCTGCATTATATATGTACGGATATTTCCGATATGTGCGAAATGGTAAACGGTGGGGCCGCAGGTATACATTGAAACCTTGCCCTCTTCCCTCGGCACAAAATCATCGATTTTTCTTGAAAGCGTATTGTAAAAACTAAAACTGTGTGGCATTTTTCTTACTCCTCAAATTGCTCTTTTCACTACTCTTCCCATATATTTGGAAAAAACTACTTACGATTTTAGCACAATTAGGGCTCTAATTAAACAATTATAAAACAGAGCTCCTTTATAAAATTTTAATATCATTTTCCCATCTGCAAAATCTTTATTCACCCACTTGAATGGTATAATTATTAAGTAAACATCAACCTTCGGGCAGGCGTAAATTACTATGTTTAAGAAAATTCTATCAGCTTTTCTTACAACTTCATTAGTAGCGCTATCTCTTGCCGGATGCGTCCCGACCAAGGCGGTTTCAGGTGACATCGCACAAGAGGAGACGGAACCTGAAATCATCGACACCCACTCGGATGACGGACGCACGGTAGTTGGTATTTCTATGCCCGATAATCTCCTTGAGAGATGGAATCGCGACGGACTTTTCCTGAAAAAGGAGTTTGAGAAAACCGGCTGCAAGGTTGAACTAAAATATGCGAACAACCTCATTGACACTCAGATAAATGACATCAGAGGGATGATTGACGATGGCGCAGACCTTCTCGTCATCACTGCGGTTGACGGCGCAGCACTTACTTCAATTCTTGATGAAGCACAGAAGGCGAATGTCAAAATAATCGCCTACGACAGACTTCTTATGGACACGGATTCGGTTGATTACTATGTATCCTTTGATAATTATAAAGTCGGGGTACTTCAAGCCGATTTCCTTATAGACAAGCTTGCTCTTGATAAGGAAGGCACTGAGAAAAATATTGAGTTCGTAACGGGTGATCCCGTAGATAATAATGCCCGATTTTTCTATCAGGGAGCAATGGATAACCTTAAGCCCTACATCGATTCCGGGAAGCTTAAGGTGCTGTCCACCCAGACCGGTTTCTATGAGACCTCCACGGCTCAGTGGTCTACGGATATAGCACAGCAGCGACTCCAGATCATTCTAAACTCCTACTACCCGAAAGGAACCAGACTTGACGCCGTTCTTTGTGCCAACGACTCCACAGCCCTCGGCGCGGTTCGAGCTCTCGAATCCGACTATACCGGCAAAAATACTGTCCTCGTGACAGGGCAGGATGGCGATATAGCAAATATTTACAATATTTTTGAGGGTACACAGAGCATGACAGTATACAAGGCACTTCAGCAGGAATCAATTGTGGCCGTATCGCTCGGATCAGCCCTTCTATCCGGTGAAACTCCGGCCTACGATCTTATAGATAATTCCTCATGGGATTTTGAATGTGCCTATAATACAAAGGACTACAACAATGGCATAAAGGTAGTAAATTCCTATCTCCTTCAGCCATTCACAATAACAATTGATAATATAGAAAAAGAACTCTTTGACAGCGGCTACTATAAGCGCAACTCAGCCGGACTTATCTATGCTGTCAAATAGAGTATAACCGTTTCGCCCATTTTCCTTGGTCACATAAAGTGCGCTGTCTGCGCTTTCCATGACCTTGTTTGGATCTTCAACATCAAGAGGGTACATCGCGCATCCGATACTGACGGTGAGCTTTAGCTCCCCAGCAGAAGTCTTGAACGGAGCTTTTGTACTCTTTATTATGCTCTCGCATATCTTCTTTGCCTTCTCATTTGAAGGTGATGTGAAAAGTCCGGAAAATTCGTCGCCTCCGAGCCTTGCAAACTGCAGCTGATTTTTCGAAAGCTTTTTCAGCCTCTCACCTACCCCGGCAATAATCTCATCCCCGACCTTATGCCCGTAGGTATCATTTATGTTCTTAAAATGGTCGACGTCAAGCATAATAAGACCATAGGGCATCTGCAGTAAAATCGTCTGGTTCATATCTTCGATGAGCTTCATTCTGTTTGGCATCTGTGTAAGGAAATCCGTGCGCATCAGCCTTTTTCTCTTGGCATTGGTTATATTCAGAATGAAAATGATGGCGATCATCAACAGAACAATGACTATAACAAGGTTACTGAGCATCGTATTTTCTCGGTAAAACTTCGCAAGATTTTTGTGTTCATTCAAAACCTGCGAACCATCGGGCAGCATTGAATACTTTATTCCAAAATGGTCCATGCTTCCCTGTTCAAAGAAAGGGATGGTAACCGTGGAGGTCATCAGCGGCATATCATCCGCATTTTCACCGAGAATGATTCTCTTTGCGGCATCTCCCGCAATCCTTCCTGCATCAAAGAACGAATAAGAAATACCTCCTAAAACGCCATGTTCTATGTCAGAAGAAGCAAGCCTCATTATGGGCACATCCGGCGCATAGGTAGACATAAAGTCAGACGCATTCGCAAGTGAGTATGAATTTCCGTCTCCGTCCCTTGCAAAATCAAGAAATAAGATGATGTCGTCGCTGCCAAGATCTCCAAAAAGCTCTTTTAATCCTTCAGCCGTATAATACGAGGTGTTAATTACCGTACTTTTTATATCCGGATTGGCATCCTTGAACTTCATGTACTCGACATAATCGCCCTGCCCCGCTATTGTCGCATCCACCACAACATTAAGGTGATTCCTATCAGGAAACAGTTCCTTCATAAGGGCATAGTTCCCCTCAAAATCCGGAATTTCCGTGATGCCCGTCGCATTTTTCATCGCAGCTGCGGTCATAGCTTCCGTCTTATTGCTCACTCCCATGAAAACAAGCGGAGTATCCGGAAACAACTCGTTTCTGTTGTTGATAACATATCTCAGTGCGGAATCATCCGAAGCCACAATCAGATCATAGGACCTCACCGAATAAATCTTATATTTCAGGTATTTATCGAAGTTCTGGATATCCATTCCGCCGTAATATTTATCGGCATCCATGAATTCGTAGCAGATATCCACATTTATCCCGTCTATCCCGGTTTCAAACCCTCTCATCTGCTCGGGAACAGTTGCATTGGAAAAGCCGTAGGATGAAATAAAAAGAACACGATATTGGCGCTCTAAACTATCCTTCGCACTGACCTTTTGTGCGAAAGAAAAGAGCGCCATAAAAATACAATATGCTATTAATAAGCATGATCTTATCCGTTTCATGCTTTAATTTTACCGCTATACAAAACGGTCAACAATTTCTCAATCCTTAAATTTTTATAACGTATTTCGGAAGCGATAAATACGCACCTCATAAGGCCTGTACATGCCATGGTGAACCGCGTAAGTGCTGAGCTCTTTTCGCATCATATCACCTACTACATCCGGATCCCCGGCTGATTCCTTCAGATTCCTGAACTCTTCTTTCAGTTTCTCTCCCATGCTTTCACTGCCCAGGTACTGCTTTCTGTCAGGGTAATTGCAGAGCATCAGTTGTCCCTTCTTGCCTATGAATTTTTCAGGAATGCTGACCTTCACAGGTAGTCTTGAAAAAGAGCAGATTATCAGATAACTCACTGACCCGAGGCTTCGCTCATACATATAGATGTTGCCATCCTTCGGATAATATTCCTTATAATCGCCGTAGAGAAGCGCCTTGGAACTCTTTCTGAGAGACAGGCATTTTCTGTAAAAATTCAGAATGCTGAATTCATCCTTCTCCTGCGCTTTCACGTTGATCTTTTTGTAATTCGGATTCACATAAAACCACGGTTTTGCGCTAGAAAAGCCTGCGTACTTTGAGTCATCCCACTGTACGGGAGTTCTCGCGGAATCCCTGCTGGAGATGTGAATCCTTCGCATGCGCTTTTTCTCATCATCCTTGGTGTGGTAGGTGTGATAGTTGGTCTTGCTGGAGATGTCCACATACTGGTCGATCGAGTGAAGGCGTATGTTGGTCATTCCAATCTCCTGCCCCTGATAGATAAAAGGCGTCCCTTGCAAAAACAGGTAGCATGCGGCAAGCATCGTCCCGCTCTCCCTGTGATAGTGTTCACTTCCGTAGCGACTGACAATCCTTGGGTGATCGTGATTTTCGAGGTACAGGCTGTTCCAGGCTTTTCCCGCAAGCGCCGTCTGCCACTTGGTAAATGCTTTCTTTAGTTTTACCAGTGAAAACGGTCTGTGGATGTACTCCGTATAGACGCAGTCTGCCATCATATGATCAAAGGATATCATCATGTCGAGGGATTTGTTCTCCCCCGTCAGATATTTAAGGGCAGAATTTACCGTAGTCATAGGCCCTTCGCCTATCTGGAAGCAGTCATACTCCTGGCATACCTTGCGAAATTCTCCAAGATATTCATGGATATGCGGTCCGTCCTTGTAGTAGGGCATTCCGTTTACAGCCGGCAAAAACGGCAATCCGTTCGGAAGTCCCTCCTTCTTGGAGATGAAATTGATGACATCCTCCCTGAAGCCGTCTACGCCCATATCAAGCCAGAAGCGCATGATGGACTTCACTTCTTCCCTTACCTTGGGGTTATCCATGTTTAGGTCGGGCTGCTTCTTTGCAAAAATGTGTAGATAGTACTGGCCTCTTTCTTCGTCGTACTCCCACGCTTTTCCCTCAAATAGAGAGTCCCAGTTGTTTGGCTTATCACGCCAGATATAATAGTCGCTGTAGGGGTTGTCCTTTCCCTTTCTGCTCTCCTTGAACCAGGGATGCTCGTCGGAAGTGTGATTGACCACAAGGTCCATGATTATCTTAAGTCCCAGTTTGTGAGCCTTATCCAGCACTTTCTTGAACTGTTCCAGCGTTCCGTAATCAGGATGAATGTCCTTATAATCCGAGATATCGTAGCCAAAGTCCGCATTAGGAGATGGATACAGCGGTGAAAACCAGATACCATCTACTCCCAGCGACTTTACATATTCGAGCTTATCATAGACGCCGTAGAGATCGCCTATTCCGTCTCCGTTTCCGTCCGCAAAGCTCCTAACCCATATCTGGTAAAACGCCATCCGCTTGTACCAGTCTTTTTCTCTTGTATTTGTGTCTGACATAATGCACCTCGGTGAATTTTTAACAGGTTTTTCCACAGTAACACCTTTTCATTTATTAGTGCCATAATCCTATAAATATAGTATATTCCCTTGGAAGTTCCCATTCAATTGGAGCTGAATCAAATTGAGAATTGCTGTCTATTATTCGCCATTATTACTTCTGAACAATAAATGCAGCTTCAAAATCAGTTTTTGTTGTAATCCAAATACTTCTATACAATAAATACAGCGCTAAAATAAGATTTTGTTGTAACCCCAAAAAGGCAAAACAACAAATTTTCATATCGAGCCATTTTTGTTGTAATATGAGGGTCCTATGTACAACAATTTTGTGATATAAACTGAATTTGTTGTTTCCAAGCAAAAGCCATACAACAAATCTTCTGTCAGCTCATTATTTTGTTGCATCTTAGCTGATACCTATACAACAAATGACATGATAATAGAGTTATTTGTTGCAACAAGAAAAATCTCCAACAAATCTAAAATCTCCAATACAAATCTCCAATAAAATAGAGTATTTATCAGTCTTACCTGGATTCACCAACATCTGTCTCCTTACAAGTTTATGAAAAAATAATAATTCTCTGGTTTCACGAAGATTCTAACTTGCTATAATATACGTGTCACAACATTTCGTTATATTTTGTTTCTTATGTGTTTCTTATCGGAAGGGGGATTATATGAAGAATAAATCCGTAAAAAGACGCATCTTTAGTCGATTTTTGTCAATTGCTCTTGTCTTTGCGATGAGCGTATGTCTGCTGCTTCCCATCAATGTTAAGGCTGCAAAGAAAATTACTCTTACTCAAAATCTATTTTCCGATCAGTTAGAGGATATTGAGCCTACCGTGTCTACTATAACTAAGACTGGCAAGTACAGCATCATTACCACTAAAAATGAAGCCGGAAACTTTTGTGGCTTTCTCAAGTTCGTTGCTCCAAAGACCAAGACCTATACAATAACTGCAGGTCCTATTAAGGGCAAGAAGAAAGACTTCATTTTCGGGTCGGTTGAATTCTTTGTACCGGGAGATGCCACCAGACTTGCCGGAACGACAGTGAAGCTAAAAAAGAGTACCAAGAACCATTTTATGATGATAGCAACCAAGAAATATTCCAACAGCGAAAAGAAGCGTGTCGGCACAATTAAGCTTAGAAAGGGAACTCAGCTTTATATGTATTTCCAGTTCCACCAAGGCAATAAGAGCAGCGCCTGCACTACAACGCTCAAAATAAAGTAACAGCAAAACCTCTGAAGTGCCTTAAACAAGCATTTCAGAGGTTTTTCTTATTCTAATCATTCCCCAACTTAATTTGTTTTCCTTATTCTTCTCATATTCTAACTTAATTTATCGAAAAAATGTACACAAACACTTGCAATGCTATATATGTCATTGCTAGAATATCAGATTAGAGGGGAACTATTATTTGGGATGAAAATTTAAAAAGGGGAAATCAAAAATGAAAAGTAGGTTGGGGAATCTATTATTTGCCATCACAGCTTTGCTGTGTTTTTTTGTGTTGTCAGGACATTCGTCCATTATTTCCAAAGCAGCTGACAATAAACAAACCAAGGTAACAGGAACACTGTTAAACGGATCGTATTTTTGTAGTGCTATAAAAAGCCTCGCTAATGGTGATCCAAAGATGGACTACGAAAAGTATGATGAGAAAATCAAAAAGATTGTATTTCTACCAAAGGCTAAAGCAAAAGAGCCCAAGAAGCAGAAAAGTGTGTCCGTAGGTGAAGGTGTTACTGCATACTATGACGGGAAGGGAACCATCTCAATATACAGCGCAGCCGATAAGATAATTTTTGGGGAAAGTACCGGCTATATGTTTTATGGCTTTAAAGAGCTTGAGGAGATTGATTTTGGAAAAGGCAGAGTGGATACTTCAAATGTCACATTCATGCAAGGCATGTTCAAATATGCCAGAAAATTGAAAAGCCTTGACCTGAAGGACTTTGATACCTCTCATGTATACTCTATGAAGCAGATGTTTGAGGATTGCTATAGTCTTGAGGAAATTAACCTTAGCAATATGAATACGAAGTGTGTCGGTGACATGGAGTATATGTTTGATTCTTGTTATAAACTAAAAGAACTTGACCTTAGCAGCTTTGACACCGGAAATGTTTGCTCTACCCGTGCGATGTTCCAGCATTGTGACAGTCTTGAGAAACTGAATATTTCAAGTTTTAATATGAAGAACGCTGCAGATATATCGTGGATGTTTAGCTGCTGTTATGCACTGGAATCACTGGATTTAAGTGTTTTCGATGCCTGTGATGCAACCGATATTGGTTATATGTTTCAGGCTTGTGAATCCTTAAAGAGCATCGATCTAAGAAATTTCTCGTCATCGCATGTACGTAAAGCAGAAAGTTTGTTCCGCTCATGCAAAAATCTTGAGTATCTCGATATAAGAAATCTTGATCTGTCGGCAGTCTATAATACAGATGAAATACTCTACAACTGCCTGAACCTTAAGACAGTCATGGTTCCTAAGGCAACGCGCGGATTTATGGATTTTCCCATGCTGATGGTTATTGATAATAATTCGGATGGACAGCCTGACACAGCTGAGACTTTTCATAAAAATCCCATCTCTGACAATGTGAACAGGATGATTCCGTTTGATGACGACAGTATGGTCTATTCACCACCGGCTGATGCGCCGGCAGTTGATACGCCAGCAGCAGAGACAAAGAACGCGGAGGCGATAATAACTGACAAGGGAATAACCTACAAGCTGGGAAGTGACGGAAATGCTGCGGTCATTAAAATCGAAGCATCCGGAAAAGTCTCCATAAATACCGTTTCCTACGAGGGAAAAACATATACTGTAAAAGAAATCGAATCTTCTGCATGTAAAGGGAATAAGAAAATCAAATCACTTTCAATCGGAAACAATGTGACTTCAATTGGCAAGAATGCTTTCAAGGGCTGTAAGAAACTTAAGAAGGTCACTATAAATGCCAATAAATCATTAAAAATCGGAGCAGGTGCTTTTAAAAAGATATCAAGGGAAGCATCCATAAAAGTTAAAGGAATTAAAGGCAAGAGTAAACAAAAACTTATTAAGGCCATAAAGAAACAGACAAATGCAAAAGTAAAATGAGTGAAATCAGGGGAATAAGTATGAAAACAGGAATAATAAAACGGGTAAAGGGGATTGCTGTACTTGCAGGTGCTGTGATTATGATTGGTACGTCATCAATAATCGGCAGCGCAAGAGAGTATTCAAGTGAAGATGGTGTTATTACCCATCTGGGAACAGTTAACAGCCTTACAGGAAGTGTGAGTAATGGAATATTTGGTGAAAATAATGAAAACGTAGTTGTTAAGAAAATGATTTTTATCGCCAAAGCGGATTTAACATCTTACAGTAATCTTCCATATGAATATGCGGGTTATGGGGTATATGTTTTTTACGATAAAAATATCGAAACAGTGTATGTATGCACAAGAGCAAACAACATAATTTTTGATGATCCCCGCGGAGATTTTGCAAATTTCACCGGTCTGGAAGAGATTGATTTTTCAAAGGGTAATGTAAAATTTTCGCAGTATGTGGATTCAACAAATAAAATGTTTAAGAACTGCAAGAGTCTAAAATACGTGGATCTTAGCTGCTTTGATACTTCTAATGTAACTGATATGTCCTCTATGTTTGAAGGGTGTGCATCACTGAAAAGTATAAAGCTTGGGAACTTTAAAACCGCAAAGGCAGAAGATTTCAGGAGGATGTTCTATGGCTGTGAGTGCCTTCAGAACCTATCCCTTAGAAGTTTTGATACATCTCATGCAGACTTCATGACGGAGATGTTCTCAAAATGCAGGAGCCTTACAAAATTGGATGTATCAAGCTTTGATACCTCAGGCGTGAGAAACATGAGTCAAATGTTTGAGCAGTGCAATAAACTGACTTCTTTGGATCTTAGCAATTTTGATACTGCTGCCGCAACCTGGATGAGTCAGATGTTTGCAGGGTGTGAGAGCCTTCAGGACCTTAATTTATCTTCATTTGATACTGAGAGCACAAATACTATACACGGCATGTTTTATGGCTGCAGGAGTCTTAAAACTTTAAATATCAGCAGCTTTAATCTATCAAATAATAGTGATACTGAAAATATGCTAACGGGCTGCAAGGCGCTTGAAACAATTGACACGCCACGCAAGACCATCACTGAAATAGATCTTCCCAGAGAGTTCTATCTCGACAACAACCGTGATGATAAACCGGACTCAGAAAGTAAATATTCCAAGATTCCGATTTCTGATTCATCCTATCATTTCATTTTTAATATAAAGAAAGATGAAGTTAAAGTTGAAGAGCCTGAACCGCCAAAACCGACAGCAAAGGACGGAGCGGCAAATGTGTCCGGGATTGAATACAATACTTATTCCGATGGAAGCGCCGTTGCAACGAAGATAAATGCATCAGGGGATGTCATCATTGACAAGATTGAAGTTGACGGTTTTACATATTCTGTTACAAAAATTGCCGGGGGAGCCTGCAAGGGCAATAAAAAAATAAAATCGCTAAGCATTGGTACAGACGTAAAGAAGATAGGGAAAAAAGCATTTTCGGGATGTAAAAACCTTAAAAAGATAACCATAAACGCCAATAAAGATCTGAAAATAGAGAGCGGTGCTTTTAAGAAGATAAATAAGAAAGCGGTTATCAAAGTTAACGGCATTAAGGGTAAAGCAAAGAAAAAGCTTATAAAGGCTTTAAAGAAGAATGCTGATGTAAAGGTTAAGTAAGAGGGAATACAGGTATGAAAAAAGTTTTAAAACATATAATGCTTGCACTGGTAATTACCTTTGCAGTTGCATTTTTAGCAGAGAATTCATTTGTATCAAAAGCAGCATCAAAAGCTAAATCTAACCCAACTCTATATGAAGGCAGAACCTTTAACGGAAACATAAAAAAGCTTGTTAAAGGTAAGGATGACAACTACACCGATTCCATTTCATTTTGCGACGAGCCTAAAAAAATGGTTTTTACTGTTAGCAGCAAAACTTTTGCAAAAATAAAAGGTTTTCCCAATACTCCTGTTGGAAATAATGTAACTGCCTATTACGACAAAGAAAACCGCGTTATTTACATTTATGCTGCTTCAACGATTTTTTTCAATTCTAATTGCGAAGATATGTTCAAACGCTTTAGATCTTTGGAATCTATCACTGATGAAGGTGCAAAAAGCATTAGTGCAAAAAATGTATCTAATGCGAGATATATGCTCCAAGAATGCTGCAGTCTTACTACATTTGATTCGAATATAATTAAAGATGCGGCTCCAAAAGATGTATTCCGCATGTTTATAGATTGTCACAGCTTAAAAAAGGCCGACCTTAGCAATATCGATCTGTCAGGGGTATCGGATATGAACGAGATGTTTCGCACCTGTTCCAAACTTGAAGAGATTACCTGGAAAAAGTTCGATACATCCAAAATAACAGATATGTCATTAATGTTTTTTGACTGCAAAGGGCTTAAAAATTTTTCATTTCCAAGCTGGTTTGAGGCTAAGAACGTGAAAGATTTAAAAAGTATGTTTAATGGTTGTACAAGTCTTGAAACTGTAAATTTTGGAGGACTTAACACATCAAATGTTACAAGTTTATCCAATGTCTTTATAGACTGTAGTTCGCTAAAATCAGTTAATCTTTCACAGCTGAAAACAAAAAATGTAACGGAAATGAATGGGCTGTTTCGCGGATGCACAAGCCTTGAGAGTGTCAGTCTGAAATCTCTTGATACCTCTAACCTTGAATACATATCTTCTATGTTTAAAAACTGCACATCCTTAAAAAATGTGGATTTGACCGGTTTTAAGCCGTCAAAGCTGCGGGGAGTTACGAGTATGTTTCAAGGCTGTACTTCAATCGAGACAATTAACCTAAAGGAGCTCGATTTTACTAACGTATGCAGTAACGGAAGTTATTATAATTTCGTAACAGATTGCGATAAGCTTAAAGTGATCATCTCTCCTAAAAATGTGACAAGGGCTGTTCCGCTTAAGGCAACTTTTGCTCTTGATGATAACGGTGACGGAAAGCCGGATAATGGAAAGAAATATAAGTCTTTTCCGATATCGGCAAAAAGCCACAAATTTATCAGACTGGCCGATGAAAAGAATGTTGGCGATTACAGCGGATCTGAAGAATGCCAAGGATCCGAAGAATACAGAGGATCTGAAGCAAACAAAGTTCCTGCTGTGGAAACAGCTACTGCAGGCAAGGAATTTTCAGTAGGGAACAATACATACATCCTTAATGCAGATGGCAGTGCTACTGTTACTAAGATCGGAGCATCCGGTAAGGTTTCTATTGATACTGTTGAAACTTCCGGTAAAACTTACCCTGTCACAGCAATTGCGGATAACGCCGCTAAAGGCAATAAAAAGATCAAGTCACTATCTATCGGGTCAAACGTAACCACGGTAGGAAAGAATGCCTTCAAGGGCTGCAAGAAGCTTAAATCCATAACCATCAGGGCAAATAAAAAACTTGTCATCGGAAAAGGCGCATTTAAAAAACTACCCAAGAATGCGACTATTAAGATTAAAGGGCTAAAGGGTAATGCGAAGAAGAAGCTTGTTAAGGCTGTCGCAAAGCAGACAAATGCCACTGTAAAATAGAAAGATACGTGCGCCGCAAGGAGCACACAAGAAAGAATGTCGCTTGCGACATTCTCGCGCCGAGCGCGGTTGCTGAAGGCAACATATTCCTATCGCGCGAGTGCGCATCCATAGCGGAGCGCTTTTTATGATATAGGAATTTCGGAGAAATTTCCTATATCATAAAAAACAGCCCCTATCGTGCCTCGCACGATAAGGGCTGTTTTTCGTTTTTCCTGAATTATCTAACCTTTACACGTTTTGTGTTTGACCAGTCGGAATAATAGTAGTTGCCTGATCTTCCTTCTTCAAAGGTTCTAATCTGGAAGTAATAGGTTTTATTCTTCTTAAGTTTCTTGATTGTTGCATACAGGTTATTGGTACTGCTGTAGCCTTGCGCAAAGGACTTGGTTTTAACCTTGCCCTTGAAGTTCTTGTTTGTTGAATATCGAATCTGATATCCGGTTACATCATCTACCTTCTTGAAGGTAACCTTGGCAGATTTCTTACCTGCCTTCACTTTCTTAATTGCTGTAGGTGTTACGCCTGTTCTCGCAATAGTGAACTTATATTTTGCCTTTCGACCGCCAACAATCTTGATGTAGTAAGTACCTTTAAGGAAATAGCAGTTAGCGGTTTTAAGCTCATTCCCTTTTACACTGATATCATACCAATAACTATTCAGATCATTATCTAATATATTGAAGTCGTAATAACCGGTGTTAGCTATGTAACTGATCTTATACTTATCGTTTTCCGGAATCTCGAACTTATACCAGTCATACTCATCCGTATATCCGACCGCCCCGTTTGCCTCTGTTCCAAGACTGTACATCTTGGGATTTTCATAGACATCGTCGAACTCATCTTTAAAGCCAAAGCCGGAGAACTCGGTTTTAATCTTGAAATTTTTGCCGGCTCCGTAGAAATACAAATAATATCTTCCGGCTGTTGCAGTAAAGTGCGCAACATAAGGCTTATTCGTACTTATATTCTCATACGCATCTATAAAATTGTATGAGTCGGTGTAAAATTTTTCCAAATAAGCATAATCACTGAGAATAGTAATCTTAAGATCTCCATCCTCAGGCAGATCTATTGCATAATAAGTATCGCGATACTGAGTCGTATAACTTGCATAATCGCCTGTGTTGTACGGAATAATTATAGGATCAAGGCCATTCTCCCCTGCAGCCTTAACACTACTTACAGAAGCATCCGTCATCTGAAAAGCTGAGGCCGTTAAAATTACAGCCAGTAATAAAGAAAGATATTTAGTTACTTTTTTCATACGTCTCGTGATCCCCTTTCCCTCATCCGGCGCTGCGCGCCACCTTCCCCCACACATGTGGGGGAAGGCAGGATTCTTTTTTATCAATGCTTTACAAATTTATACTTTGACTTCTTCATGCCGGCCTTTTTTAAGCGCTTAACAGCCTTATTGAAAGTCTTTTTATCCTTGGCATGAACATAAACCTTAGCATTTTTAACGCCTGTGAAAGCTTTTGCTCCCACTTTTGAAAGGGTGTCACCATTAATTCTTACGGTCTTAAGATTGCTGCATCCATAGAATGCCCTCTTATCAATCTTGCTTATCGGAGCATTGGCAAAATCGACTTCGCGGAGATTCTTTGCCTTATAGAAAGCTTTCTCACCTATGCTTCCGAGGTTATGTCCGCCGTCCACTTTTCGAATAGAAGTATTCTTGTAAAATGCCTTCTTGAAAATACCGATAACAGCATATTGCTGATGATACATTTCGATGGTATCGGGAATTGTCAGCGTTGTTATATAGCTCTTGCAGGTCTTCACATCTGATGTTCCGTTTGCATAAGTGTAGTAAGTAGTCTCACCACTTTCAAATACAGCGTCTTCTCTGTAGTCAGGAGTGTATTCAAACTCTGCTGCATTACTTATGCGCATGCTCCAGATTCCGTTATCTGTGGATCCGATAATTGTACCCGTTGCAGGATCGATGAAGCCTGTCAGTTCTACGAATGACCAATTTGAAACGCCGTCTTCACTTGCAGGATACTCAATCCATTCATATCCCTGAATGTTGAAGGTTGCCAGTGCCTCATCGTAAGTTCCCTTGAAGTAGTATTTTGCTGTTGCACCATACTGTGAATCTGCCTTTGATGAAGGGAGCATTCTGTTGACACCCTGGATTTTACCGCCGGCAAGATGTGTTATATGTGTCTTAAGGTTTCTTCTTACAACAGTTGATCCGCTGGATCCGTCATATTCACCTGTCCAGTACTCAGCAACCTTTGTGGCCGGAACTGCCGTTTCAACATAGTTAGCGGAAGTGTGGCTGATAGTGAAAGGTCTGTCTGTTGCGCCATCCATCGTACCACTGATTGTTTTCTTTGAATCACCGAAAGTGCCGACGAAAGTGCCAAACCCAAAATTACTGGGATTGTGACGCCATTTTTCACCTTCGAATCTTATCTCACCTTCTGAATCGATAGAGCCTTCGAAGTAGTAGTTTCCATTTCTGTTATCATCGATTGATGCTGTTCCGGAAAACTTACCATTCTTTGAATACCTGTTAACATTTAGCGTGATTTTTCTGTCGATTTTAGTACCCGAGTTGGTCCCGGTATAAGTCCCGGTCCAGGTGCCAAGCATATCTTTGTCTGTTACTGAGATTGTTGAATTCGCCGCGTTTACACTGCCTTTAGAGAACACAAGAAAAAGGCACACGACTGTTAGAAGTAGTGCTTTGAGTGATTTCTTCATAGATTCTTTCCCCTTAGAATTATATTTTTTACCGCAGAAAGCGGCGTCCCCTCAAGGAAAGATTATAACAAAAAAAAGATATGTTTGCATGGGAAGTTTCGTCACATTGAGCCTATTTTTCTTTTTTTAACAGCCTCATCTTAAACGCTCTGATCCTTGCTCCGTACCTGCTGGACATCAGAAGTCCCGCAAACATCATACCAACTGCCATACCCTGCATCAGAGAAGTAATGATTCTTACCAGATGATATTCATTATAAATCGCAGAATCCACAAGTATCATATATGCCATAATAAGAAGCATTCCTATGGCATTACATATACGTATGCGCTTGTTGTACTTCTCATTCTCTGTATTTGTGTAATCTACTGCCTGTAAAACCGTGTCCTTTACTTCTTTATCCATATTCTCGCTTTTCCTTTCTCCATTGAGGATTTCCCGAAGATCAACTTCGTAATAGTCGGAAAGTTCTATTAGAAGATCAATATCCGGCATATTATTTCCGTTTTCCCAACGAGATACTGTTCTGCTTGAGACTCCAAACTGTTCTGCAAGCTGTTCCTGGGTAAGACTCTTACCCTTTCGAAGCTCTTTTAAAAAGCTTCCGATCTTTTGCTGATCCATATTATTTTGTTTCCTCCTTCTGAAAAAATCCTATCAATTATGCCTTGGTGCGAACACGACATAAAGCGAGAAAAATGTCATTTTCGCTACCCGACATACCTTGTCTACCTCAGTATTTATCTACGTTTTCCGGTTTATTACTATTTTCTGTGATTGTGTTCTTTATTGGCCAATAATAACGGAATTAGTGTCATCAGCAAAATGACAACTCCCGCCAGAAACAGTGTATTAGTGGGGAGATACTCCGTGAAACCGTATTCGTCCACAAATTCTCCGCTGGTCTTGATAATTGGATTGGAAATAAGCGGTGCAACAACCATTGGAATCAGAACGTAGAAAATAATGCGGATTCCTTCGAACTGTCCTCTGGCATCTTCCGGGTACAGACGCTTGGACCATACTGTAATGGTCTGCAGGAAAAGGATATAACCGATGCCCACAAACAGTACCCCCGCCAGAAGATGCGGATTCCAGATTGTGGCGGGATTTACATTTGAAGGTGATACGAATAGTCCGATGATAAAAAGTCCTACTGCATTAAGGATTACTGCCACTAATATCAGAAGTGAGGATCTGTCGTCGCGGATAAGCCTGATGGCAGGGATTGCGGAAAACATCGCAATAAGAAGTCCAACACCCTCGATAAGTCCCATCATATCTGCAGTAAAGCCCAGATAATAGATCATGAAATTACCAAGATGAGAAAAGTAAACATTGAAGGAAATGAAGTAAACTGCCAGCATCAGGTTTACAAATACCAGCTCTCTGTGCTGCAGGTATTCTTTGACATTAAATATTGAAAAGAACTGTTTTGAAAAAGAACCTTTCTTTGAGGGCTTAAGACTTTCCGCATCCTTCATGCCAAAAAGGGATACGATTCCCAGCAGGATTACCAGAAGGCCAATAACAACGAAGAGTCTCATATAATTATCATCAGCGCCTACCAAAAGTCCGCCCATGACGGTTCCTGCTATGGTTCCGATAACAGGCTGGACAGCCAGGGCCGCACCGACAGAGCCTGAATTTTTTTCATTCATGTGGTCGTTAATCCAGGCATTGAAGCCTATGTCATTACCCATGGATCCAAAGAAGCTCATGATGGCATCCGCAGCGATAACTGCAAAGGCAACACCTACAAATGCCATTTCATCCCCGTTTCCATGCTTCATGAACTGTGTGGTTCCAAAGAGTATGGTGAACACGCCCCAGAGGATATAGCCTAAAGCAACCAGTTTTTTTCTGTTTCCAATTCTGTCTGAAATACAGCCAAAAAGGAATGTAGATATAGTTGTGGCGGTGGCAGATATGGCCAGCATCCATGAGATTATGGTGGGATCCTTGGCTATTTTGGCGTATACGAAGGTGTTAAACCACTGATTTTCCATGTTCCAACACAGCTGTCCTGCAAGCCCCAGAAGCCATACCAATAGCCAGAAACCAAGCGTGCTGTTTTTTGCATCCTTACTCATACCGTTCTCCCCCTACCATATTTTTCTATATCTATGATACCCTAATTTAGGGTAAAAAGTTGCCACTTCTTAGTTCTCGTAAATATTTGTAGCTTTTTTGCACTTTGGTATACATTTTAGACGGATTTATACACTTTACCAAGGGTATTATTTACTTTTCCGTTGATATTATCCCTGGTATTCCAATGGCTTAATCAAAAAGAGCGGCACACTAAATATTAGTGCACCGCCTCGTTTTTCGCATTCAGCTCATAATTCTTATTTTATTTTCACACTCTTGGAGAGCCCTTTTTTAGCAAAGATCTTTCCATAGCTCTTCTTCATTTTTGCAGGAACCTTGATTGTAGCGTTACTGCTGATTCCTGAAAATGCCTTGCCGGCAACTGACTTCTTCGTTAGCTTTGAGGACTGAATCTTTATAGTCTTAAGGCTGGAGCAGCCCTTGAAGACATTTGCTCCGATGGATTCAATGTTGGATCCAAGAGTTACCGTTTTAAGCTTGCTGCAACCCTTGAAGGCCTTGGAGCTGACAGCTGTTACTGTGTAGGTAACATCGTCAACGGTTACGGTCTTCGGAACTGTGACTCTTGTAGCCTTCTTATCTGTGAGTCTCTCGAAGGTTACTGTAGGATTAGCCTTATCATCGGAAGTTACTCTGAATCTCTGTCCACGTCCAAATGCAAATGCGCTTCCGCGTCCCTTTGCTTCCTTACCGCTTAATATCTTGTCAGTTTCAGGTCTGTGAATCTTGTCAGGATCTATCTGTGATTTATCTTCTACCCATTCTGCATAAAGAGTAAAGCTGTTATGTACCGGTTTTGAAAAATCGTAGCCTTGTGTGCATGCTTTATCAGTGTACCATCCACCAAAGCCATATCCTCTGGGGTAATTGCTTATACTGATTTGATGCGCACATCTTCCGTCAGCAATCTGCTGAGGCTTGGGAGCAGTTACATTCTGGCCATTCATATCAAAGGTAACCGTGTAAACCGGACGGGATGCATCAAATCTAACCGTCTTCGCATCCTTGGAATCACCACCCATAATTGTGTAGAATGGATCACCGCTTTGACTCTTGCCGAAGCTGTAGCTTTCTGGTTCGAGAATAGCCACAGTATCTGCGACATTAACGCTCCTTTGCTTACCACCGTAAATAGCACACTGACCAGCTTTTATCGTTGTTAATCCGCCCTGAATATCAATAAGTCCTGCGCTTGTTTTGAGGCCATAGGCTTTCGCATCAATATCAACTATTCCATTGTTTATCGTAACTCCGGATCCTCCGAAAATACCTATATCTGTATCTTTAATGGTAAGCTTTGTATTCTTGCCATCAACCTTTACGCCCATTGCTGAGAAAATACTTGTGTTTGCACCACTAATACGAATATCACCGTCAATGGTTACATTCCCCAAATAACTGTAAATCGGGTATGCATTGGCGTCTCTGGCAACAATATCAGCATCTCCTACAATCCTGATTGGCATACCTGTATAAATAAATGATTTAACACTATTTACAGTCTCGCTGTCCTGATAAATTCCAAACCATCCGTCAAGGTTAAGGGTATTATTTGCCGGATCAAATGATACCTTGCCATTAGCATTTACCGGAATATTATCCATATTAAGAGTTGTTACTCTGGTACCGTCAACCCAAAGGTTATACTGCTTACCCTTGTTCCACTTTGCATAGAGAGTTATACTTCTTTCTACTTTAGTATTAAAATCATATTCTTCACCATCTCTGCAGTCTCTTGAGGTATACCACCCGCCAAAGAAATATCCTTCCCTCGTAGGATCTTCGGGACGATCAAATGTGCTTCCTTTGGGCCTACCATTCCAAGATGTTTGTTTTGAATTAAAGCCCAATTGTTCATTAGTGTCAAATGTTACATAGCATATGCTATCTTGACCCATAACAAGATCAAGATCATAGGCATAAAGGCGATCCAGCTCACCTTCTTCATGCTTCAGCTTTACTATTGTCGAATAATCTCCATAGGTACCAACTCTTCCCTGTATAGGCTTATTCAGAGTATACCCATAAGCTAAGAAAAGACCGCCTTTTCTAGCCTTTACTGCCATACCTCCATTGCAGGCCATCTTATATGTACCTCCAAATAAGCAGACATCCCCCCAAGATGAATAAATGCCGTCTGAATAGCCCTCAATATTAATTGAGCCATTATTGACACATACTCCAAACAATCCATAAATGGCTGCCGAATCTTGTGGTGTTTTCGTAATTGTGATTTTTGTATTTTCTCCGTCAATAGTAATCTTTTGTCCTGCAAATAGTGCGCCATTACCGCCTTCAAAAGAAAAATTACCTTGAATATCAAGATATGATTCTGTTGATATCGCTGTAACATCATCTTCATTTTTGAGGTTTAATTCAGCGTTTCCTCTGATTTTCAGCGGTAATTTGGAATAAATCTTGGAACGTGTTCCATTATGCACAGTGTTCCCGTCAATTCTATAAACCTCATCCAAATACAGAGTATTTGTGTCGGGATCAAAATATGAATGTGTTTTGCGAGTAAATGGACCCACCACAATATCACTAAGGTCATTGCAATTCTCACTGGTTATCCTGGTTGCGCCAATCCACAAATCATATTCGGTTACTGCGTGTACCTTTGTCTTCACACCCGCGAGTACAAGCAGCGTCATGCACAGCATGAACAGCCATTTTGACAGTCCTGTTAATAGTTTCCTTTTCTCCATTCTCTTTTCCCCCTTGTGGAATTTTATTTCATAGAACACGCTTTAAATTGTAATAAAATCACAAAAATTCCACTACCGCCATTTGGGGGTATTTTCAATATGAGTACTCTTTATCTTACCAATCATCTATGGCCATTTCTTTTTTACATTCTTTTTATTTGGGTGCTCAAAAAATACGGACGATAATGCCTTTTAATAACATACCGTCCGCAAGTACAACAATTTTTCCTACTTCCTATAGATTTATTGTATCCATTTTCCGCCAGTACAATAAATCCAACAAATTCTTATATATTTGTTGTCAATAGTTTTTGTAAATACAATAAATCCGAATGATTCTTCTTGATTTGTTGTTGCGCCATTTTTTATAAACAACAAATCAGGCGGATTTTCTTGATTTGTTGTTACTCCAATTTTTATATACAACAAATCTGACGGATTCCTCTTGATTTGTTGTTACTCCATTTTTTATGTACAACAAACCACATACAATTTCGCTGATTTATTGTCTGGGCCGGCAGAATCTTCATCGTAGAATCTTCTTCGCAGAATCGTCTTCTAAAAATCTTCTTCGTAGAATCATCATCCTTGCAGCCCTCTTTGCTCTTATAGTCTGCATTCCCACTTCAAGAATAATAGATATACGAGTGCCTTCACATCACATTTATATTGATCCGGCACTTACCGATTTCTTCCTTGATTCGGTGCTTCATCTGTTCCGAGACAGTTCTGACCTCGTCATAGGTCATATCCGGGCGAAACTGCAGGCCGATATCTATATGCTTGTATTTGCCGTTAACTCTGCTGTTTACGTCGCCGAGAAGTTCATAGGAATCGTAGAATTCGTTCAGCACCTTCACTATCTTGAGCTGGCTCTCCTCGTCTATAGTGAGGTCCGCCAGTTCCATGAAGGCTTCACGAATATGGCCGTAGATTATTATTGAAAACGGGATGGCCATGATTATGCAGACGATCGGGGGAAAATAGTATATCCAGGATTTCTTGCTGAAAACAAGGCTTATGGCAAGCGTCAGAATTGATACGAGATCAAATCCAAACTCCTTCTGGGCACCAATGTATGCGGTGTGCAGCATCCTGCTGTGCTCCTCCTTGGAGAGTTCTTTTTCCCTGAAAAACACAAAGATATCGATAAGAACGCCGATAATGCTGACTATGAGCGCAAATACCAGAAATTCCTCCTCCTGTTCCCGCTCTATTAGTTTTCTTACTGAAAAAAACACCACACAGAAAAGACCTGCCATGTCGAACATCTCACAGCTAAGTGCGGAAATTGCCTCAACCTTACCGGTGCCGTAATTGAATCTGAACTTCAGATTTTTTTGAAGTTTTTTGGAAATAATAAAGAGTATAAGGCTCGGTAGGAGCACACTCAGGTTCTCAATGAATTCCATCCACAGGACCATGTAATCACTGGCCATAGCTGCAATGAAAGAAGCTATTGTGCCGGGAATTCTGTAAAGAGTGAGCATGAGTGCAATTTTTTCCTGCCGTACCAGTACTTCATTTTTCATGTTTTCCCCTCATCCGTCAGCAGCGCTGACACCTTCTCCAAAAGGAGAAGGTATTATCAATCGTCGAGTTTCATGCCGTTGATGCTAAGGTCGAAGCCCTCGCGGACGCTCTTCTCGGCGTATTTGATACCCTGTCTGACGCCCTTCTTGGCGCTCTCTCCAAGTTCCTTAGCGTTCTCGGAAAACTCCTTTACTCCCTCGGGAAGGCTCTCCTTGAACTCCTCAAGGTTCTCTTTGAAGTCTTCCTTGAAGTCATCGAAGTTCTCCTTCATTCCGCCGTAGATGTTGCGCGGGATGTCGAAGATGTGCTCGGTACCCTTGACTATCATTGATGCCGACTCGAGGAAGTAGTCCGAGCTCTGCTTCTTTCTTCGAGGAAGTGTTCCGTCCGCGACCATATCCCTGATCACGCCGTATCTCTCATAAGCTGCGTGCACGGCATCCTCCCAGGAGATATAAATCTCATCCATCGCATGCTGTCCGGCGTCTCTCATCGTGTCAAGTTTGTCGGCCAGTTCCTCCAGGAGTCCGGCCATAGATTCGGCAGTCTCCTCGATCAGGTATCCGTTTCTCGCATGAGTGATTCCCTCTGCTGCGCAGGAGCCCTTTATAAGCACGCTGGCAAGTCCGCAGGCTGCTGCCTCTCTGACAACGATTCCATTGGTGTCGTATACGGAAGGAAACAGGAACAGGTCTGCTCTGGTATTCCAGGCACGAAGCATCTCTCTGTCGTGGATAGGACCTGTAAAAATAACCTTGTCAGTTATTCCACACTCCTTCACCTTCGCCTGCATCTCTTCAAGGTCCGCACCGCCGCCGACAAATACCATGCGGTAATCCACATTCTTCTCACTCAGGATTTTGAGTGCATCTATGATGAGCGGCAGTCCCTTGTACTTCATCATTCTTCCGACAAAAAGAAATATCGGAAGTCCCTCTGGAAGGTCGTACCCGGACGTTACTTCTTTTACCTTATCCTCTGAGACTCTCCCCTTAGGAAAATCGACGCCGTTATTCATAACGCGAAGTTCGCCCTCGTATCCCAGCGAACGAAGATTATCTCCCGCACCTTCGGATACCACCCAGACTTCGTCACAAGCGGATATATTTTTAACCATAGCCTTCACGGTCTCATTTTTAAGAAAGCCCTCTCCGACTGCTCTTGCAATATCGACATCAAACTTGGTGTGATAGGTAAAGATGATCGGCGCGCCGGTCTCGTTCTGCAGTATCCTCGCCATAATTGTGGAAGCTGCAGGACAGTGCGTGTGAATGATGTCCGGCCCGAACTCAGCCATCTTCATGATCTCGCGCATCGCCAGAGGATTCCCCGTGCGGTAGCCCGCCACAAGATCTGTGGTATCAAGGCTGCTGTAGGGAATGACCTCGTAAGGATATCCCTCATAGCTCGCGTCAGGGTATCTGGGAGTCCCGACAACAACTTTTGCCCCTATATCATTCGTAAATATTCTTCCGTAGTTCATGACCACGTTAGCCACGCCGTCAATAACTGGCGGAAACGAGTCATTAAGTAAACAAATATTCATACACCCCTCCTGTTTTATATTGAAAATCCCGGAATTGCCGACATATTCATCAAAATAATTCTCATCGTAATTTATGTGATATAATGTAGTAGTCAAAACCACCTGCATACAAATCTGTATGCATTTTCAGCCTTTTGACAATATATATTGTATTACTTTTTGGGAGGATTATATAGTGAGTTTTAAAATAGTTACGGATACATCCTGCAACCTTCCTTTGCGGATCCTTGAGCCTGAGGATATCAAGCAGGTTCCTTTTTCATACTATCCGAAGGACAATGAGGATGACATCCGTCAGTGCTTTGATATAGAGAATTTTGATGGTAAGGGCTACTACGAGAGCATTAAAAACGGCCTTCTCTGCAACACTACCCAGCCCTCACCGCAGTACTACTACGATATAATGTCTGAATATGCCAAGGAAGGCTACGACTGTCTCTACGTCGCAATGTCATCAGGAATAAGCGGCGCTTACAACACTTCGCTTATCGCAAAGGATATGCTGGAGGAGGAATTCCCGGACAGAAAATTCTACATGCTTGACACCAGGGCCGCATCTCTCGCCGAGGGCATCATTGTCATGAAGGCTATAGAGTACAGAAAGCAGGGCCTTTCAATAGATGAAGCTTATGAAAAGCTGACCTACGATTCAAAATGCGTATATCAGATTTTCACGGTGGATTCCCTTCGTCATCTCCAGAGAACAGGTCGTCTCTCCAACGCAGCGATGATCATAGGAACCGTACTTAATATAAAGCCCATCCTTCGCGGCAATGAATTCGGTAAGATCATCAATTTTGATAAGGTTCGCGGAAACAAGAAAGCAATTCAGGCAATGGCGGAAGTCTACGATAGAATTGTCAAGGATGCCGGCTCCCAGACAGTGTGCATAGCCCACGCCGACAACGACGCCGACACTGCTTACCTGATAGAGCTTCTTAACAAAAACAATCCTCCGAAGGAGATTCTCTCCGTCATGTACGAGCCCGTAACCGGCACCCACGTCGGTCCCGGAACCGTAGCACTCTTCTTCATGGGTGACGAGGACTGTCGGTTTAAACAATAAAAAATAGCGCCGTGGTGGCGCTATTTTTTTACATATTCTCACTCAAGTATATCTGAACTCTGTTCTGAATGACATCTGCAACTTCCTCTGCGGTTTTCTGACCTTCGTAGAAGGCTCCTGCCTCCTCAGAGATAATGTTGTTTACGGTATCCTCGTAGATCATCGTCCTTGTTACCGATTTGATGAAGTCCACCAGCTCCTGTGTCTCTTCCTTTGAAAGCTCGGTAATCTCTACCTCTGTATCGCCCACACTCCAAAAATGCGATGTCTCCTGCTTTTTGCCCTGTGCGTCGATGTAGTATGGCTTCTCCTGAGCCTTGGCTGCAAGAGCCTCGAGAGCATCTTCCCTTGAAGGGAATCCCCACTCAATCTTCTTCTGATATTCATCCGATAAAAATGACTTCATGAACTCCCAAGCTACATCCTTGTGTTTGCAGTCGCTGTTCATAGCGATCTGAAGATTTGTGGAGATGAAGGATTCTCCTCCGTCGGTTGTAGGAAAACCGTTAAATACAATATCTTCCCCAAAGTATCCCTTTTTCAGAACCTGATAGTCATCAAAAGAGCTTATGTAGTATTCAAAAAGAAGTGACTTATTCTCTCTGTAGAATGAGTCAAAGTCCTCGTAGTCGTAGCCCGTCCCCTCCATATCTTCGGGAAGCTGCTTTACAAGATTAAGAAGATCTATGAATTCGGGCGTGTCGAAATTGCAGGTGCCGTTTTCATAATCAACAAAGGTACTGCCGACTGTGGAATAGAGCTCAGCAGCTGATGCTCTGTTCATAGAGCCCATTCCGAGCTGGGGATCAATCCCATTATTCTTACATACATCTGTGTAGTTCTTAAGCGTTACTCCGTCATTCCCCGCTTTCTTTTTTGAAGCAACGCATGTATCAACGTAAAATGAAGGAATTACACTGTACATCTTACCGTTTATCCTGGTTGCATCAAGAATGTTCTGCAGAAAATCGGAAGTGTTAACATCCTGATCAGCCTCAAAATAAGGATCGAGCGGTTCAAATACGCCTTTCTCCGCATAGCTCTCGATCGGCATGTTGTAATCTAATACCAGCATATCAGGTCCCTGACCCTGAGTGAGTGCCAGACCGATTTTCTTTACGGTGTCACTGTAAGCCTCTGCATCGTCCTCTGTATCGTCCTCTGTGTAATCAACAATTTTTATCTTATACTTGTCGTTAGACTTGTTGAACTGTACAACCTGTTTTCTGACTGCTTCCGGCACAAAGGTTGTTCCGATCGTAAGAATCTCTTTGTCAGTAACTTCGGACGGCTCCACCTTGTTCATACAGGCGAGTTTGCCATATCCGTAATCAGTACTATTTATCACAAAGAGCTTTCCCTCGCCGGCTTCAGCAATATAACTGATGTATTCTGTCATTATATCCGAGGCAGTAAAATCGCAAATGAGCGTTGTCTTCTCATCCCCAAGATTGAATGCCTCGATGTTACCACGATCTGATGTATAAAAATCATAAGAATTGCCGGCATACAGACTGGATGCATAAATGTTGTCGGGAAGCGATACATCCTTATCAAAAGTCCCTGTCTGCGGATTATATTTATTCAGGATGCTTCTGCTGTTATCATCCCATTCATCCTCTGAGAGATAGACAGTGCCATCTTTTGATGCAAAGAGACTGCCGTAATAATAGTCGTCGTTCTTATCTCTTGTTGTGATATGCTTTCCCTCACCGGTTTTCATATCATAGAGCGAAATATTACCGTTGCAGCAGGTCATGACGCCCTCGCCCTTAACAAAGACTAAGGACTGAACGTATTCCTTTAAGTCTTCCTCCAGAAGCTGTACATCAAAAAGCACCTCGCCTGCAGGTGACAGCTTAACAAGATGGTAGTCGGAAGAGGTCTCTTCATCCTGTGAATCCTCTGATGACTCCTCCTCTTCTTCATCATTCCAGATGCTCTTTATAATATAGATGTTCCCATCTTCATCACAGGTCATGTTGTCGAAGTAAGAATTGTCATCATCACCGATCTCGATTTCTTCAGCCTCACCGGTCTCGAAGGACACCTTGAAAAGTTTGTTTGTCTCCGATTCTTCTCCGTATGTGGTTGCAAGCACATATAAACCATCTTTTGTGGTGCAGCATTTGCTTACGCCGTAGTCACCCTCCATCGGAAGTTCCATATCATCCATGGTAAAAATATGGTCCTTGTCAATCTGTGCCTTAGTCTGCACAGTATCCTTAGGAGCATCCTCCTTCTTTTTGCCGCAAGCACATAAAAAAGCCATAGAGCATACCATGCCTATGGCGATACCCCTTCGTATAGCATACTTATTCATACCGTTTCCTCCAAAGTTAGTAATTCATATGTTGTAATATATTGAAGTGGCGGTCCCCTCATCCGGCACTTCGTGCCACCTGTCTACGCTCCGCTCCGGTCCGCGCTGGACCGACGTCCCCTGGACGTCGAGCGCCCCCAAGGGGAAGGCTTTAATATTTCCATTCCCCCAAGAGGAAGGCTTTAAATGCTTCTTATACTATATCAAAAAATGCCTCCCCTGTCAGAGATTTCCGTCGCACTCCTCAAGTGCTTTGATATATATGTTCTCGTCCGTGACGCCCTCATCGCTTCTAAGAGCCATACCCACATTGACCATAACGGTGACGTTATTGCCGTCGACAGCATTGATTCCCTCAACGTTTTTCTTCACCTCACCGGCTAAATATTCCAGCGCTTCCCTGGTCTTGACGTAAGTAAGTATCGCGAAGTAGCTCTCCTTCGTCCTTGCAACAGCGCAGGTCTGTCCGGTAACTTTAACGATCTTCCGGCCTATCTCAAAGAGAAGCTTATTGGATACATCCTGACCATAGGTTGACAGTATTCGCTGATACTTTGTATTACGAAGAAGGATAAGTCCGTAGTTTTTACCCTTATCCGCATGTTGAACGGCATACTCCGTCGTACTTATGAAAATACCTTTTGCATTCATAAGTCCGGTTACGCTGTCCACATTTGAAGGAATGGCAATCTTTTCAAGCCTGTAGAGCTCCTCATCCCTATCCTGGAAAAAGCCCACCAGACCAACTATCTTACCATTTCTGTAAATCGGCATCTTTTGACAGGTGATCTCATGCACAACTCCTGAGACAATGCACTGTCCCTGAACGTCAATCACCTTCGCACCGTTTTCCAGAACGTCAAACTCATCGTTCATATAAGGGTCTTCATCAACATGCCACTGCATGTCCTCGTCGGTTTTTCCGACTATTTCTTCAACAGATCTAAGACCGTAAAAATCGAGGAATGACTGGCTCGCACCAAGAAATCTGCGATTTTTGTCCTTCCAGAAAAACTTGATGGAAGAATCCCATATCATATTTTCCCAGAGCTCAGAGTATGTTATTGCTCCGCTGTCAGCAAGATACTTATCGACAAGTGAGCGCGCAGAAGCTGTGAGACCATCCAGTATCTTGGATATCTCATCGGGTACTGTCTTATAACAAATAAGAAACTCATTTCCTCCGGCTCCCGGAACCATCATGACGATCACGTTTTTCCTCTTGAAGGTTCCATCAGGCTGTTTAATTCTGAATATTTTCTCAATGTATCCCTTTTTGCTGCTCTCCACCCTCTCCCTTAAAGTCTCAATATCCATGAATTTTAAGAAATCCTGTCTCTCGGGAGCGTAAATGACCGACTCTACGAAAAGGATGATAGCCTTCTTCATATCAGAATAAACATAGGTGGCACTATCAAGATACTTAAATCTCCCCAGCAGAGGTGCTATGATATTGGTCTCAATATTTACCAAATCAACCACCTCAAACAGACGATTCAGTTCCCTGATCTTGCTGTCGAGTCTGTCTCTCTCGCTGGTATTCTGGTCGAGTGTTATGTTTATAATCGAGCCCCTAATTATATGATGTCCGTTATGCGATGCGAGGCACTTAGCCCTGAAACGCAGATAGTATCCGTTATCTGTGTAATAAAAAGTCTCAATATTTGAGCTTTTCTCTATGGTATTTGCGAACTCCCTGTATTTTCCAAGAAGCGGTGTGCCCGGTGAATATAGTTTTCTGTCAATTTCCTCGGGAGTCGTTTCGCCCTCAAAGTCATGAAATACCTGTTCCAAATAAGCCTTATTCACAAATAAAGTATGGAAAGTCTCGCCGTCATCCTCGATTATTTCAAGCGGAATATCCGTATCCTTTACATGAATGCCGGCAATTTCATAAAAATGTCTCCACTCACGCCTTTCAATCTTAACGCTCTTTTCTCCAAGGAGTGTCAATGTATCCTCTATGGGACTTGGCTTTCCGAAATAGTAGCCCTGGATCTGCTCACAGCCGATGTTTCTGAGAAATTCGAACTGTTCCTTTGTCTCAACGCCCTCTGCCAGCGTTTTAATTCCTATGTCTTTGGCCATAGCCACGGTCGAGCGCAGAATCGCCTTGGATTTCTCGGTAAAAGATGTAAGGAAGTTCATATCGATTTTCAGCATGTCAAAATCGTAGTCCTTCAGGAGGTTAAGCGAAGAGTATCCACTTCCGAAGTCATCCATCCAGATTTCGTAGCCCGCTTTTCTGAACTTATCTATGACATCATGAAGAGAGCCCTCATCCGATACGAAGACGCTCTCTGTTATCTCAATATGAATATAATCTCTGGGAATGTCATAATCCTTAATCGCATTTTCCACAGACTCGAACATGTCACACATCACAAAATCCAGGCGTGAAAAGTTGATGGAAACAGGAACCACCGGCAACTTGTTTGCAATGCGTTCGCTCAATATCCTACAGACTTCCCTCACCACATAGGCGTCCAGCTTGTAGATGAGTTTATTGTCCTCCAATGGCTTTATAAACCTGAAGGGAGCAAGCATTCCCCACTGTGGATCATTCCATCTCGCCAGAGCCTCCATACCACAGAGCCTTCCCGTGAGCGCACGAATAACAGGCTGGAAGTATACTTCTACCCAGCCCTGCTCCAAAGCGGTATCAAATTTGCTTATGACATGCTCTGTGATTTGTTTTTCCATGATAATATTTTAGCTGATTTATTGCTAAAAATTATCGACTTTAGATATTCTTACCGAATTTTAGAGATATTTAAGAGATTCCCCTCATCCGGCACTTCGTGCCACCTGTCTTCGCTCCGCTTCGGTCCGCGCTGAACCGACGGTCTACGTTCCACTCCGGTCGTTGCTAAGCACTCGTCCCCCGGACGAGTAGCAACCCCGGACGTCGAGCGCCCCCAGAGGGGGAAGGCTTTGTCAGGGATTCACCCGTACATTCGTAATTGCGCAGATATCTCCCGTAATAGCTGCGTAGAGCTTGTCGCAGTCCTCCTTGAGGGTGGTCTTGTTCTTGATGAACAGTCCCAGGACCTCGGTGGTCGAGATAACCGTATTGCCGTCGCGCTTGAAGGTAAT